>NZ_JACLQM010000014.1:0-49110 GCF_016648655.1 Streptococcus sp. 17.1
AGGGGGACTTTTTTGATACATCGCTAAAAGCTTTTCGGAACCACTAGCACAGCTAGTGGTTTTCGTGAGACAAAAAAAAACAGCTAATTCGACTGAATTAGCTGTTTAAGATTATTTAGCTGAGATAGCTGCTTTAGCAATATAGCTAAGCGGTTGGTTAAAGTGTGGCAAGAAGAACAAATCAAGCAATTGAAGACGGTCAATAGTTACACCTTCTTGGATAGCCAATGAGAACATGTGGATTCCCATAGAGATGTCCATGCGTGATACCATTTGAGCACCAAGAACTTTGCGTGTATCTTTGTCATAGACGATCTTGATTGTAACGTCTTCATTTTCATCTTCCATAAAGGCAGCTTTTTGAAGATCTGTTGAAGATACTACTGCTGGATTGAAACCAAAGCGTTTTGCTTTTTCTTCTGTCAAACCAGTTGATACCATGTTCAAACCATAGATTGAGATACCATTTGATCCTTGAACACCGTTTGATTCAACATCGCCACCACCGGCATTATGACCACCGACAATACCTGAACGAACAGCGTTTGAAGCCAAGGCAATGTAGTTCACATCATCAAGGGCATTGTCATAAACGGTAGCACAGTCACCAACTGCATAAACATCTTTGATTGATGTTTCTTGTTTCTTATTAACAAGGTAAGCGCCATTACGGAATGTTTCCAACTTACCAGCACCGAGAGCTGTGTTAGGACGGAAACCAACAGCAAGAACAACCATATCGACATCGTAAGCATTTTTATCTGTAACGATGCGTTCTACCTTAGTTTCACCTTCTACTGCTTTAACAGTTTCACCAAATGCCAATTTAATACCGTGGCTTTCCATATTTTTAGCCATAAGGTCAGTCAAATCATGGTCGTAATAACCTGCCAAACATGTATCAACAACATCGATAAGGATAACTTCTTTTCCATGACGTTGGAAAGCTTCAGCCAATTCAACACCAATGTAACCAGCACCTACAACCGCTACACGTTTGATATCTTGAGATTTGTCGTTCAATTTATCAATAACTTCTTGAGCGTTTTGGAAAAGTTTAACGAATTGAAGGTTTTCAAGCGTAGCTTCGAAAGTACGGCTACCTTCTTTAATTTCGGCACCTTCGATTGGAGGCAATATTGGTTGAGAACCTGTAGCCAAAATCAATTTGTCATATGATTCAACATGCTCTTTACCATCTACGAGGGCTGTAACAGTTTTACCATCAAAGTCAATAGACTCAACTGGTGAGTTCATATAAACTTTAGCGCCCTTGCTTTCAAGTCCTTCTTTGTTGGCATAGAAAAGACCATCAGAACCTGAGATTTGATTACCGATCCAAAGGGCCATACCACAACCCAAGAATGAAATGTTAGAGTTTTGGTCGAAAACAACTACTTCATTTTGGTCTCCGTAATTATCGAGAATAGTATTAATACTAAAAGTACCAGCGTGGTTAGCACCAACAACTACGATTTTTGACATAAGTTTGTCCAACTTTCTTTTGATAATAGTTTACTGTTTTATTCTACCATAATCGGAAAACGGTTACACCTTTTATGCTCAGACTTTGTTACTTTTTGAACAAATTAAATTTGTATGCTCAAAACCCAAATAGGTCACGACAAAATCTGTAGAAAAACACTTTATGATGATGACGACCTTCCTCTACACCATCTCCGTCTTATCAAATCTTAGTAAGTCTACTCGGCTCTTTAACATAAAAAAAGAGTGAGCAACTCTCTCTTTAGAGAATGCCAACACTCTTTTATCACTATACTAACTCATTAAAATCCCAAACGTCTGTCCAACCTTCATAAAATTCTGGTTCGTGACATACCATAAGGATACTGCCCTTGAAGGCCTGAAGGGCACGCTTCAATTCATCCTTGGCGTCAACATCCAAGTGGTTGGTAGGTTCATCCAGAACAAGAACATTATTTTCACGATTCATAAGGAGACAGAAGCGAACTTTAGCCTGTTCTCCACCTGAAAGCACTTGAATTTGGCTTTCAATATGCTTAGAGGTTAATCCGCATTTGGCTAGAGCCGCACGGACCTCAGCTTGATTTAGGGCTGGGAAGGCATCCCAAACCGCTTCAAGAGGCGTCTGACGTGACCCTTCTGCTTCTTGCTCGAAGTAACCTAGGTCAATAAAGTCACCTGTTTCAACTTCTCCTTCTAGTGGTTGAATAATACCAAGCAGGCTCTTAAGCAAAGTAGTCTTACCGATACCATTGGCACCCACGATAGCTACTTTTTGATTACGTTCGAAGGTTAGATTCAAAGGAGCCTTGGTCAAAGGGCGGTCGTAACCAATAACGAGGTCTTTGGTTTGGAAAATAAAACGTCCAGGTGTACGGCTTTCCTTGAAATGGAATTCAGGTTTTGGCTTCTCAGCCTGCAATTCAATAATTTCCATCTTATCCAATTTCTTCTGACGAGACATGGCCATATTTCGCGTAGCAACACGCGCCTTGTTACGGTTAACAAAATCCTGAAGGTCTGCAATTTCTTTCTGCTGACGTTCATAGGCAGCTTCCAATTGTGCCTTTTTCATAGCATAGACAGATTGGAAATTATCATAATCACCTGCATAGCGAACCAAGTCTTGATTTTCAACATGATAGACAATGTTAATCACATCGTTTAGGAACGGAATATCATGCGAAATAAGAACAAAGGCATTTTCATACTCCTGAAGGTAACGTTTAAGCCAGGCAATGTGTTCTGCATCCAAATAGTTGGTTGGCTCGTCGAGAAGCAAGATATCTGGTTTTTCAAGTAGCAACTTGGCCAAGAGAATCTTGGTACGTTGACCACCTGAAAGGTCTGTTACATCTGTGTCCATACCAAAATCCATGACACCAAGAGCACGAGCAACCTCATCAATCTTAGCATCTAATGTATAGAAATCACGCGTTTCCAAGCGATCCTGAAGCTCTCCTACTTCTTCCATCAGAGCATCAACATCAGCACCCTCTTCAGCCATAGACATGTAAATCTCGTTGATGCGTTCTTCAGTTTTAAAAAGCTCATCAAAAGCCGTACGAAGGACATCACGAACTGTCATTCCCTTTTCAAGAACTGCATGCTGATCCAAGTAACCCGCTGTAACATACTTAGACCACTCTACCTTACCTTCATCTGGTTGCAATTTTCCAGTAACGATAGACATGAAGGTTGACTTTCCTTCACCGTTAGCACCGACAAGACCGATATGCTCACCTTTGAGCAAACGGAATGAGACATTTTCAAAAATAGCACGGTCACCAAATCCGTGACTAAGATTTTTGACTTCTAAAATAGACATAGTATATCTGGGCTAAACCTGCTTTCAGCCCTTTCCTTTCTTGACATTAACTTTACTATTTTACCATTTTTTAGTGAAAATTTGGACCTCTGCTTCTGGAAAATTAAAAAGAAAAAGCAGGACAAACCTGCTAAATCCTTAATGTTTCTGTAAAATACGTTTGAAGACAGGATAGAGGAGAGGCACCGCAATGATTGTCACTACTGATGTCCCAAAGGTCCCACCAATTTTAGTAAGTGCCAATGCCATGGCAGCATTTAGTGGTAAAGCCGCAACGACACTATTAATAATCGTATACTTAACAAAATTCAAAATAATTTTGGTTACTGCAGCTATCACGCCAACAATAATGATGTTCATCATTTTGTCATTTGATTTGAGTAGCTTTTCAAAAACAAGATAGAGAACAAAACAAACAATCAAAGATTCTAAAATAGTAATCCAAACCTCAGCAGCATAACCATTGAAAATATCAAATAAGCCTAGGCCCACTGTTGCGACTAGCGCACCTTTTCTAGCACCGAAAATCAAAACAGCAATCACAACTAGGGCATTTCCCAGATGGACAAATTGAGGTCCAAAAGGAATACGAATAAACTGTACACTCACAATAATTAAAGCTGCATACAAACTCAATTCAACTAATTCACGTGTTTTATCACTTTTCATTTTTCTCCTCCAATAGAGCATTAAAACCACTGAATAAATAACCGATATGAGGCTCATAGCAAAGACCATATTTTAAAGGACGACCATCAGACAGTGTTGACGAAAGAACCCTATCCATAACATCCAAGGCCAAATCACAAACCTTTAGTAAATCAAGATTATAAAAGTAACCTGCTGATAAGATTGCCGTTAGCAAATCGCCGCTTCCATAAAAATGATAGCGATAACGTTTTTGCATGCGATAAATCGTTCGATTAGTCTCTTTATCAAAATAAGCCAGCCCAATTTTATCTGTCTCAAATGAGATACCTGTCAAAATAACTTTTCTAGGTCCAAGCTTGGTCAACTCTCTCAGAAGCTTTTCAATAGTGGCCTCATCATAGGAACCTTCTTCAAGATAGGGAGTATCCGTCAAAAAGGCAGCTTCTGTCAGATTGGGAATGATGACATCTGCTTGTTGACAGAAAGCTTTCATGGCTTCTACATAGTTTCTATCAAAACCTTGATAGAGACTACCATTGTCACCCATAATAGGGTCAACAAATAGAGCTATCTGTTTATCGCGAGCCAATTGACCTACACATTTTAGTGCTTCTTCTGACTTAAAATAACCACTCACAAGGCCATCTACTATAAAATCCAAGTGCTCCCACTGCTTACAAAATCCCTTTAGGTCATCCGTAAGATCCCGTACATAGATATTTTCAAACTCTCCTGTATGCGAAGATAAAAGAACCGTTGGTAAAGGAAGGACTTCAGTTTGACAAGCTGACATGATAGGGAGGCTACTAGTTAAAGCAACCTTACCTAGACCAACCAGGTCATTGGCAACAATTACTTTGATCATCTATTTTCCTTCCCAGGTCTTTTTAAACTGTTTAACAAAACCTGTGTGGAAATAAATGTAGTAGGCCACTCCTAAACCAAGAATAGCAGCTACAATGTCAAAAGGAATCTTCATAATAGCATAGGCAGGCGTACCATAGATAAAGGCTCTTCCTAAGCCATAACCGACTAAGTCAATAATAGCCCCAATCAAGAGACCTAAAGCTGCCCTAGACTTACTCAATTTTCCTAAGCGTCCTCCAACAATGAGTGTAACAGCGAGAACTTGAAGGCTATGTGTTACTAGAGTTACCCACATAGGAAGGGGGTAGAAAAGAAAATCTCCAATAAAGGAACCTACTCCGGCAATAATAACTGCTTCTGTAGGTGGGAAAATTAAACCAACTAGGAAAATAATAATCCCGTTAAAATAGAAATGACCTCCTGGCACAGGAATAGATAGGAGACTCGAGCTCAAAATAATGACAAGTGCCATGAAAAATGCAGAAATGGTTAAACGTTTTGCTGACATACCTAAAACTCCTTAGTCAATAAATATAGTATAAGTTTATGAAAATTCTGACGATTAAACAAGATAGTATTTTCGTTACTGTCTGGGTACAGATTTAAGACAATAAAAAAACACCACACATTCATGTGGTGACAGGACTTATTGAGCTTTTTTATCAAAGTATTTGACAGGTGCCTTTTCAAGATTTTGTAGTGAAAGCTTGGCAGTCGCGTTTGCCTCAGTACCGTAATCAGAGAAATCAATGCTAAGATCATGATCAAAATCAGCAACGGCATAGTCAACAACGATTTCTTTAACTTCCTTAGGAGCAATCTTGGTCTTATTTGCAATCTTATCTCGATCATCATCTTTAGAAAAGACCAATGTAGCAACCTTCAATTCTTCCTTCTCTTGTTTCACATCAAGGACCACCTTCATCAAAAGAGTGTAGGCATTCATAGTTTCTTTACTTGAGTTGCTAAGTTTATAGTGAACGCGTACAGCTTTTTGACCTTCCGGTGATTCGATTTTAGTTGCAGAAAGAACTTGTACACTAGCATCTTGTCCTGTAAATAGCATTTTGTTTTTATCGTAGGTCCAAGTAGGCTCTTTCTCTGGTGTGCAAGCTGACAAACCGATAATGGTTAAGCATGCAAGAGCCAGAAGTCCTAAGATTTTCTTAAAAGTCATTCTTACAATCTCCTTAAACTTGTTTGGGATGGAAATTTAGTATTTCCTAATAACCTTTTTATTATGTCAAAATCTAATAATCTTGTCAAATGTCTCCAGACATCTTGCTCTCAGAGGACAAGTAGGGTACAATAAGGAAAAATCTGTAAGGGGTCAGTTATGAGTATTTATCAAGATATTGTCGAGACCATCATCAAAGATATCCAAAATGGGACTTTGAAAAAAGGGAGTAAGCTCCCCTCTATTCGTCAACTAAGCCAGAATTATGCCTGTAGTAAGGACACAGCCCAAAGAGCACTCTTGGAACTAAAGTATCAAAACTATATTTACGCCGTACCCAAAAGTGGCTATTACGTCCTCGAAGGTCGCAATGAAATCGATAATAAGGTTCTTCTTAACCTTAACGACTACAATCAATTGGCCTACGAGGATTTTAAGCTGTGTTTAGATGAAAGTTTGGCGGGTCATCAAGACTATCTCTTCAACTATTATCATGAACAAGCCGGACTCAAAGATTTGCTTGAAGCCTTAAAGAGTCGATTAATAGCTGACGATATTTATGTCAATTCGGATCAGATTGTCATAACCTCAGGAAGTCAACAGGCCCTCTACATCCTTTCACAGATGGATTTTGGTAATGGGGGCTACAAAATTCTCTTAGAACAACCTACCTATCATCGCATGAACCAGCTCGTCAACCGTCAGAATCTAGCTTACGAGACGATTAACCGTGGTTTTGATGGTTTAGATTTTGACCGCTTGGAAGAGTACTTTACATCTGGACAGATTAAGTTCTTCTATACCATCAGTCGTTACTCCAACCCTCTTGGATTAAGCTATTCTGCCAGTGAAAAAGAAAAGCTAGCCCAACTTGCCAATCAGTACAATGTTTATATCGTCGAGGATGACTATATGGGAGACTTTAGCGATAGTAAAAATCTCCCGATTCACTACTATGACACCAAAAATCAGACCATCTACATCAAATCCTTTTCCATGGCTCTTTTTCCAGGTTTACGTCTAGGTAGCCTTGTCTTACCTCCTAATCTTAAGCCTACCTTTTTGAGCCACAAGGGACTTATTGACTATGATACCAATCTCATTATGCAAAAAGCACTTTCCGTTTATCTCGCAAATGGCATGTTCCAAAAAAACATTAAGAAGCTGGGTGACCTCTTTCAACAAAATATGGCTAAAAGTCAAGCAATCATTGAGAAATCTAAGGTTAGCATTCCTTATCAGATTTCTCCTAGACATGTGACTTGGCAACTTCCTAAGGAGTTTTCACTTGAAAAATTCAAAGCCCACAAGCAGATTCGCTTTTTAGAATCCTCCTTTATTAGACCAACTTCTGAAACTTATCTGCAGATAGGTCATGGACAGGAACTGGAATCCTTTATAAAACTTTTAAAAAAGACAAAGTGACAATCAGACACAAAAAAAGCCATCGCTTGATGGCTTTTCTTATTTAGTCTGCTCAAAGCGTAGGTGTACAATGACCTTGTCACCATAACCGTTACGCTCCAAATCTCGTTGCAAACGGTATGAAATATAATGCTCGGCAATATTGATAAAGCCTGCTTCCATGAGACGATTTTCAACCAATGACTGAATCATGTTAATGGTTGGGCGTTCCACCTGAGCATCTTGAAGATCAAGCACTACTTTTTTCGTCACTTGAGCAAGGTTTTGGCGCCAAGAATCATCAAGAACATACACAGTCTGTGCTGCTTTTAAGATGGCTTGGTAAATTTTATCAGGATCAAATTCAGCAACTTGACCATTACGTTTAATAATTTGCATGGCTACCCTCTTTTCATGGCTTTTTCTTTTATTATGCAGAGAATTTACATATTTGTCAAGTGCAAATCCCTGAAAGAGCTATCCAGACCGCTTATTCCCAGAATTTAGAAATGTAAACTGGTTTGCCATGTTTATCAAAGGAAAGTGTTGCTGTGTAGGACTCTGACTTATGATGGCGCATATAATTAGCGATTCTCTTATCACCGTTTATCAGGTGAATGTCATAAGTCTGCCCGTCAGAGCTTACAAAGTGAGCATTAATCCTAGCACTACTCGTTTTTGTCCCAACATGACTAATATCTATTTGTTCCACTTGACCATCAATGGTTTTAGCTATAGGGCCTCTATAGTCTTTGTAAATAGTGACGGTAGCCAAAACATCATCAACTAAAACATAGGTCATTCCGAAAACGAACAAATAAACTATTGGAATGACAATGAAAGATAATTTAGTTTTGCGGAACGTTTCTTTATGCCAAGCCCAAATATCCTGAGGTGACATGGTTAAAAATTTTTTAAAATATTGATGAACGAGTAACCTGTAGACTAATAATACAAATATTACTTGCCCCAAGGGATAAGCAAGACTGGGTAAACCACCAATCAGAACATTGACTTTATCAGATTCAAAAGTGTAATGTCCTAATACCCCATCAAAAAACTCTAAAAACAAATTAACTCCTTTTTGTAATATAGTCTAGTCACTTAAAAATCCATCTTCTCAGATGGATTTTTTAACTATTAACGAACCTCTGCTTCGACTTTCTCAGTAAGAGCTTTGGTGATTTTTTCCATGTATTTAGCAACCTCTTCGTCTGTGAGGTTGTCATTTGGATTTTGGAAGGTAAGGCTATAAGCCATTGATTTCATTCCAGCACCAAGTTTTTCACCTGCGTAAACGTCGAAGAGTTTAACGGCAACCAAACGTTTCACTCCTGCAGAGTAGATAGCATCAAGAACTTCTTGATGAGTGATTTCTGCCTTGAGAAGAAGGGCGATATCACGTGATACTGCAGGGAATTTTGTGATTTCAACAAATGGTTGATCCGGTTGCAAGGCTGCTTCTACAGCACTAAGGTTAATTTCAGCCACATAAGTTTCTGGAATACCGTAGTTTTTAGCAGTTTGTGGGTGAACCTGACCAAGGAATCCAATCGTTTGACCATCAAGGACAATAGCAGCTGTACGACCTGGGTGCATACTTGCTAGGTCTTTTGTCGGTACATAGTCAACTGAAACTTCAAGTTTATCAAAGAGAGCTTCAACAATCCCTTTAGCATAGAAGAAATCAACTGGTGTTGCTTTAGTTTGGAAATCTTTTTCAGCTACAAGACCAGAAATAGCGAAGGCAAAGGTATTGATTTCATTTGGCAATTCCTCTTTTGGATTACCATTTTGTTCAAAGACCTTACCGATTTCGTAAATAGCAACGTTACTATTCTTACGGTTAACATTGTAAGCAACGGTATCAAGCATACCAGAGACCATGTTCTGACGGAGGGCTGAACGGTCAACAGTCATTGGCCACATCAACTCAGTCAAGTTAGTAGGTGTCACAGCAAATTCAACAGCTTTTTCAGGTGTTGTCAAAGCATATGAGATGATTTCCGTCAATCCAGCACCTTCAGCAATGGTACGAACCTTACGACGAAGCGCTTGTGTTTCAGTCAACTCACCAGCTGTTCCTGCTGCCTCTGGAAGTGTCGTAGGCAATTTTTCATAGCCGTAGATACGTGCAATTTCCTCAACCAAGTCTGCTTGGATACTGATATCCCAACGACGACGTGGTACAGATACTGTGAATTTATCAGCATCACCAGTCAATCCAAAACCAAGTTTCGCAAACACATCTTCAATATCCGCAAAAGTCAATTCTGTACCAAGGCGAACATTTACGTAGCCAAGGCTTGTAGAAACTTGAACTGGCTCTGTATCAACAAATCCCGCTTGAACACGGCCTGCAAGAACCGTTCCATTTGCCAATTCTTGCAACATAGCTGCAGCAAAATCAAGGGCTTCAAGGACAGTATCATTATTGATACCTTTTTCAAAACGTGATGATGATTCTGAACGAAGGTTGAGACGGCTACTTGTCTTACGAACTGATTTTCCATCAAAAACAGCAGCTTCGAGAACGACATTTTTAGAATTGTTGTCAATTTCAGTTGAAGCGCCACCCATAACACCTGCGAGAGCAACTGGTTTGTCAGCAACTGTAATAACAATATCTTCAGCAGTCAATTCACGTTCTTCACCATCGAGAGTGACTAATTTTTCCCCATCACGGGCATCACGAGCAACGATATGTGAGTCTTCAAATTTATCCAAATCGAAGGCATGCATTGGTTGTCCAAAGTAAAGAAGAACATAGTTTGTCACGTCAACCACGTTATTGATTGGACGGATACCAGCATTCATAAGAAGGTTTTGCAACCATTGTGGACTTGGTTGAACATTAACATTCTCAACCACACGACTAGCATAAGTAGCCACTTTATCACTTTCAATGGCTACTGAAATCTTATCAGAAGCTGGTTTGCTATCTTCAGTAACCGTTTTTTCTGGGAAGTGAACAGATTTTCCATAGATTGCAGCGACTTCATGTGCCACACCACGCATAGAAAGAGCATCCGCACGGTTGGGTGTGATTGACAATTCGATGATTTCATCATCAAGGTCAAGATATGGGAAAATACTATCTCCAGGTACAGCATCTTCAGGCAAAATTTGGATACCATCCGCAAATTCCTTAGGAATAATGCTATCTGGAAGTCCAAGCTCTGCCAAAGAACAGATCATCCCGAGAGATTCCATGCCGCGAATCTTACCTTTTTTGATTTTGTAATTGTCTGCAATACGGGCACCAGGAATGGCAACAATTACCTTGATGCCAGCAGTGACATTTGGAGCACCACAAACAATTTGACGTGGACCTTCAGCATCTCCTGTATCTACTTGACACAAGTGCAAGTGTGTTTCAGGCACATCTTCACATGACAAGACATGACCAACAACCAATTTTGACAAGCCTTCGGCAGGTGTCTCAACACCTTCCACTTCAATACCTGTCGTCGACATTTTTTCAGCGAGTTCAGCAGTGGTAACATCCACATCAACCAACTCTTTTAACCATTTATAACTAACTAGCATAATTATGATATTAAGACCGTGTCCTTGCAAAGCAAGGACCAAAGTGACAAGATTTTAGGAAGTCGCCTGAAATCCTGATTTCAGTAGCGACTTATCTAAATCTCGAACTTTGAGGTCGTATTCAAATCCTTTCTGTAAAATTATCAGTTCAACTGATAAATGAGAGAAGAGTTCAAACCTCTACTTAAGCGGGTTCAAATCCTTTCTGTAATTTAGGAATATGTATATCTGATATAAGAGGAAGACGAACTAACACGTTTAATCGCCTTTTAAACTCCTCTCTATCAACTTAATAATAGGTTTATAGTTTTAATTTAAGCAACCAGTCGCGGTCAACTTTACCATCACCAACTGGAAAATCGTGTTCTGCGAATTTTTCGAAGCCATATTTATCGTAAAATATCTGTGCTTTGAAATTCCTTTCCCAAACACCCAACCAGGCCCAATCACAACCTAGATCACGAGCTTCTTGTAAGGCAAACTCAAAGAGTTGCTTACCCAAGCCCATGCCTTGGAAGGCCTGACTGATATAAATACGTTGAATTTGAAAGGCATTATCCAAGTGCTGCTCTGTTTGAGCAGAACCTACATTAGTCTTTAGAAAACCTGCCTTTTCACCATCAACGAGAATGAAAAAGTAACGCGATTCTTCATGAGTGATTTCATCTAAGAGAACTTCCTCAGAAAGTGCGGTATCAAAGTAACCTTGCAACTGGTCTTCGGTATTATCATGAGCAAAAGTCTCTCTAAAGGTATCTTCGGAGATAACTTTTAATTCTGCTACTTCTTCCGGAAGAACCTTACGAATAACGACTGACATGACAACCTCCTAAACCTTATTTAAACTGTTCTGAGAAACGAACATCCCCTTGGTAGAAACCACGAATGTCGTTGATACCATAACGAAGCATGGCAATACGTTCTTGACCAAGACCAAAGGCGAAACCTGAATATTCTTCAGAATCGACACCAGACATCTCAAGCACTTGTGGGTGAACCATACCAGCACCCAGGATCTCAATCCAACCTGTCTTCTTACATACGTTACATCCTTTACCACCACACTTGAAGCATGACACGTCAACCTCAACTGAAGGCTCAGTGAATGGGAAGTAAGATGGACGCAAACGGATTTGACGTTCTGCACCAAACATTTTTTGGATAATCATTTCAAGCGTTCCCTTAAGATCACCCATTGAGATGTTTTTACCAACGACCAAACCTTCGATTTGGTGGAACTGGTGACTGTGAGTCGCATCATCTGTATCACGACGGAAAACACGTCCTGGTGAGATCATCTTAAGTGGACCTTTAGAAAAATCGTGTTTATCAAGTGTACGAGCTTGGACAGGACTTGTGTGAGTACGAAGCAAAATTTCTTCAGTAATGTAGAAGGTATCTTGCATATCACGCGCTGGGTGGTCCTTAGGCAAGTTCATACGTTCAAAGTTATAGTAGTCAGTCTCAACTTCAAAACCATCAACGATTTGGAAGCCCATCCCTAAGAAAATGTCTTCGATTTCTTCAGCTGTTTGGCTAAGAATATGACGGTTTCCAAGTTTGACTTGGCGTCCAGGAAGGGTTACGTCAAGACTTTCAGAGTCAAGTTGTGCTTGAATTTTAGCGGCTTCAACAATTTTAGCGGCTTCGTCAAAAGCTTCAGTCAAAACGTCACGAACTTCGTTGACCATTTTACCAACTTTAGGGCGTTTTTCATTAGGAAGGTCTTTAAGCCCCTTCAAAAGATCCGTCAAAGAGCCTTTTTTACCCAAAACTGCAACACGCAATTCTTGTAATTCTTTAGAGTGTTCACTACGCATTTCAGCCAATTTAGCCTGCGTTGATGTTTTCAACTCTTGCAATTGTGTTTGTAAATCCATGAGATTCCTTTCTGATGTAACAATTTCGAATCGCAAACAAAAAACCACATGCCAAAACTCCAACCCGGAGCGTTGACACGCGGTACCATCCGTTTTTTATCTGGTTACCCAGACCTTGATTCGTCAGTCGTTTTCATGAGTGAATTCGCCGAACTTCCCTTGAGGAGGCTTCCAGTCCATGACCTCCAATCCCTGTCAATTTCCATAAGGTTACTAGTCTCTACGACTTCTATTCAATTACTATCAATTTTACCAAAAAAACAAAAAGCTTTCAAGAGCTGACAAAGAATCCTTTAGTTAATGCCAAAATGGAAAATATGTCTAAGATAATTGACACACCTATACAAATTTGCTACAATTATGTCAGATAAAGTTGACATAATTAATAAATTGCGACTTACAGCAACACATTAGCTTGTCTTTCAGAAGGAGGCCCATTATGAATCAGGTCAGGGAATTTAGAAAGAATATGGGGCTTTCGCAATTAGAACTCGCAAAATCTATTGGTGTTTCCCGACAGACCATTAATATGATTGAAAATAACAAATATAACCCAACACTGGAGCTCTGTCTAAATCTAGCTAAAGCACTAGACACAGATCTTAACAGTCTCTTTTGGGATGGAAATGGCGAATAAAGATAAAAGATAGAAAGAGGTAAATCATGGTTAAAGAAACCTTCACTGACAAACTAATCAAACGTTTTTACGGTATTACTGGTCCTTTAGATGAACAAAAGCGCCAACAGGTTGATCGAATGGGTAACATAGCTTTCATAGTTCTTTTCTTTACCTTACTTTGTGGTAATTGTATTGCCTTTCTTATAGGCTTTAAGTATCCCGAACTTGTAGCTCGTATTTATCCTATCCTCCTCTTGATTATCATTCTGTTAGTTAGCAGCATCCTTACTTATAAGTTAAAGATAAGTGCTGTTAATGCTTTTGACGAGGAAGAACTGACTGAGAAAGAGAAAAAACAACTTAAGCACGTGGGGCTTAAGTCAGGTTTATGCTTTGGGACTAGCATGTTCTTAGGCATGCCCCTAGTTCACTTCTTAGTTGACAATAAAGACTATTTGACAGAATTATTCTCAATCCATAATATGCTATCAGGCATTTTTGAAGCTATCCTTTTTGGGGCTATCATGCAGGGCTTGGTCAATGCTGGTATCAAACAAGCCAAATCTCAAGCTGAGAAAGGTGACCAATAAACTAAAAAGACAAAGAAAAATCCAGGTTTCCCAGCCTGGATTTTTCGCTCGAAAGAAGACTTCTTAGACTTGTATACGCGAAGCCTAAATGTGTCCAGAAAATCGTATCTTAACACATACACTATAACTAACTTCAAAAAACACCATATCCCCATATGACATTTCCTTAAATATTGTAACATGTCAGTGCAAAATAACAAGTCACCCTCTCTCTCATAAACCCCAAAATCCTAATCATAGCCTTTGTTAAGCCATTTTACGCAATCGATTGCGCAATTTTGAAAGCGCAAACTTAATGTTTTTCTGAAAGTCCTTACAAATTTTTTGAGACTATGAAAAAAGATAGTGATAAAGCTATCAACTATCTTTCATGAAAATATAATCTATTTTTAGTCTAAATCAAGGTCTTTCAGTTTGACCGAGACGATTTTCGAGACACCTGATTCCTGCATGGTTACCCCATAAATAGAGTCTGCCGCAGACATCGTTCCCTTACGGTGGGTAACTACAATAAATTGACTGGACTTGTCAAAACGATTAAGGTAGTCACCGAAGCGTTTAACATTGGCTTCATCCAAAGCCGCTTCTACTTCGTCAAGGATAACAAATGGAATGGTTTTAACACGAATGATGGCAAAGAGAAGGGCAAGAGCTGACAAGGCCTTCTCACCACCAGACATAAGGTTAAGTGATTGAATTTTCTTACCTGGTGGCTGCACAGAAATTTCTACTCCAGCCTCTAGGAGATTGTCTGAGGTCAAAATCAAGTCTGATGAACCTCCACCAAACATCTGGGTAAAGGTCTGTTTAAAGCTTTCTCGGATAGCCTCAAAGGTTGCTTTAAAGCGTGATTTCACTTCATCATCCATGTCATTTATGGTATTCAGAAGGAGACTCTTAGCTTCGAGCAAATCATCCTTTTGTCCGTTCAAGAAATCAAGACGTTGCTTAACCTCTTCAAATTGGGCAATAGCATCTACATTGACCGGACCTAAAGCTTTGATTGAACGCTCAAGACCTTGCAGGTTCTGGCGTGTTTGTTCGACATTGTCAAGTGGGCTAGCCTGACCTTTGGCGACTTCAAGTGTCATCTGGTAATCTTCAGCCAACTGAGTCGCAAACTTACGAAGTGATTGACTAATCTGACTTTCACGTTCTTCCAAACGAGTCTGCTGACGAATCAAGTCCTCATTACGATTGCCAGCTTTAGCCAAACGCTCCTCCAAGTCTTCCAACTGACCTTCGTAATCTTGCACCTGAATCTTGGCACGGACAAGAGCTTGTTCCAAATCGTCCTTACGTTGGACAGCTTCTTTATGCTGTGCTTGCAAATGCGGAAGGCGGTCAGTTTGGTCATCATTGACCTGATTATTAAGGAGCGCTTTAAGACTATCCGATTCCTTCATTAACTCAGACAAGTCGGCTTGAAGACGATTACTTTCTGTCTTAGCAAAACGCAATTCTGCTTGCAAATCACGTTCCTTCAACTGAAGTTCTGATTGCTTGTCTAAGAGAACCTGTTTTTGTTGGCCAAGAGCGTCTTTATCTTCCTTAATAGCCTCAATACGGTCGTTAATGGCCTCACGCTTAGATGCAATTTGTGCTAACTCTGCTTTAAGTTGTTCAGCCTTATCTTGAAGATTTGCCCCATCAGTTCCCTGAGAATCCTGTTTGAAACTATCCACTAGGGTTTGATTTTTCTCCACCTCTGACAAGGCTTGTTGGTGTTCTAGGTCTAGTTTTTGCTCTTGCAGACGAGCATTTTCACCATCTACCTTAAGGTCTTCTAACTCTTTCTGTAGAGCCTTACGTTTGATCTTGAGGGCTTCAACTTTAGCTTCACTATCACTTAATTGAGCCTTAATCTGGTTAATTTCAGTAGTTAATGCATCCAGTTCAGGCTTGATAAAGAGATTATTGTTTTGTTTGTTGGTACCACCAGCGAAGGCACCACCGGGACGAATCTCAGACCCGTCAAGAGTAACCATACGAACTTGGAAACGAACCGCTCGAGCTGCCTTATTAGCATTGTCAATGGTATCAAAGATTGCCGTTACCCCTAGGAGGTTTTGGAAAATGTTAGATAAGCGGTCCTCATAGGTAACCAAATCGGAAGCCATACCAATAAAGCCAGGTGCATTGGCTAGACTTTGGGCAAATTGTCCGTTAAGTTGACGTGGTTTAATAGTGGTCAACGGCAAGAATGTCGCACGACCCTGACGATTGCGCTTCAAGTAGTCAATCGAACGCTTAGCAGCCGCTTCGTCCTCCACAATAATATTTTGCCCACTAGCTCCCATTGCGATTTCAAGAGCCGTCTGATAGCGCGTATCAAAGGTCAAGTGTTCACTAACTGCACCAATAAT
Organism: Streptococcus sp. 17.1; assembly: GCF_016648655.1. Taxonomy (NCBI): domain Bacteria; kingdom Bacillati; phylum Bacillota; class Bacilli; order Lactobacillales; family Streptococcaceae; genus Streptococcus; species Streptococcus sp. 17.1. Next base: position 16,417 of record NZ_JACLQM010000014.1, read on the forward strand.
TCCTTGAATGGATTGGGCATTTTGAAGGACAGCCTTAACCCCTGCATAGAAATTACTATGATTTTTTTGGATAGACTCTAAACTTTGACGACGAGCATCTTTACTCTTAAGGTGATCCATGAGGTCAAACATCTGCTTTTGAGCCTCTTGATAGTCCTTATCAAGAGCCTGATAAGCCTGGGCCTTTTCTTTGTAGCTAGCTAAGAGGCTTTGAAGACTCTCTTTGGCTGCTTGATAAGCTTTTTGGGTTTCGCTAGCCACTTCCTGAGCGGAAAGCAAATCTGCCTGAGCTTGTTTATATTCTTCAGCTTGAGCTTCTAATGCTTGTGTCTGACTGTCCATGTCGTGAGTGACCTGAGTCAAACTGTTAGAAACCTTGGCTTCCTCCTGCATCAGACCAACATAGTCCTCACGTAAACGTTCAATAAGTGTATCTGGATCATCAGAAAATTGCTCTAGTTCTTTTTGAATAGCAATCAGCTCTTGGGCAAGGCTATCCAACTCCGCATTCAATTCAACTTGGCCTTGATTAACCTTATCAAGTGCTGCCTGAGCTTCTTCTTTCAAATGCTCTAACTCACTGAGACGAGCTTCAGTTTCTTCTTTTTTCTCTGAACGCTGCTGACTCTCCATGGTATAAAGATCAATTTGACGCTCAAAATCACTAATAAGACGTGTGACATCCACCAAGGTTTGTTGGTCAGAAGAAATTTGTTCTGAAATTTGATGGCGTTTTTGCTTGAGTTCTTGATTTTCAGTCTCTAGACGATGACGTTCCTCATAATAGCTAGTTAATTTTTCCTTGACCGCTGCCAAACCCTCTTGGGTCTGGCTCAAATCAGATTTACCAACTTCAATATCGTGGACCAAAAGATTAAGCTGAGTCTGTCTACGTTCCTCATCTAATTCCAAATAACGTTTGGCAGTCGCAGCTTGCTTTTCAAGCGGTTTAACCTGACCATCTAACTCGTAGATGATATCTTCCAAACGATCAAGATTATCTTGGGTTTGATTAAGCTTGCTTTCCGTTTCTTTCTTACGTGTCTTATATTTGAGAACCCCTGCTGCTTCTTCGAAAATAGCGCGGCGTTCTTCAGGTTTGGCATTAAAAATAGCCTCAACACGACCTTGGGAAATAATGGAAAAAGAATCACGCCCTAAACCTGTATCCATGAAAAGGTCATGAATATCACGTAGACGAACCTTACGACCGTCAATCAAGTAATCATTGTCACCGTTTCGATAAATGTGGCGTTCCACACGAATTGTTTCACCAGCACCCGCGATAAAGCCATCACTGTTATCAAGTGTGACCGCTACTTCCGCATAGTTGAGAGCCTTACGAACCTCTGTTCCTGCAAAAATAACGTCAGGCATCTTGCCCCCACGCAAGCTCTTGGCAGATGATTCACCCAGTGCCCAGCGCAGACTCTCTGTAATATTTGATTTTCCCGATCCATTTGGACCTACAACGGCTGTTACTCCCTTGTCAAAGATGACTTGCGTCTTATCCGCAAAGGATTTAAAGCCCTGCATTTCAATTGATTTCAAATACATGCTTAATTTCCTAGTTGTTCAAGGGCAGCCTTTGCCGCTGCCTGTTCAGCTAATTTCTTAGATTTTCCAAGACCTGTGCTGAGTTCCTTACCATCAACAGCTACCTGCATAGTAAATTCTTTGGCATGAGCTGGTCCAGACTCGTCGATAACAGTATAAGTAATATCAACCGTTCCATTGACCTGAAGACACTCTTGCAAGGCTGTCTTATAGTCCGTGACGCGGTCAAAGTTTCCCTTTTCAACCTGAGGAATCATGACCTGATTCAAGAATTTCTCAACAGCAGGCAAGCCTTGATCCAGATAAAGGGCACCGAGGAAGGCCTCCCAGAGGTCACCAAGGATAGTGGCACGTTCACGTCCACCGGATTTTTCTTCCCCTTTACCAAGACGAATATACTGCTCGAATCCGCAAGCCTTAGTAAAACCTGCCAAACTTTCTTCACGAACGATAGTACTACGCATCTTAGACATTTCCCCCTCTGGCTTGTTAGGGTAGCGATTGTAAAGATAAACGGAAATGACTAATTGCAGAGCCGCGTCTCCTAAAAATTCCAAACGTTCATTATGTGAAATGTTTAGGAGGCGGTGCTCATTGGCATATGAGGTATGGGTAAATGCTGTTTCTAAGAGGTCTTTTTGGCTAAAAACAATACCAAAATCCTGCTCAAGTTTTTGTTCAAGTTGATTCATGAAACTTCCTTTCTTTTTAAGCACACTAATTATAATTATATCAAAAAAAGCTGATTTTCATGATAGAAAACTGCTTTTAGAGCCTAATCTGCTGATTTTGTGAGATTTAACCTATTCAACTAAAAAAGCTGAGCAATCTGAATCTGCTCAACTTCATTTTCTTAATAATCTGGACGAACAACACCTGTAACTGTCTCACGTGTTGCTTCGACATCTTCTTCAAGAACGACCTTGATGATACGTTTAGCTTCTTCTGAAGTACATGCAACCAATGGCAAACGAAGTGGTCCAACTTCGAAACCAAGATGGTTAAGAACAGCCTTAACAGGTGCAGGACTTGGTACTGAGAAGAGAGCGTTAACTTTAGGAATAAATTTACGTTGGATAGCTGCTGCTGTCTTGAGGTCACTATTTTCAATAGCTTCAAGCATAGCATGCATCTCATCTCCATTTGTATGAGAGGCTACTGAGATGACACCGTTAGCGCCAAGGTTCATAGCGTGGAAGGCATCCCCATCTTCACCGGTATAAACCAAGAAATCTTCTGGTTTATGTTCGATAAGGTAGGCCATATTTGCAAGGCTAGTACATTCTTTAACACCGATGATATTTGGATGTTCAGCCAAACGAAGCATGGTATCAGGAGCCATTTCAACAACCACACGACCAGGGATGTTGTAAATGATGATTGGCAAATCAGAAGCATCCGCAATGGCTTTGAAGTGTTGGTACATACCTTCTTGTGATGGCTTGTTGTAGTAAGGTACGATAGCAAGACCAGCTGCGAACCCACCAAATTTGGCAACTTCTTTAGCAAACTCGATAGAGTCGCGTGTATCGTTGGTACCGACACCAGCAATCAATGGCACACGTCCATTAACAATTTTCTGAACAGCCGCAAAGAGTTCCAACTCCTCATCGTGAGTAAGTGTTGGACTTTCAGCCGTTGTTCCCGCCAAAAGAAGAGCTTCTGTATGGTGAGCCAAAAGATGCTCAATCAATTCTGGAAGGGCATCATAATTGATAGAGCCATCTTCGTGGAAAGGTGTAATAAGGGCTGTGATCAGTTTGACATCTCTTAATTGATCAATTGACATAATATTCTCCTTCAACCGTTTTCTAATCCTTTCCATTTTACCATAATTTTGACCAGACAGACAGATAAGTTGACAATTTTCTGAAAACGTGAGGACTGACTGTTTCAATTTGATGGCTAATAAACAAAAAAAACAGAGAGAAGTCTCTCTGCTTTATAGGATTCAGCTTGATTTTAGTATTTGAATACAACATTAAATCCTTACTGATTTCTGTTTCGCTCCCTATTTCAATTCAAATTTCAATTCTGAAGTTGGGCGAACCAAACCACGTTCGTGGAGTGTTTCTGCGATTTGGACTGAGTTCCAAGCGGCACCTTTAAGGAGGTTATCTGAAACAACCCACATGTGGATACCTTTTTCAGCATCCAAGTCTTTACGGATACGTCCGACAAATGTATCACGTGAACCTACAGCATTAACGGCTTGTGGGTAGACTTGGTTAGCAACGTCGTCTTCAAGGACTGCACCTGGGAATTCTGCAATAGCAGCTTTCACTTCTTCAATTGGTGCCACTTCTTTTGTTTCAATGTAGACTGACTCTGAGTGAGCTGACAAGACTGGAATACGCACACATGTTGCTGATACAGCAATGCTATCGTCTTCCATGATTTTCTTAGTTTCGTTTGTCATCTTCATTTCTTCGTAAGTGTAGTCATTTTCAGTGAAGACATCGATTTGAGCCAAGGCGTTGAAGGCGATTGGGAAGTGTTTCTTATCACCACCACATGGCAAGATTTCAGCTTTAACATCACGTGGGTTAACGCCGTCATTCAAAACTTCTTTCAACTCACGTTGTGTTTCAAGGATTGCTCCCATACCAGCACCTGATACGGCTTGGTAAGTTGACACGATGATACGGTCCAAGCCCCATTTTTGACGAACTGGCTCAAGGGCAACCATCATTTGAATCGTTGAGCAGTTAGGGCAAGCGATAATACCGTTGTGAGCATCAAGCGCATGTGCATTGACCTCAGGTACAACCAATGGTACATCTGGGTTTTGACGGAAGTAAGATGTATTATCAACGACTACTGCACCAGCTTTAACAGCGTATGGTGCGTATTTAGCAGAGGTAGATCCACCAGCTGAGAAAAGTGCAATATCTACACCTTCAAATGCGTCTTCAGTCGTTTCTTCGATGGTCACATCTTGACCTTTAAATTGCAAGACTTTGCCTGCAGAACGAGCAGACGCAAGGTAGCGAATGTTATCGATTGGAAGTGTTGATTCTTCCAACATTTTGATCATTTGAGCACCAACGGCACCTGTAGCACCTACAACAGCAACTGTGTATCCCATAGTAAAACCTCTTTCGGAATTTTCTATCAATTTAGTTTAGTGAATCTATTATACTACGTTTAAGCCCAGTTGAAAAGGGTTAAAACGCCAAGAATAAATAAAATCCCCTACCAAATGGTAAGGGATAGGAGGCATCTTTCGATGAGAGTAGCAGGTTCACACAACTACTCAAGGTCCGCTCCTGCGTTACAATCTAATGTAGACCTCCTCAGCGCAAAAGGCTCTAAAGAGCCAATCGACTCATCGCATAATCCTATTCTAGCATAATAGATCACAGAGTCAAGTCATGAATACCATGGAAATATCTTAGCTATTGTTCTTACTTTCCATCATCATGACCATCTTTATAACCACGTAGGTATTCTGTTTTTTCTGAAGTTGTTGTGAATTTGCCAAAAAGAGTTGATTCCTTTGAGTATGAATCATAATTATCAATGCCTTTGTCGGCATCCGCAAAGCCATCCTGATAGCCCTTGGTATAAGCGTTATTATTCACTTTTGAATGGTATGAATTCCCATAGCGATGATAAGAACGTCTGCTCATATACATCCAGAACCAGGGATTACGGATGACATCTTGTCTGTAATAACGGTCACGGATTTGATAGTCGTCATTATTGTCAAAAACACTTTTGGACTGTTCATCTGAAAAATCATCATTTTGTTTGGAATACTTTTTGAGTGTCTCATCGTCACTAACTTTTGCACCTGATTGAAAGTTAGAACGTTCAGAGTCATTTAGCTCAGGAGATGACATCTTAGGCTTTGTGTATTCTGAATTTGTATCCGATTTTGACTTGCTAGAACTGTTACCAGAAGAGGAATGACTGTCTGAATAGCTCTGACTGCTACTTGATTTGGTACTAGAGTCAACGTCTGAATCCGAACTATGCGAGCTACTAGAACCATAAGTTTTACTAGATCCATTGTAACTGTCATGATCACTACTTGACTTGTAACTCTTACTAGACCCACTATCAGATTTATACCCTTTTCCTGAATTGCCATCAGAATGATGTCCTTTGCTTGAGCCAAAACCAGATTTGGATCCACTTCTGCTACCTCTACTTGAAGAACGCGAACCACTACGTCTGCTTCGTAGAGCGATGATGTTTTCAGAAGTTTCTTGAGCTTTAACTTCTTGTGCTGTTGTCAAAATTAGTCCTGAAACTAAGGTCACCCCTAAGAGAGTCAATGCTTTTTTCATTAAAAAATCCCCTTTTTCATCTAATGGTCTTATTATACCATAGAACAAAAAACGTGGAAATTTATAAAGAAGATTACATCAAAGGTCCAATCAGAGAAAAGAGATAGCCGCCTAGACGATGAGCCATAGGTATTTTAGACAAACTTTCCAGAGTGACTTCCTCTGAGAGTGCTTGGGTTTTCTCAAAATCTTGTTCAATGTTAAGCACTACCAGATTTTTATAGAGATAGACCCCATCTTCAAAATTTTGATAGAGACTCCGGTAATCAGTGTTAATGGTACCTACCACAGCTTGTTTGGCGTCAGAAACATAAACTTTAGCATGGATAAAGCCTGGGGTATAACGGAAAATACGGACGCCAGCATCCAAGAGCACTTTAAAATAGGTAGTCGCTAGTCTCTATCAAAAATTGATAGATAAGCGTGTTTCTTTGAATTATGTGGAGGATTTAGAATTATTAAGGACTAAATAATTTTCATCATTAACATAAGACGCGGTGATTGACGCGTCTTAATTATAGTGTTATAGTTTACAGTGTGAAGAGATTTTGCTCGATAGAATACTTGTTTTATCATCAACGTCTAATTCTCCTAGTTCTTCACGAATTATATATCGAAGGTTAGACTCATTCTCTAAATAATTTAAATGAGCTTTGTAAGATTCGATGAAGCTAATATCATCATAGTTAGCTTCGTTTTCACTTCCGTTCCAAATAGTGAGTAAAGTTTCCTTAAAATCGCTCAATTCTCCTTTATCAAGCTTCTCTAAAATAATATAAATTTTATTTCCCAAAACTGAGAATTTTTTGAAAACAGCAGGAAATTTTGGAGGTGTTTTATCATCCAATAAACCTTTTCTACCACCATTAGAAAATTTATCTCTTATAGATGCACTAAATACGAAATAATCATCTAATAAATATCGTAGTATCCCTTTATAGTTACTGTCCATTAAATATCTCTGTGAATCTAGTGATTGTTTAACTCTGAAAATATCAGACGAAAAAAGAATAAAACACTTTGCTAAAATCTCACTCTGAAGTTCTTTTTTTAGGTCTTCAAAGAGCATCGGCTCCGCTTGTCCGTCTGTAGACTGGACATACCAGAGATTCTGACCTTCTTTTTGTTCTTTAAGAAATTTTTGAAGATATTCTGTTTTTTCTTCCTTACTTTGTTGTTTAAATGCGACAAATTTATCCCAGTTTTCAAAAAAGCTTGTTTCAGCATCTTCTCTAACACTTATTTCAAATCTAGGGCTATGAGTAACTTTTATATCTTTCACAGCTTTCCAATATTCAGTAAGTTTAACTTTAAAAGCGTTTTCCTTTTCCTTAAAGCTACCAAAAAATACAAAAATATCTTCAAAATCGTTGGTTGGAGTATTTTCAAAAACTGAATTTCCAGGGATGGTCCAATTTCCCTTTTCACTTGATTTAATTTCGACTCCATATTTTTTATTATTATAGTTTAAGATAAAGTCTGGAAACTTATGACCTCGAATATCTTCTAACTTAATGCCTTGAAATTCTTGTTTCTCTAGAATTTCCTCACATTTTTTCTTAAAAACATTTTCAAAATATTCACCGTCAATTTTACTAAAGTCAATCCCTAAATCGTCTAAAGGTTTATCTTCTATTAACTTTCTTACCTCACTCAAGAGGTATTCGATTTTCTCTTCCATTATATTAATATTCTCCTATTAGAAAGGTGCTGTACATGTCTTCAGTATTCCATGAACATACACAATTTGTAAACGTAACTGAAATTGATGATTTAATTCAAGATATTTTAAACACCCCCATTCACTATAATGTACTAAGTTTATTCTCTGGTGCCGGAGGAATGGACTATGGATTTAAAGGTGGTTTTCAGCTCTTCAATCAAGAATACTCACAAAACCCTATCAATCTAAGATATGCCAACGATATTTTTCTTCAAGCAACTCAAATTTACAAAGATAATTTTGACATTGATCACGATGTAGATACTACAAACATTAACGAAATTGATTTAGAAGAAATTGACCAAAAATACGGCTTCATTCCAAATACTCGGAATGAAAATCAAAATAACCCAAATGGCATCGATATTATTTTAGGTGGTTTCCCTTGTCAGACCTTTAGCATAGCTGGTAAAAGGGCTGGACTAAATGATGAACGTGGACAATTATACCTTCAAATGAGTCGTTTTATCCAGCATTATCAACCAAAAGTATTTGTTGCTGAAAATGTCGATGGAATTCGCAATACACGTAATAATAACTTAGAAAACGTTAACGCAACAGCATTAGAAATCATTATGAACCATTTTAATGAAATTGGATATAATGTACAATACAACGTATTAGACGCAGCAGATTATGGCGTTCCACAATCAAGAAGACGAGTTATCATTGTGGGAGTTAGAAGTGACTTAGGTAGGAATATTGATATTTCTTATCCAAGTCCTACACATGCGACAACTCCACGTACAGCTTTTGATGGTTTAGAAGATATCTGGAATTTATTTAATACAAACCAAATTCCAAATCATAATTGGAATAATGTATCTCATGCGAAATTCTATGGCGACGATATAAAACGACAAGGAAATAATCAAATTCAACGAAATGCCCCTGCTCCCACGATACGTGCTGAGCATCACGGCAATATTGAAGCGCATTATAATACAGATCCTAACTATACCAATAATCCTAATGATCACCGAGATAAACAAGGATGGAGAAGGCTATCCGTTAGAGAATGTGCTAGGATACAATCTTTTCCTGATAATTTCATTTTTAACACTAGCACATCATCAGCATACAAGGCTATAGGAAATGCAGTTCCTCCTATTTTAGCTTGGCACATAGCAAGAGCTGTTATTTACTCACTTCACAACCTTGAAAATCATTAAGAATAAACTATTCATAGTTTAAAGTCTTAACTGTAAAATTGCAATACTGTATAAAAAAAGTTCACTATATGAGTGTAATGCACCCCAAAAGTTAGAGAGAAAAAATCTAACTTTTGAGGTGTTTTTTTTTATGAAATTGACTTATGATGACAAGCGTAAAATCTATGACCTTAGAAACCAAGGATATAGCTTAGAGTAACTTGCAAATATCTTGAGTATAAATATTCCTAACCTTAAGTACATGATTGAATTAATTAACCGTTATGGAATAAAAATCGTTAAAAAGGGGAAAGATTGTTGCGATTTCCCTGAATTAAATAAAAAAATAATTAATAAAATTCTACTGGAAGGTCGTTCACAGAGAAGTGTATCAGCGTCTTAGACTTTACCTAATCGTTCTATGGTGACAATGGTTAGTATCATACACGAAAAACGAGTATACAATTATTGGGAGAAGAAAAAGAGCAACTAAAATACCCAGAAGACAGGTTCGAAATCTTATAGCGAGAAAGCAAGAGACTATTAAGGAAGAGTTACAGAAAGTTTCCGATAAGACTTAGATTATATTGATTATTACAACAATAAACGAATTAAGGTAAAACTATTTTTCATCAAATACCTTGATACACTTGACAAATGGTAGAAAAGGACTTAGTCCTGTGCAATACATAACTAAATCCTTTTCTTAAATACATTGTCTAACTTTTGGGGGCAGTTCAGAGAGTCATTGCTTTTTTCATTAAAAAATCCCCTTTTCATCTAATGGTCTTATTATACCATAGAACAAAAAACGGGGAAATTTATAAAGAAGATTACATCAAAGGTCCAATCAGAGAAAAGAGATAGCCACCTAGACGATGAGCCATAGGTATTTTAGACAGACTTTCCAGAGTGACTTCCTCTGATAGAGCCTGGGTTTTCTCAAAATCTTCTTCAATCTTTAGCACTTCCAGAGTTTTGTAGAGATAGACCCCATCTTCAAAATTTTGATAGAGACTTCGGTAGTCTGTATTAATGGTTCCTACCACAGCTTGTTGGCCATCAGAAACATATACTTTAGCATGGACAAAGCCTGGGGTATAACGGAAAATACGGACGCCAGCATCCAAGAGCACTTTAAAATAGGTCGTCGCAATATCAAAGGCATACTGTTTATCTGGAATTCCTGGCATAATGATACAAACATCAACACCTCGTCTGGCCGCAAAGGTCATGGCTCGAACCAATTCGTCATCCAAAATCAGATAAGGCGTCATGATATAGACATAATTAGTTGATGTATTTAGAAGATGTAAATAAACATTTTCTGCAACCTTGTGGTAGGTCAGCGGTGAATTGCCATAAGGGAGTACAAAGCCCTGGCTCTTTCTTTGTTGAGGTTTTTCTTGTAGATAGTGCTCCATTTCCCTTTTATCTTCTATTCCAGTCACTGACCACATGGTCAAAAAGAGAGCTTTTAGCGTTTGAACTGCTGAACCATCTAAGCGAAGGGCCGTGTCCTTCCAATGACCAAAGCGTTCTCGTTTATTAACATACTCATCAGCGATATTAACGCCACCAGTATAACCAACCAGCCCATCAATCACTGTGATTTTTCGATGGTCTCGGTAATTGTAATAGGTTGATAGAACGGGTTTGACTGGTGAGAAGGCCTGGGCTTTAATACCAACCTTGTGTAGTCGCTCAATATAATCGTAGGACAAGGTAGTCATCTCATTCATCCCATCAAACATGACACGAACGTCCAGACCTGCCTTGGCCTTCTCCTCTAAAATGGTTAAAATCTCGCCCCACATGATTCCTTCGTCAATGATGAAATATTCCATGAAGATATAACGCTCCGCCTTTTTCAAATCCTCCAACAAGGCTGGAAGCATGTCATCTCCAAGTGGAAAATAGGTAACCTCTGTGTTTCTGTAGATAGGAAACTGTGCTGGACTATGCTCCAAAAAATAAGCTAATTTCTGTAATTGGCGATCACTTTGGGATAAATAATCAGCAACTTCTGGATCGGTACTTAGATAGTCGGATACCTGCACTGTAGCATCCTCAAGCCGTTTCTTCAAGCGTCTCACACCCAAATCAGCCAGTGAAAAGTAAAGCAGAGCCGTCCCAAAAATTGGAAAGAGGGCAATGATAATCATCCAGGACAGTTTGGAACGAGAATCCATGGAACGATTGAGCAAGTAAAAGAAGGTAAAGACACTCAACAAGTGTTCCCATAAGATAATGGATGGGAAATGCTCTTGTAGGCTGAGATATGAAAAGACAAGAAAGGCCAATTCCAGTAAGAAGAACAGGAGAATGGGAACCTTTCGGTTAAGTAGAATTTTAGCCCATCTGGAGGGCTTTTGAGGTAACAGTCTAGCACTGCTTACTTGAGACATATAAGCTCCTTCATGTAGGGGAGACCATCACAACTTTCCGATCTCTTTCAATAATTTTATTAGTATCGTTTTAGCCTATGCAAAAGGCAGGGATAATTAGCCATTGTGGTTTACAAATGTCGTGATTTCTACTGTATTTTCCTGACAGGACCATCTATGGTCTTTTGCATCCAGACGATGTCGTGCCATTGCTCAAACTTGTAGCCAACTTTTGGAAAATGGGCAACTTGAACATAGCCACGTTTTTCATGCATGGCAATGCTGGCCTCGTTAGGAACTGCAATGCAGGCTAGGAAACGCAAGTACCCACGCTTCTCAAGTTCCTTCTCTAGGGCATCATAGAGCTGGCTTCCCAAACCTCGACCACGGGCATCTTCATGCAAATAGATGGACAATTCAGTTGTCCAATTATAAGCTGTCCGGGCATAGTAGGTTGAAGCATAGGCATATCCGAGAACTTGTCCATCCTCTTCAGCGACCAGATAAGGGTAAGTTTCAAGGGTTTTATTGATACGATTCTCAAATTCTTGAACACTGGGAACTTCATATTCAAAGGTAATGGCCGTCTTCTCAACATAGGGTGCATAGATGACCTGAATAGCTTGTGCATCAGCCAAGTTGGCTGGACGAATGGTTAACATCATTTTCTCCTTCGACTTCATTATCTTTATTTTATACTATAAAAAAAGAGGGCTCAACCCTCTTCTTACAAAAATTGACATTACATCAATGGCGCCACTAGTTTGGTCAATAAGCCTAAGGCCTTTTGATGGAATGGAAGTTTTTCAACGTCAGTCGTGCTGACTCGGTGACACTGGTCTTTTGTCGCTTGGAAATCTTCCTCAATAGCAAGAACCGAAGAAGTCCTATAGAGATAGGTCGCACACTCAAAATGATGATATAGACTTCGGTAATCTAAATTAATGGTTCCTACAACAGCCCTACTATTATCACTTACAAAGACCTTGGCATGAATAAATCCAGGTGTGTACTCATAGATTTTAACGCCAGAGGCTAGCAGTGTTGGGTAGTAGGTCTTAGCTAGGTAGTAAACTGACTTTTTATCAGGAATGCCAGGCATAATGATACTGACGTCTACCCCACGCTCAGCCGCAAATTTCAAAGCATGCAGTAACTCACCATCTAAAATGAGATAAGGGGTCATGATATGAACAAAATCACGAGCATGGTTAAGAATATCAATATAGACATTTTCACCGACCTTATCCTTATCAAGTGGATTGTCCCCGTAAGGTACGACAAAACCAGGAGTGTCAAAGCCCTCATGTTCAACCATATAGGATGTCACATCTAGCAGTTCATGAGAGTAGGTCCACATCTGAAGAAAGAGGACTAAGAAAGTATCAACCGCTGGCCCCTCCAGCATGAGTGCAGTATCTTTCCAATGACCGAAACGCTCAATCTTGTTAATATACTCGTCAGCTAAATTAATCCCGCCTGTAAAAGCAACCTTACCATCAATCAGCAAGATTTTTCTATGGTCACGGTAATTATAATAGGTAGACAAGAAAGGCGTCACTGAGGCAAAAACACGAGATTGAATGCCTATATTTTGCAAACGTTTCTTATAGTCGAAACTTAAGGTTGAAAATTCATTCATACCGTCATACAGAACTCGAACTTCCACCCCTTCTTGAACCTTCTGTTTCAAGATTGCTAGGATTTCACCCCACATTTCACCTTCACCAATGATGAAATATTCCAAGAAAATGTACTTCTCTGCTTTAAGGAGCTGTTTCTTCATTTCCTCAAACTTAGCTTCCCCACTTGGGAAATAGGTTGTCTTCGTGTGACGATATACCGGAAAATGCCCATTCACATTTTCGAGATATTGGACCAAGTTATAGTTACTTGTGTGACGCTGTTTAAGCTCTTCGAGGGCCTGATCATCTTGTTTCAAAATACCAGAACTGCGGTCAATATTGCTCTGAATAGCACGCTTCATCCCTGTGTAACCTAGATCAAGTTTCGTATAAGCCAAGAGCAAGGTTCCGATAATAGGAAAAGGCAATACAAGCAGGAGCCAAGTATTGACGGCTGTTGATTCCATATCACTCTGGAAGAGATAAATAATGGCCAAAATACGAAGGACTACTTCTGTCACCTGAAGATGGACCCTATATTGTTGCAACCATAAGTAAGACATGGCCACAACAACAAGCTGCAGTAAGATGATTAAGAAGATAATCGTAGCACGACTAAAGATTCCACGAAGAAAGCCGCGACGACTCTTATCATAAAGACGTTCAATTTTAGTTTCGTTTTTGATAGCATGACTCCTTATCTTTTTTTGTTAATCTTATTATAACAAAATTTGTAAAATTAAGCTAGACAGAAAAAGCCATCTAGGCTAGTCTCAGATAAACACCACATTTATCTGAAAGGAACTAACATAAATGACCTATGCTCATCTTACCACAAACGATCTTGTAATGATAGAGGCTTATTATCAAGAAAACATAAAAGTTTTAGATATTGTGACTTCACTTGGCAGATCAAAACAGACAATCTACAATGTCATCAACTATCTGAAAGAGGGGCACTCTGCTTATGATTACTATAACCGATATAAAATCAATAAGAAACGCTGTGGCAGGAATAAAACCAGTCTTACGCAAACAGAAAAAGATTTTATCCAAACTCATTTAGTACAAAATTGGAGCCTTGATGTCATTAAAGGAACTTATCCAGATAGAGTTTCTTGTTCTATGAGAACTCTCTATCGACTAGCAGACCGTGGTATTCTAAAGAAAGAGGATCTCCCTTGGAAAGGCAAAAGAAAACCAAATGGTCATAGCGAAAAACGAGGAAAACAAGTGTTGCTCAGAGATTTACGTGAGAGAGCAGACAGTTATCCTAATTTTAAGACGGAATTCGGTCATCTAGAAGGGGATACAATTGTGGGAGAAAAACACAAAAATGCAGTCATTACCTTAGTAGAACGCTGCTCAAAAGCCATCATCACACTGAAAACCAATGGACGGAAAGCAAGTGATATTGAGGCCTCCATCAATCAATGGTTGTCTCAAGTTTCCAGTCATCTCTTTAAGTCGATAACTTTTGATTGTGGGAAAGAATTTTCTAATTGGAAATCTATTTCGAATGCACATGACATTGATAGTTTCTTTGCGGATCCAGGATGTCCTGGTCAACGAGGTCTCAATGAACATTCTAATGGCTTATTAAGACGAAATGGATTACCGAAACAAATGGATTTTACGAATGTTTCTCAAAATTATGAGGCTGGGACAAAAGTCCTAGCCTCTCAATTTGTCTTTGGATTGTCGAGAAAGACGCAGTGGTTGAGTGGGCTCTACTACGCTGATTTCATCAGCTTTTACTGCCCTACTCAACTGTGCGGAGGTGGGACGACGAAATCGAATTCTAACGAATTACCGATTTCTGTCCCACTCTCAAGAAATAGAATTCCTAGGAAATCATTGAATTATCAATCACCCTACCAAGTTTTTCTGAGTTACTTGAAAAGTCTAACTTAATTTGACAATTTAGGTTCTTAAACGTCTCTAGTTAATCAACTAAAAATTATAACTAGCTGGGTGTTATCTAATCTCCCCTCATTTTTAAGTTATTATCATTTTTGATATAATGGTAGAGAATGAAAGGAGATTTTATGTCAACTAAAAATTTAACGCCGGTCTTAAAAACCTCTTTTGTGCTACTGGCTATCCTGGTCCTTCTTGGTATTGTTATGCCTGACGGCTACCAAGTTTGGTCAGAACAACTAAGGGAAGTTATTTCAGATAAACTTGGCTGGTTTTACTTATTACTGGTCACGTCAATCGTTCTACTTTGTGGCTTTTTCCTGGTTAGTCCCGTTGGGCAAATCAAACTGGGGGAACCCAATTCGGTGCCTGAACACTCTACTATCTCTTGGATTGCCATGATATTTTCTGCTGGAATGGGAATCGGCCTTGTCTTCTACGGTGCCGCAGAGCCCTTATCCCATTATGCCATTTCAACGGTACGAGCTACCCCAGGGTCGCAGGAAGCCTTAGCCGATGCTTTCCGTTACACTTTCTTTCACTGGGGCATCCATGCCTGGGCAATATATGCTTTAATCGCCCTGGCCCTTGCCTACTTTGGTTTCCGAAAAAAAGAGAAATATCTTTTATCGGTTACCTTAAAGCCCTTGTTTGGTAAAAAAACAAACGGTAGCCTTGGTAAGATCGTAGATACGATTACAGTGGTCGCTACTGTTATCGGGGTGGCAACCACTCTTGGTTTTGGGGCAGCCCAAATCAATGGGGGACTCAACTACCTCTTTGGTATTCCAAACAATGCCCTTGTGCAAGTTATTATCATAATTATCACAACCATCCTCTTTACCATTTCAGCCCTTTCTGGTCTTGGAAAAGGGGTAAAAATCTTATCAAACACCAATCTTATTTTAGCGGTTGGACTACTCGCCATCACCATAATCATCGGTCCCACAGTCCAGATTTTTAATACCTTGACCGATAGTATCGGACTGTATATTTCCAATTTCTTCCGTATGAGTTTCAGTGCTGGTTCCTTTGGTCAATACAATCGTGACTGGATCAATACTTGGACGATTTTCTATTGGGCTTGGTGGATTTCTTGGTCACCATTCGTGGGAGTTTTTATTGCCAGAATTTCTAAAGGACGTAGTATCAGACAATTTCTATCCATCGTCTTATTAGCACCGACTGTATTAAGCTTTTTATGGTTTTCTACCTTTGGAACACTTTCAACGCATGTTCAATCACTTGGAAATGTAGATTTAACACAGTTTCCAAGTGAGCAGACCTTGTTTGCAACCTTCAGTCAACTGCCATTTGGTTTTATTGCCTCCGTTGTTGCCATCATCTTGATCATTACCTTCTTTATCACGTCAGCAGACTCTGCGACCTATGTGCTAGCTATGCTCTCTGATGATGGGAATCTCAAACCAAAGAATAACCTTAAAATCTTCTGGGGCGTACTCCTTGCGACTATTGCCATCGTCTTACTTCTTTCAGGGGGCTTAGTAGCCTTGCAAAATACGCTGATTATCGTAGCCTTTCCATTTTCACTCATCATGGTACTGATCATGGTTTCCCTAGTCATTGAATTGCTACACGAAAAAGACAAGATGGGACTGTCAATCACACCGACACGATACCCTAAAAAAGATCAACCCTTCAAATCTTATGAAGAATAAATAACCCAATTTGTAAAATTAAGCTAGACAGAAAAAGCCTATGTTAGGCTCAGATAAACACCACATTTGTCTGAAAGGAACTAACATAAATGACCTATACTCATCTTACCACAAACGAGCTTGTAACGATAGAGGCTTACTATCAAGAAAACATAATAAAAATTAATATAAAAAGTGTCTAAAATACATATTTAAACACTTTTTGTATGCTATAATTTTCATTAACACTATAACAAAGGAGAACCAAATGAAACGTTTAAATACTCTATTTCATATTATAAAAGTTACAGGATTTAATCAATTTTTGATAAGTTTTGTAAGTTTTATTTTTATTTCAGGAGGAATACTTTTATTAGTTGAACCTCAAATAAGTAATTACTGGGATGGACTATGGTATGCTTTTGTCACATCAACAACAGTAGGTTACGGAGATATACTAGCTACTACTCTAATCGGACGTATTACTAGCGTCTTTTTAACTGTATATGGACTTATTTTTTTTGGATGCTTATCAGCCGTAATTGTCAATTACTACAGCAAATTAAATACACCTAATAATAAAACTGACTAACATATTTCTTAGTTACTGTAAAAAATAATTCTTTCTCTGCCAATTCCAAACGGCTACAATTTCCTGACCTCGCGATACTTCTTGACTATCCTCTCCAGTCTGAACAAGATTACCATCTTCGACATCATCTAAGTCTAATTCTTTCTTGATAGTCTTGAAGAGTTTGCCAAATCCAATCTGTCGTTTCCGATAAAGTCCCTCAAACAAATCACCCGTTATCCGTTCTTTCGTCTCTTCAGACAAGACAATCACTTGTTTGTCATTCTCTTTCTCGACATCAAATGGATTTTACTAATATTTCTCAAAATTATGAGGCTGGGACAAAAGTCCTAGCCTCTTTATTGTTTTTGGATTGTCGAGCAAGACGCAGTGGTTGAGTGGGCTCTACTACGCTGATTTCATCAGCTTTTACTGCCCTACTCAACTGTGCGGAGGTGGGACGACGAAATCGAATTCTAACGAATTACCGATTTCTGTCCCACTCTCAAGAAATAGAATTCCTAGGAAATCATTGAATTATCAATCACCCTACCAAGTTTTTCTGAGTTACTTGAAAAGTCTAACTTAATTGTTATCATTTAATTTATCTAACAGAGCCTCTGCTACTTTTTCAGGGATTCCAAGAGCTTGAATGTCTTCGGCACTGGCTTTTTGGATAGCTGTCATAGACTTGAAGTGTTTGAGAAGTTTTTGTTTGCGCTTAGGTCCTAACCCCTCCACGCCATCAAGTTTAGAACTGAAACTATTCTTACTACGGACTTGACGATGGAAGGTGATGGCAAAGCGGTGTACTTCATCCTGAATACGGTGAAGGAGGAAAAATTCCTCGGATTGACGTGGCAAATCAATGACTCGCAAAGGATCTCCAAAAAGCAATTCATTGGTTTGGTGCTTGTCATTTTTCTGAAGACCTGCAACTGGGATAGATAGATTGAGTTCCTTGCGAAGCACATCCTTGGCTACATTGACCTGACCTTGACCACCATCCATGATAATGAGGTCTGGTGGCGTTAGACCATCACGTTTGACACGACTATAGCGACGACGAATGACCTCACGCATACTGGCATAATCGTCAGGGCCTTCAACAGTCTTAATCTTGTATTTGCGGTACTCTTTTTTATTAGGTTTACCATTTTCAAAGACAACCATGGCAGAGACAGGGCTAGTTCCCATGATATTAGAGTTATCGAAAGACTCGATACGGACCGGTGTCGGAATCCCCATGAGTTTGCCTAGATTTTCAATAGCTCCTTGGGTCTTAGCCAAGTCTTTTTCGAGGAGATCAAATTTTTGGGTCAAACTGACGCGGGCATTTTTCGTCGCCAGATTAACCAACTGCTTCTTCTCTCCACGTTGAGGTTTAAAGACCTTGACCTCATCTCCAACTAGAGCCTCAACAGACTCTTGATCAATGTCTCCTGGAATGAAAATCTCCTTAGGCTTGAGATGACGACTATCCAGATAAAACTGACCCATATAGGTTAGGAAATCTTCCTCAGCATCATTATAATAAGGGAACATATTGACATCACGCTGAATGAGTTTCCCTTGGCGAACAAAGAAAACCTGAACACACATCCACCCCTTATCCACGTAGTAACCGAAGATATCACGGTCCTGCATGTCTTGACGGATAACCCTTTGCTTGGTCCTAAGCGTCGAAACCGCCTCAATCAAATCGCGATACTCCGCAGCACGCTCAAACTCCATCTGGTCAGACATATCCTTCATCTTGGCCTTAAGCTGATTAACGATTTTATCATCATGACCGTTTAGGAAATTCTTGACATCTTCAACCAAACCTTGCCAATAGTCCTCAGTGGTGTGACAGATGGTGTGGGCATTACATTGGCCAATATGGTAATAGAAACAGACCTTATTGGCCGGATTTTTACATTTCTTAAAGGGGAAAATACGGTCCAAAAGCTTCTTGATTTCATTGGCCGCACCAGAGTCTGGGTAAGGACCAAAATAGAGACCGCCATCCTTCTTAACCTGGCGGGTAATCAAGAGCCTTGGATAGAGCTCCTTAGTAATCTTGATAAATGGATAAGACTTGTCATCCTTGAGGCGGATGTTGAATTTAGGCATATTCTCTTGGATAAGATTAATTTCCAAAAGCAGGGCCTCAATATTGGACTCGGTTACGATAAATTCAAAGTCTGCAATCTCAGATACCAAAAGCTCCGTCTTAGTATCATGACTTCCACGAAAATAGCTACGCACACGATTTTTTAGATTTTTAGCCTTACCGACATAGATAATATTGCCGAATTTGTCCTTGTGGAGATAGCACCCCGGGTTGTTTGGGAGCAATTCCAGCTTATGTTTAATCAGATTATTCATGCTTTCATTGTAGCAAAAAAAGAGCTGAAAAGCTCTTAATAGTCATGGGTAAATACAATTTGAAAAGAGGTCTATTTGCTCAAAATCGTCAAAATTTCTTGGTAGTTTTTGACTTGATAGGTTGGAACAGCTGGAGTCTCATTAACCAAACCTTTTGGATTAAACCAAATGCTGTCAATTCCTGCATTATTACCACCTTGAATATCAGCAGTTAGACTATCACCAATCATGAGGGCCGAATCGGGATGAAAGTCATTCACCTGATCCGCAATTTTTTCAAAAAAGTCCGTAGACGGTTTGTGGGCACCCACTTCATCTGAAATGAAAATATCGTCGAAGAAAGGCAAGATGCTTGAGGCTTGCAGACGACCACGTTGGATGTAGCTAACACCATTAGTTGCTGCATAAATCTTGTGACCGCGATTTTTAACGTTCGATAAGAAAGCATGGGCCTGAGGCAACTCCTGCCCCTGTTGGCTCAAGAAATGCTGGTAACGGCCAGCTAAGTGACTGCCATCAACCTCCTGTCCAAAATGCTCAAAAAGACGAGAAAAGCGAGTGCGAAGCAATTCCGGCTTAGTGATTAAACCATGATTGAGATCTTCCCACATGGAACGATTCATGGGGATATAGTGATCCTTGTAAACTTTAAGATCTCGTGAAGCCACCCCAGCCCCTTCAAGAAGGTAGGTCAAAGCCAAATCTTCAGCACGGTCAAAATCTAGGAGGGTGTGGTCAAGGTCGAAAAGTAAATGCGTGTAGGTCATGGTATATCCTTTCTAACTGGAAATCTTTAGGCTCTATTTTACCACAATCCAGCTACATATAATTAAAGAAACACAAAAGGGCGACCCACAGGCCACCCTCTCAGATTTATGAAAAATAAGTATTGCTTACTTAATAGACTGCTATTATATCCATTGAAGCTTAAAGAAAGCTTAAAGTAGGTTATTTTTTTTGATTCTATAGATTTTTACTTAAACAGCGAATCTCTTTAATTCGTGGTATACTGAAAATACAAGATTAATCAAACGAGGCGTGTTATGAAAAATTTAAAATTTCAATCCGTTTTTGACATCATCGGACCTGTCATGGTCGGGCCTTCCTCTAGTCATACTGCAGGAGCTGTTCGTATTGGCAAGATTGTTTCTGCCATCTTTGGTGAGACACCGACTGAGGTAGAATTTCAACTTTTTAATTCCTTTGCCAAAACCTATCGAGGTCACGGGACAGATGTGGCTCTAGTGGCTGGTATTTTAGGTATGGAAACGGACGCCCCTGACATCCCACGCGCTCTGGATATCGCATACGAAAAAGGCATTAAGGTCTACTGGAAAATTAACAAGGATAGTAATGCGCCACACCCCAATACGACTCGTATCACCTTAAAAAATGCTACAAAAACCATTTCTGCCACAGGCGTTTCTATCGGTGGAGGAAATATCCAAGTAACTGAACTCAATGGTTTTGCGGTCAATCTCAAGATGAATACACCGACTCTCATCATTGTCCACCAAGACGTTCCAGGAATGATTGCCCTTGTCACAGATATTTTGTCGCGTTATGGCATCAATATCGCCCAAATGACTGTTACTCGGGAAAACGCCGGTGAAAAGGCCATTATGATTATCGAAATTGACTCGCACCAGTGTGATGAGGCCGTCACTGAAATCGCTAGAATTCCTCATCTACATAATGTCAACTTTTTCAGCTAAGAGGGGGATTGCATGTTTTACACTATTGAAGAATTAGTTCAACAAGCTGACCGAGATTACCAAGGTAATATCGCCGAACTCATGATTGCTACAGAGACAGAGCTAACTGGACGGGAACGTCCTGAAATCCTAGCTCTGATGGCTCGAAATCTTGAAGTGATGAAGGAGTCTGTTCAGGCTGGTTTGTCTCCTGAGAAATCACCAACTGGCTTAACCGGGGGAGACGCTGCCAAACTGGATGCCTATATCAAAAATGGAAAGACCTTGGCTGATTCTGCCGTCTTAGGTGCTGCTAGAAATGCCATGGCAGTCAATGAATCTAACGCCAAGATGGGCTTGGTTTGTGCCACACCAACTGCTGGATCAGCTGGTTGTCTACCTGCTGTTCTTACAACTGCTATCGAAAAACTGGGCTTAACCGAA
The DNA here is from genome assembly GCF_016648655.1 of Streptococcus sp. 17.1. Lineage (NCBI taxonomy): Bacteria > Bacillati > Bacillota > Bacilli > Lactobacillales > Streptococcaceae > Streptococcus > Streptococcus sp. 17.1. The sequence continues at coordinate 37,812 of NZ_JACLQM010000014.1, forward strand.
TCACAACAATTGGATTTTCTCTTTACTGCTGGTGCATTTGGCTTAGTCATCGCAAATAATGCCTCGATATCTGGTGCCGAGGGAGGCTGCCAAGCTGAAGTCGGTTCCGCCTCTGCTATGGCTGCTGCCGCTATTACAATGGCTGCTGGTGGAACACCTTTCCAAGCCAGCCAGGCCATCTGCTTTGTGCTTAAGAATATGTTGGGACTCATTTGCGACCCTGTAGCCGGATTGGTTGAGGTCCCATGTGTCAAACGTAATGCTATGGGGGCAAGCTTTGCCCTAGTAGCTGCGGACATGGCCTTGGCAGGCATCACATCAGCCATTCCAGTCGACCAGGTCGTTGATGCTATGTATCAGGTTGGTTCAGCTATGCCAACTGCCTTCCGTGAAACTGCTGAAGGTGGCTTAGCAGCAACTCCGAAAGGAAAAGCACTCGCAAAAGAAATTTTTGGATAATTTTTAGTAGAAACAAAAAAACTTAGAAGCACTCATACTTCTAAGTTTTTTTCTTATTACATAGCCTTTTCAACGTTTTGATTTTAGCTGAATAGCCATTTTGTCAAAAAGTGCCATGTTTCTTTGGCAATACTTGCAAGAAAAGTTGAGAGACTAAATGCGTTGAATTTTTTGAGAAGGTTCTCAACTAGTGGAGTGACAGTCTTAGGTGTTTCCACTGGAGCCTTACTTTCTTCTTGCTTACTAGTATTATCCTGAGATGGATCTGGCACTGTGTTTGTACTGTCGTGACCATTATTTTGTCCTGTCGGTTCAGGCTCTGGAGCAAGCTCAGGCTGATGCTCAGGTTCATCTGTTTTATTTTCTGGATTTGGCTCTGGACTAGGTTCTAGCTGAGGATCAGGTTTAATTGGTTCGTCAGTAGTGTCACTGCTTGTGTTTGTCATTTTTTCAGTAACGAAGAAGTTTTGGAATTCTACTGAGCCATCCCAAAGACCAACACCTACATGGGCTTGATTGAAGTAATTATCCACAGCATCAAATTGATGATGAAGCACTTCCTTGCCATCGACATAGACTGTCATGGTGTCCTTGCCCTTTTCAACCTTGACGTGGTGGTACTGGCCGTCATTGATAGCCTTATCCAAGTGAGCTTCAGCGATGGTTTCACCACCAAAACGGAAGAGACGAACAGTATCGTTATCAGCAAATTGGACAGAGTAGGCACGACCTGGTTCTTCACGTTCCGCAGCTACAAAGAGGTTGACCAAGCCATGTTGGTATTTGACATCGATATCATAGTCAAATTGCTTGAAGCCATTACTTTCATAGGCCATGAAGAAGTCATTTGCACTAACATTGCTATCGTAAAGGGTATCGTCATCAATATACCAATCACCAGTGACAGCTTTCAAGCCTTTAAGGTTGGTCGCAAAATTATTGAGCGTAATGTCAATATTAAAGGTCTTGGTCAATGATGGGTTTTCAACTGAAGTTGCTGTGACAGTGAGATGACCCTTGTGAAGGGCTTTGAGAGAAAGTTTATTGTCATGTTCAGTATAGGACACCAAACTTGGATCACTTACTGTCCATGTCACATCCTGCTCTTCAGAAGCTGGTGCGAGGTAAACTTGCAAATCCTTACTTTGACCAACTTCAAGAGCCAAATGACCTGCAACTGTGGTGTTCATGGCAACAGCCTTAGTGACTTCCTTCTTGTCAGTCCAAGTACTCTTAATTGGGTAGATAGCAATATTTGCTTTGGCTGGACCACCTTCAACCAAGACGCTCGCTCCAACGGCTCTTGGGCTTGGGAAAATCTGATTAGCACCAGCTACCGTATTCCCCTTAGCAAAGACTTCTACACTCGCACGGTCCACATAAAGATGCAAATCAATAGAACCATCTTCATTGCGAGTCACTTGTTGACTATTAACCTTAGTAAAAGCATCAGAAAGGATAGTACCAGATTGGCTACGGTCAATAGACAAAGTTTCCTTAGTTAAATCGTAAATGACCTTAGTAGCTTGACCATCACCAACGCGAAGATTAAATCCAACTGCTGTCGTGTCCTTACCTGGTACAAAGTGAGAAACCACTTCATAAGTATCGCCTTTGAAATCTTTAAGCAATTCATTGTCAGAAGCCACTGTGACATTTTCAAAATATTGAGCATTGTCTGTATCACGAAGGCTTTCGTAGGCCTTAACAGGGGTTTGGGTTAAGATGTAACGGTCGCCCGATTTGATCAATCCAAGGTCAAGGTTAAGGTTAAAAGTACCATTAAATTTTTGACCAACAGTATCTGCAACCAGATTGCAATAATCTTCCCAAGTGTTCATCCAGTTAATTTCAGTCAATTGTGGGATGTTTGGATGGTCAGCTGTTCCAAAATCATGAACATAATAAGTCATGGCAGCATAGGAATCCTTACCAAAATTCAGGATTTCGTCATGGTCTTGGTAAACCTCATCAGCTACAAAGGCCCATTTGCCATCCACTTGTTTAAAATCACCAACCTTGTAAGAACGACCACCACGTGAGAGGACCCACTTGAGAGCCCCATCATTGGCCACAATCGGATAGAGGTCAGGACATTCCGTATGCAAATCCTTATAGGTCGTTTCCACTTGCCAGTTCTTTAAGTCTTGTGAAGAATAAATGCGGAGTGGACCACCTGCAAGGACCATAAACCATTGGTTATCCCAGCGGAAGACCTTAGGGTCACGGAAATCTTGGTTTTGAAGGGGATCCTGAGACCAGTCGGCAACTACCTTGTCATATTTTTGCCAAGTTCTCCCCTCGTCCTCACTGTAGGCAATTTCAATCCGTTGCCCATTACCATTTGAAGTGATAATAGCTACCAGACCACCTTCCGGAGATTTGAAGAGGCCTGAACTATTGGTACTATCAACCACGACAGAGCCTGAGAACATGTGACCTGTTGCATCTGGATAGAAGGCTATAGGCTCTTCATCCCAATGAAGCAAGTCTCGGCTGGTCGCATGGGCCCAGTGCATTGGCCCCCATTTGGTATCATCGTAAAATTGATAGAAGAGATGGTAACGTCCCTTGTAGAAGACCAAGCCATTAGGGTCATTAGCCCAGCCATCCTTGACAGAATAATGATACTGATCACGATAAAGCTCGTTGTAATACACATCATCACTCTGTCTGCGGTGGATATTAACACGATAAGTCAAGGTCACAGGACGGCCTAGTGAATCAGTCATACTACTTTCAATAATAAAGTAATTGGCACCTACAGCCACTGGCAATTGTGAAATATCTGTGTAAACATTTCCCTTGGCATCTTCTACCTTGATAACAGCATTTGGATTATGCTTAGTGATGTCAAAGCCTACTGTCTCTGCATTGTGTCCCACATATTGGATATGGAGTGGTTCTTCAGAGAAGAATTGGGCTTGTTTTTCAACAGATCCTGTTTTTGAGGTCACAACAAGATTGTCAATCAAAGGAAGACTGGCATCATCAAGATTAACATAGCGGGTGTTTTTGAAAATGACATTGGCATTCCAATTAAGAAGTCCAAAGTAACCTTCTGGAAGGACTTGAGGTTGACCCTTATCACTTTTTTGAAGAACAGCGTCGCCTGTACTTGCGACAAGCACATCATTGACATAGTAAGAAAGCCACTGATTAGCCGCAACTACTCTAAGATTGTAGGTTTCATCGGCAGTTGGTGTTACATCTTTTTCATCTACAAGTTGAATATCATGATTATTGACCCAACGCCAAAACTTAACCTTATGGTTACCAGAGTCTACGTTGACCCCGTACATATTTTTATCGCTACTATCATTGTTACCACGGAAAATGAGGGCAGCAGCACCACCAGCTTCCTTGAAGGTCACATCTGTTGAATAGATAAAATTCTTGCCCTCGGATTGAGAATAAAGGAAAGAGTCTCCCTTGTCTTTAGCTTCTGAATGAATACCGTCAGCCTGCATTTCCCAGTGACCATTTTGGTCTGCGGTCATCCCTTCTAGATTGGTAACCGCTTCATTATTAGGCAAATCCGTTTTTTCCGCTGTCACATGAACAGGACTGGTGCTATTCGTTACAACTGGAGATTGTTCTTGATTGGTCTGATTCAAATCGGCTTCTTGCGTTTGGTTAGTCACTTTCTCAGCCTCGCTAGCCTGTGTTTGTACTTCTTTTGACTGGTCAGGGCTAGGCTGAGTGGGATTCTCTTGAGCTGTTTGAGCAGATTCGGAAACAAGAGACGGGCTCGGCTCTACCACTTGGGGGACTTCCTTGGTCGTGCTAGGAGCAAGCTCCGCTTGAGGGGCAACTTGATGGTCAGTTTGAGCTACCACTTCTTGAGGTGTTGGGCTCACAGTTGCCTGTTCCACTTGGTCCGCATAGACAGGACCAGCCAGGGCCAAACCTGCAAAGCTTACCAAGGCACAGCCGTAGACCCAAGTCTTCCCACTTTTACGCATAAACCAATTTTTACAAACAGTATCATTCATGATTCTTCTCCTTCTTTAGAGTAACATTAAATGTTATCTCAGTTTTCATGAAAATTCAAAGTCAATACATTCGCCTTTATTAATAAGCCTGTCAAAGTTTCCGGAAATATCTCTAGGATTTACATTAAAACGGTAAACGCTTACTTTTAATATCATTATAGCACTATCGTCTGAAAATGTGGCATTTTTCTATAATATTTTTAATAGAAATAAAAAACTTCCGAATTTGCCATTCGAAAGTCTCATACTTATGCTTAATCTGAGCCTGTTAGCAGGCTATTTCCAATAATACCAATAGTTACAATAGCAATCCCAAAGAATCCCAAAAGGCTAGGTAGACTATCTCCGAGGAAGAGGCAACCACCCAAGAGGGTAAAGAGAACTTCACCAGCCTGAGTAGCCTCAACTACTGCCAGTTGCTTATGGTTATGCTTAACTAGATTAGTTGCCTCGAAGAAAAGCAAGGTTGCGACAACCCCAGAAAAGACAGCTACAATTAAAGACTGTAAAATCTGTCCACCTGATGGAAGCCCAGCATCTGCTACAGCAAAAACTGACAAGAGCAACCAAAAAGGCGTACTCATCAAGGTCATCCCAAACACGCGCTGCGTCGTTGAAAGCTGATCCTGCTTACAGTGGACCATCATCTTACGATTGCCCAAAGGATAGGCAAAAGCGGCCAGTAAAATCAAAAGACTAGCACGGACCACACCGCTACCAAGACCACTACCAAAGTAAGGAATCTGGATGAGAATAATCCCTAAAAGGATAACCAATGTCATAAGCAGTTGCTTACCAGGTACCCTCTACCCAAATAGAGGCGTCAAGAGCAGACCAGCTAGAATGGTAATCTGCCAAGTAGCCGCCACAAACCAAGACTCGCCATAAATGGACGCTAGAGACAGCGGTCCATAAAAAAGACCAAAACCCACCGTACTCCAGACCAACCAGGTCAAGGGTTCTTTCTTAATGGCAGACAGAACACCTGCCAGCTCACCCTTACGCCAGGCCAAAACAGCCAGCATAGGCAAACTAAACAAGTAACGTAGACTAGCACTCCACACCCAGGACCCACCCGAAAGATTCATACTACGGTTGAAAATAAAAGTAAAAGCAAAAAAGAGAGCACCCAGAATACCATACCAAAGCGCCCTCGCAAATTGAGATTGTTTCATAATTGTAAACTCCTGTAATCATTCTATTGTACAGTATTTAGAGCAATAAAAAAAGGAGGTCATCATAATGACTTCCTTTAATCGTATACAGTTTTCCTTAAGAATCAAGTAAGCAACCTGTATCTTAGTCACCTCTTAGCTGTACTTGTGTACGGGCTAGTAGGTCTCCTAGATGCCTCTTATCTTTCCTATATATCGTCATTGCCAGTAGCAAAACTGCAAGTAGAGTCGCCGAAAACGAGAGGATAATGGATAACACATCAAAATCACTATATAAGCCATGAATCGTGCCCATATGACCGAGTTGCCAAGGTAAAAATTTGATGACATTTCTAATCAAGCTAGCCTGCACTGTTTTTTTCTGGTAGACCAGTTCAAGTCCCGCTTTTACCTTCCCAAAACTGTCATCATTTTTATAATCCAAGAATGTGAAAAGGAGCGTGATTGGCAAAACAGAGGTGAAAAATACAAGCCACTGCGACTGAATTTCTGTAAACTCTGGGACACCATTAAAAAAGATGATGTAAATAAGCATCGAACTTAAAAACAGAAGAACTAAATAAGCTAGAATGAAAAGATAATCAAAGAGAAATTCAATCATTCTTTTTTTAAACGGAATAGGGTTTATTGCTATAATTTTCATCATCGTCTCCCCCTTTCTCATCTCCTATTATAACATTTTTAATATTCTAAATAATATTTGAGAAGAAAATCTGCTGGCTAGCGCCCTCGCAAATCAAGATTGTTTCATAATTGTAAACTCCTTTAGATTCTACTATACACTACTTCTATTATGGCTTTTGGACTTTATTTCAATTTTACGTTATATTATTATTAAAAAACTAAATCATAAGGAATTATGTATGTCAGAAGATATTAAAATCGAGATTGGAAAAAGAATTCGTGAAGAACGTGAACGTCAAGGGTTAACACGTGAGCAAGTTTGTGATACCGAAGAAGAATTAACCGTCAAACAACTGATGAGAATTGAGCTTGGGCGTTCTTTACCAACTATTGTCAAACTTCAATACATCAGTGATAAATTAAGTGTTTCCCTCAACTATTTGTTAGGTGAAACAAAACTAGACATTCCTGAAGACTATTACAAGGCTAAATATAAACTTATGAAGTCTCCTGTCTATGGTGACTCGGAACGTATCAAGAAAAAGCTAAAAGATATTGAGGAACTCTACGACAACTATATTGATGTGCTACCAGAGGACGAGCTTTTAGCTATTGATCTCATTGAAAGAACCCTGAATTTTATGATTAGTGAGGAAGAAAGTCTTATTGAATCTGTATTTGAAGACTATTTGGTTCAAGCTTTGAAAAAAGAAACATATTCCTTAAATGACCTTCTATTAATTTCATACTATGCATTTCGATGTCAGGATTATGACTATGATAAAGAGAGAATTGAAAAATTTAGACGAAAATTAATTAATCAAGAATTACAAGGTGAAGAGCTGTTTAATGTTGAACTGATAGGTGCTTTATCAGCTATAGCTGGGATATATGTAATGCATCATGACTATAAAGAAATGAAGTCTGTTGTTGATAAAATGTATGTTCTTATTGATAAGACACTTCAACAAGCTTATAAACCCGCAGTACTTGTTTTTGAAGCGAAATATTATCTATTCTATGAGAACAATAGAGATAAAGCAACCGAGCTCTATAATACAGCTACCGTACTAGCCGAAGCTTTTGGTGACCAAGTCTTCATCAAAAATCTTAAAATGGAAATGGAAAATGATTTAGATACAAGTAACGAATCAAAGTGACATAGATGTCCTTTTGATTCGTTATTTTTTTGTTTATACTCGTTCATATAATCAAATAGGAGAAATCAAGATATGACAAACCTTATCGTAGCAAAACAGTTAACCAAAGAATTTCAAAAATATAAAGCAATCGAAAATCTAAACTTCACAGTTGAAAAAGGTGAAATTCTAGGTTTCCTTGGACCATCAGGTTCTGGTAAAACGACAACAATCAATATCTTAACAGGTCAACTCACTCCTAGTCAGGGAGAAACTTATATTTTGGGCAAATCATCCCTTCAGTTAAAAGAAGATGATTTGTCAAAGATTGGTTTAATCACTGAAAATAGTGGTTTTTATGAAAAATTGACACTTTATGACAATCTTCTATTCTTCGCAAAACTCTATAATGTTTCGACAGAGTATGTTGATGATTTGTTAAAACGTGTAGGTCTTTATGACCATCGTAAAACCTTGGCAGAAAAGCTCTCTACAGGGATGAAACAACGGATGCTTTTAGTGAGAGCTATCATAAACAAGCCAAAAGTTCTCTTTCTTGATGAACCTACTTCTGGACTAGATCCATCAACGTCTCAAACCATTCATTCTCTTATTGAAGAACTAAAACAACAAGGAACAACCATTTTTCTGACGACACATGACATGCACGAGGCTACAATTTTGTGCGATAAGATTGTACTTCTAAATAAAGGTAAGATTGTCGAAGAAGGTAAACCTGCTGAACTTATTCAGAAATATAATACAAATAAAATGGTAAAAGTGACCTACTGCTCAGGTCAAGAAAAAGTGATTCCTTTCTCTGAATTAAATCATATTAGTGCTACTCAAGATATTCAAACCATCCACTCATGTGAACCAACTTTAGAGGACATCTTCATCCAACTTACAGGAGGAAAACTTAATGTTTAACCAATTAAAATCTTTACTATGGCTTAGAAAGCGAGTTATCAAATCTAATAAAACCATTATCCTACAAATTCTCCTTCCTTTAGGGTTTGCCTTTCTCTACAAACATATCTATGAGATTCAAGGTAGCCTAAACAACTCAATGAAAGTCAATCTATTAGTCAACTGTTTAGCCCTATCTTTGAGTTTATCAGTTGGAAATCCAATCAGTACTATTGTTTCCGAAGAAAAGGAAAAAAATATTTTAAGAACCTTATTTTTAAGTGGTGTTAACAGTAAAAACTATATTCTTTCAGTTTTATTTTATCCAGTGCTTATTAGCTTAGTTATGACAACTGCTATTCCGAGAATACTCGAACTTAATATTGAAAATAATTATGGTCCTTATCTTATCATCTCGCTTGCTACAGCTTTAGTAATGATGCTGATTAATCTTTTCATCGGATTAATCAGTAAAACTCAAGTATCTGCCCAAGTAATTAGCCTTCCAGTATCAATGATTAGTATGTTTATTCCAATGCTTTCAGGGATTAGTAAAGATTTCGATAATGTCACGAAGTACAGTTATATGGGATTGTTCACAAAATCTATAAGCCAGCTTGAAAGCTTTAAGTGGCAAGACCAAATAGCAAGCTCACTTTCTCTACTAGCCTGGTTGCTCCTCTTTGCTACACTGACCATTCTACAATCTAAGAGATTACGAAAAATATCCTAATTCCAAACCACAACCATCTAAACTGAGTGTTAGATGGTTATTTTGTTTATTCCCCATCTTTTTCTCTAACCATAAAAAGACAAATCCCTGGAGTCTTTTCATTCACATGATTTTAAGGTATATTATTATATAATTAAAACTCAAAGGAAATACAAATGTCTGAAGAGATTAAAATCGAGATTGGAAAAAGAATTCGTGAAGAACGTGAGCGACTTGGTTTAACACGTGAGCAAGTTTGTGATACCGAAGAAGAATTAACAGTAAAACAACTGATGAGAATTGAGCTTGGGCGTTCTTTACCAACCATTGTCAAACTGCAATACATCAGTGATAAATTGGGTGTTTCCCTCAACTATTTGTTAGGTGAAACAAAACTAGACATTCCTGAGGAGTACTATCAGGCTAAATATAAACTCATGAAGTCTCCTGTCTATGGCGACCTCGAACGTATCAAGAAAAAGCTAAAAGATATTGAGGAACTCTACGACAACTATATTGATATTCTACCAGAAGAAGAACTATTAACCATTGATATCATTGAAAGAACCCTGAATTTTATATCTGAAGAGAAGAAAGAAGATCTTGTTGAGATTGTATATGAAGACTATTTGAACCAGGTATTAAAAAAAGAAGAGTACACCTTGAATGACCTTCTGCTAATAAAATACTATACCTTTCAATGTCAAGTTGGTGACTATGATGAAGAAATTGTTGAAAGTTTTCGATGTAAATTAATTAATCAAGAATTACAAGGGGAAGAGCTAGTTAATGTTGAACTACTAGGGGCATTGTCAACTATAGGTGGAATCTATGTGATGCATCATGATTATAGAAATATGAAAACTATTGTCGATAAAATGCATACTATTATTGATAAGACGCTACAACATGCTTACAAACCCGCCGTACTCATTTTTGAAGCGAAATATTATCTTTTCTATGAGAACAATAGAGATAAAGCGACTGAGCTTTATAATACAGCTACCGTACTAGCTGAAGCTTTTGGTGATCAAGTCTTCATCAAAAATCTTAAAATGGAAATGGAAAAAGATTTAAACATAAAATAGAAAATATATCATCAACATTTTAAACATGATTCATTCCAAATGTAATAACTACCAAAGAAGCATCTGAAGTTAAACTCAGATGCTTCTTATCTTTCCTGAATATCGTTGAGTAAACGAAAGTTTTTCGGCAACGAATTTTTGAGTGAAATCATTGTCTTCTCTCAAATCCCTTAAACGTCGGTACATCAATCTTTCTCCTAAGGAAAAGTATAGAGGAAAAATTTTATGTATTGTCCTAATTGGACAATATGAAATATACTCAATAATATCCACTAGTATTCAAGTATATTGATTGATGCTTTATTGTTTGAAACAGAAAAATAATAAAGTATATTCCATTTATAGAGGGTTGATATGTCTTATTTATATTATTTGTAGGTATTTATTTACTTTATTTGATAATAACTCTTGATCCATGTTTAAAGTACCAGTTATGATAAGAGGTTCCAGAAATGTTAGAACTGTCAAATACTGAATCGTAGTGATAGGCTTTAAAATCTCTTCAATTGTTACATGGAAGCGGCCGTTTCTCGTGTAGTCATCTTGCCCAGCTCCAAAACTAGCTACCAACATGACTTCCTTGCCTTGTAAGGCAGTACCAGTCGAACCATAGGCCCAACCGTATTCAAAAACAACGTCAAACCACTGTTTCATGAGGGCTGGCGTTTGGTACCAATAAATTGGGAACTGGAGTACAATGCGATCACTTACCTCTAGAATCTTTTGCTCCGTTTTGACATCAATGTCAAAATTGGGATACAGTTGGTACATATCTCGCACGTCATAACCAGCTCCAGCAGCAGCTGTTGCCAGTTCTTTATTAATGCGTGAGCCCGTTTTTAATTGAGGGTGAAATGTAAAAATTGTGGTTTTCATATCGTTTCTCTTTCTTATCTTAATTATGCTTGACCTTCCTTAGACACAAACCATACATCAAAAACGCACTAGAAACACATTACTCAAATGCAAAATTGGAGGGGACCAATAAGCTTATCAAAGACATCAAACGTCTGGGCTTCGGTTTTAGAAACTTTATTAACTTTAGGAAGCGTGTTTTCATCACTCTGAACATAAAAAAAGAGAAAACCTATCAGGTTCTCTCTAGATGTTAGCTTTTCGTCACCCACTACAGTTGACAAACATACTAAGATTAGTAGTGAAGAAATCTCCGACGGGAGAGAGTACTCACTACTTTTTC
>NZ_JACLQM010000015.1:0-29585 GCF_016648655.1 Streptococcus sp. 17.1
AGCGTCTTTAGGCGCTGGCTGGTATTATGGGCTTATAGCCCTTGATCAAACCACCCGTTAGACGGGTGGTTATGATTGTTATTAAAAAACATCTGAGCATGCCCCAGACGTTAACAAAGTAATTAATGAGCGAAGGTATTTACACCAAGTAGAAGAGAGAGTGTTCCCATGATGATACCTGCAAGGATAACCCCCAGCATAACGGCAATAACACTACGTTTAAAGTCCCAATCTAGGATAGATGCTGCTAGGGTACCAGTCCAGGCTCCTGTTCCTGGAAGTGGAATTCCCACAAAAAGGAGGAGGGCCCAGAAGACCCCCTTATCTCCGGCAGCTTTTTCAAGTTTTTGGCCACCACTGTGACCTTTTTTAAGACACCAGGTAAAGAAGCCCCCAATTAGAGGTTTGTCTGCCCCCCATTCGAGAACACGGCGGGCGAAGAAGAAGATAATTGGAACTGGAATCATGTTCCCAATAACACAAAGAATTAGGGCTTGCCACCAAGGGATACCTGAGGCGATAGCAACAGGAACGGCTCCACGGAGCTCAACCAAGGGAATCATAGAGATTAAGAGTGCAATGATGTATTTCATGAGTAACCTTTCATAGGGAAATAAAATAAAGACTCAAAGCCACAAGAGCTTTATCAAGAGTGATAAGACTAATACTACTGCGAAAGTGCTAACAAGTACTTATTGGATTAGGTGAGGCTCAGCCTGTCAAAGTGGATCAAACACTTAAAGTTACCTAATATTTTAGTCTTATTTATTGTATCTTATATGGTCTCTAATGACAACTTTAAAAAGCTTTTTGAAGGTATAGTTTCCCATGTGCTGACATTTTTGGTATAATAATAGTCAGTTATAGTCAAATTAGACTGGAGGAATTAAGATGGCAAGAAATACATCAGATAGTATAGAAGAATATATTAAAGAATTGCTGGGCCAGTCTGGAATTGCTGAGATTCAACGCTCGAACTTAGCAGATACTTTTCAAGTTGTACCGAGTCAGATTAATTATGTTATTAAGACCCGCTTTACAGAAAGTCGTGGTTATATTGTTGAGAGTAAGCGTGGAGGTGGCGGTTATATTCGTATCGTCAAAGTCAGATTCTCTGATAAGCACCACATGATTAATGATTTGCTTCAGAACTTAGCGGATCAGCTCAGCGAGCAGGTATTTACAGACTTGATCCAGTTGCTTTTTGATGAAAAAATCATCACAGAACGTGAGGGAAATTTGATTTTAGCAACTGCTAGTGATGATATTTTAGGCGCAGATGCGGCTGCTATTCGTTCGCGTATTCTACGCTCGCTATTACTTAGATTGGATAGAAAAGGAAATTAGATGACGACATATTCAAGAAAAATGCAGGCCATTTTCCATCGTGCACAGCTTGAGGCAGAGCGTTTTGGAAGTCCTTTTCTGGAGACTTGGCATGTGCTTCTGGCTATGGTTGAGGTTCCAGGATCTGTAGCCTACCTAACATTTACTGATTTTGAGGACCATATTCGTGCGGAAGAGATTGAGACAGCCGCTGTACTAGCGATGGAGAAAAGTCCAAAAGACTTGTCTGAATCAGATATTATCGATTTACGTGCACAGTCACATGCTTTAGAGGCTATGTTGCAAGAGGCAGAGGGAATTGCTGGTGTGACTGGTGCTGTAGAGGTAGGGTCTGAACATGTATTGATGGCCTTTCTCCTTCATAAGGATTTGATGGTTTGTCGTCTCCTTGAAGTTGCTGGTTTTCAATATAAGGATGACAGCGATAAGCCTCGTATTATCGATTTACGACGTTCTTTGGAGCGTTATGCAGGTCTTAGTAAGCAAGATTTGAAGGCCATTCATGATCTTCGTAAGCCTAAAAAATCAAAGACATCAGGAAATTTTGCTAATATGATGCAGCCTCCTCAATCTTCTACTGGGGAGTTGGCAGATTATACCAAAGACTTAACGGCAGTAGCCGAGTCAGGAGCTCTTGATCCTGTTATTGGACGTGAGAAAGAAATTTCACGCATGATTCAGGTTTTGAGTCGTAAAACGAAGAATAACCCAGTTCTTGTAGGTGAAGCAGGTGTTGGTAAGACGGCACTTGCGCTTGGCTTGGCACAGCGTATTGCTTCAGGCGAAGTACCTTTTGAGCTGGCTGATATGCGTATCTTAGAGCTTGATATGATGAGTGTGGTTGCAGGAACACGTTTCCGTGGTGATTTCGAAGAACGTATGAATCAAATCATCGATGAGATTGAAGCTGATGGAAAAATCATTCTCTTTATTGACGAACTGCATACGATTATTGGTTCTGGTTCAGGTATTGATAGTACCTTAGATGCGGCAAATATTTTGAAACCTGCTCTAGCACGTGGAACTCTTCATATGGTTGGAGCAACAACTCAAGCAGAGTATCAAAAGCATATTGAGAAAGATGCAGCTCTTTCTCGCCGTTTTGCTAAGATTACAATTGAGGAGCCAAGTGTAGCTGAGGCGATTGATATTCTAAAAGGCCTACGTTCGTCTTATGAAGACTATCATCGTGTAACGATTACTGATGAGGCGGTTGAGACAGCGGTCAAGGCGGCACATCGTTATTTGACGAGTAAAAACTTGCCTGACTCTGCCATTGACCTTTTAGATGAAGCGAGTGCAACTGTTCAAGGTCGTATTAAAAAAGAAGCCAAACGTGAGATAACGCCTTTGGATGAAGCGCTTCTATCTGGTGATATGAAGGCTGCTGTTAAACAATATAAGGCTAGCCAAAAAGCAAAATTACCAAAACCTGCCTTGGTAGATGCGGATCAGATTATGCAAACCCTTAGTCGTCTATCAGGTATCCCTGTTGAGAAGATGACTCAGGCAGATAGCAAGCGTTACTTGAATCTGGAAGCAGAGCTTCACAAACGTGTTATTGGTCAAGACGAAGCAGTTTCAGCGATTAGTCGTGCTATTCGTCGTAACCAGTCAGGTATTCGTACTGGAAAACGTCCGATTGGTTCCTTCATGTTCCTTGGGCCTACTGGTGTTGGTAAGACAGAATTGGCCAAGGCATTGGCGGAAGTTCTCTTTGATGATGAGTCAGCTTTGCTTCGCTTTGATATGTCAGAATACATGGAAAAATTTGCGGCTAGCCGACTTAACGGTGCTCCTCCAGGTTATGTTGGATATGATGAGGGCGGTGAGTTAACAGAAAAAGTTCGTAATAAGCCTTACTCAGTTCTTCTCTTTGACGAGGTGGAAAAGGCTCACCCAGATATTTTCAATATTCTCTTACAGGTTTTGGATGACGGTGTCTTGACGGATAGTCGAGGTCGTAAAGTTGACTTCTCAAATACCATTATCATTATGACTTCGAACTTGGGAGCGACTGCTCTTCGTGATGATAAGACCGTTGGTTTTGGAGTCCAAGACATTTCTCATAATCACCAAGCTATGCAGTCACGTATCATGGAAGAGCTTAAGAAGGCCTACCGACCAGAGTTTATCAACCGTATTGATGAAAAGGTTGTCTTCCATAGTTTAGAGGAAGAGCAGCTTCGTGAGATTGTCAAGATTATGGTAAAACCGTTGGTATCAGCTTTGGCTGAAAAAGGGATTGACTTGAAGTTCCAACCAGCTGCCCTCAAACATTTAGCTAAAGATGGCTATGATGTTGAGATGGGTGCTCGTCCATTACGTCGTACGATTCAAACTCAAGTGGAGGACAAGTTATCTGAGCTCTTACTAGGTGGCCAAGTAGTTAGTGGACAAACTCTTAAAATCGGCTGCTCGAAAGATAAATTAACCTTTACAGTAGTGTAAAAATCAAACAAAAAGACAGATTACAGGTGTAGTTTGTCTTTTTGTTGTGTCAATAGGAGTCAAGATAGAGTCAATCTTTCTGTAAAGTTGGGGTAAAAGAAAAAGCCGAGTAAAGCTCGGCTGTAATGATTAGAGTTTTTCATTGACAAAGTTGACAAAGTGATTCCACCAGACCTTGAGGAAGAAGCTTTTCTTAACTTCTTTACCAGCAACCAGTTCCATGCTAGGCATACCTTGGTTAGGCAAGTAACCTTCTCCTACAAGTGATTTATCTTCAAAGGTAGCCGTTCCAACCTTGTCACTTGAGTTGACGGGGGCTTGGACTTGATTTGTAGTGACTTTAATATGTTTACTATTGTTAGCATCTATTTTTTGGATGATATTAAAGTCAGACTTAGCAACAGCAGTGACTTGCTTAGATTTCCCATCAAGGACATTGGCTTGGCTTTTACCAATAGCTTGTCCTTTTTTGGCAATGGTCTTGCTTTCCCAATGATAGACTACGTAGTTAAGTAGGTCATTGGTTGCAGTGAAACGGGCGTAGTCATCAGTATCGGTATTATCAGCATTCAAAATGACTGTGATAATGCTCATGCCGCTTTCATTTGAGTGGGCCACGAAGGAAGCACCGGCTAAATCAGTGGTCCCTGTTTTTAGGCCATCTACACCTTTACGGTAACTAGGTTGTCCCTTGAGCATATAGTTGAAGGTTTTGAGTTTGTTGACACCATCAAAATCAGCTTCAGTTTTTTTAGTGATATCGAGAATTTCAGGATATTCTTTCACTACGTGTTGTGCAATGATAGCAACATCTTTAGCACTCATGGTATTTTCTTCGTCTGATTTAGAGCCTGGATAGATATTGTCACCTAAGTAAGAATTATTGAGACCAGAGGCATTGACAATCTTAGCATCAGTGATACCCCAATCTTTAAGTTGGGCTTTCATCATGTCGACAAACTTACTTTCGGTTCCTCCGATTTCCTCGGCTAGAGCAATAGATGCACTGTTGGCACTGGAAATAAGAGTTGCGTCAAGAAGTTGTTTGACAGTGTATTTGCGGGCATCTAGTGGAATATTAGATACTCCGGCACTGACAGTTAGTTCAAAGGGGTAGTCAGAAATGTCAACTTTGCTGTTCCATTTGAGGTCTCCCTGATCTACTGCTTTATAAACCATATAGGCTGTTAGGAGCTTGGTAATAGAGCCAATCCCTGTAGAGGTAGTGGCATCTTTTTCATATAAAATTTTGCCAGTATTAGCTTCGACAGCGATGGCATGTTTGGCTGCGGCATCATATCCTTTTTTCTTATCTGCTGCAAAAGCAGGGGCTACGCTTCCCAGACAGAGTAAGAAGGTTATCATAAGCGTAATCAGTTTTTTCATGGTTTGTTCCTTCATGTGTTTTGGATATTTATTATACCACATTTTGAGAGGAACTTAAGGTGTTGAGAAGGGGCTTTTACTTACAGGACTAATTTTTAAGGCAAGATAAAACTACCTTTTGATAGCTAAAAGGTAGTTTTGTGTTTACTTGTTTCCTGTAAAGAAATTAACGATATGGTTCCACCAAACTTTTAAGAAGAAACTTTTCTTGATAGATTGGTTGGCTGTTACAGAAATTTGAGGTGGATCAGAGATGTAACCTGTTCCAACGAGATCCTTATCATCAAAGGTCGCTGTTCCAATAGTGTCACCTTTTTTGATAGGTGCTGTTATAGTTTTTGCTTTGATTTTAACAGTATCATTTTTGCTGTTTATTTTTTGAACGACTGTAAGGTCTGACTCGAGCTTAGCAGAGATGGTTTGACTGTCTCCATCGGCTACCTTAATATCATTTTTCTTGACGATTTGTCCTTTGGTGTTGAGGGTTTTGATTTCCCAGTTTTGAGTCACATAATCTAGCAACTCATTTGTGGCTGTGAATCTGGCAGCTTCATCTTCTCCGCCATTGTCCGCATTCATAACAACTGTAATCAAACTCATGCCATTTTCATTGGAGTGGGCTACAAAGGATGCCCCTGCAAGTTCGGTTGTTCCCGTCTTGAGTCCATCAACGCCTTCACGGAAGTTGTCTTGCCCCTCCAACATGTAGTTGTGTGTCGTTAATTTGTTGTCACCTTCGAAGTCAGTTTCGGTTTGCTTGGTGATTTCAAGTACCTGAGGATAGTCTTTGATGAGGTGGTCCGCAATAATTGCAACATCTAGGGCGCTCATCGTGTTCTCGTCATCTGGTTTTGAGCCAGGATAGCGATTATCCCCAAGATATTTATTATTTAGACCAGAAGCGTTAAATAATTTAGCATCTGTAATTCCCCATTCTTTTAGTTGTGCTGTCATAGCGTCAACGAAGGCACTCTCTGATCCTGAGATTTTTTCAGCCAGAGCAATAGCAGCACTGTTAGCGCTGGAAATGAGGGTGGCATCTAGGAGTTGTTTAACAGTGTATTTTCGGGAATCCAGTGGGACATTTGAAACTTCTGAATCAACGGTTAAGTTGAAAGGATAGTCTGAAATATCTACTTCAGTGTCCCAGGTAATTTTTCCTTGATCAACTGCTTTATAGACCATGTAGGCTGTTAGGATTTTAGTCATTGAAGCCACACCATCAGGGGTAGTGGCGTCCTTTTCATAGAGGACTTTTCCTGTAGTTGCTTCGATAGCAATCGCATGTTTAGCAGAAACATTGAAGTCATCTGTCTGTTCTTGTGCTAGAGCAGGTGTTACTAGGCCTAGTAAGATTAAGGCAATCATAATGATGTGTTGTAATTTTTTCATAGTCATTCCTTTGTCTCTCATAGGTGTTTATTATATCACAAAACGACTTAAATATCTGAGAGAAAGGGAATCTTAGCTGCTAACTTATGCCGGAGCTCTGCCATTTTTGACTATATTATGGTAAAATGAAAGTTATATCAAATGAATGACATAAAGTTGACCGGTTCGTTTTTGTAAGGGCTGGTCATGGATAAAAAGAGGGATCAAACATGGCTAAACAAACTTTTGAGATGACCTTTGCAGGACGCCCGCTTGTCGTTGAAGTTGGGCAGGTAGCCAAGCAGGCTAATGGTGCTGTCGTCGTGCGTTATGGAGATACAACGGTATTATCAACAGCTGTTATGTCTAAAAAGATGGCAACGGCAGATTTCTTTCCTTTACAGGTTAATTATGAGGAAAAAATGTATGCAGCTGGCAAGTTCCCGGGGGGCTTTAACAAGCGTGAGGGTCGGCCTTCAACAGATGCCACTTTGACTGCTCGCCTCATTGACCGTCCTATTCGTCCTATGTTTGCGGAGGGCTTCCGTAACGAAGTTCAGGTCATTAACACGGTTCTCTCTTATGATGAGAATGCTAGTGCTCCGATGGCGGCTATGTTTGGGAGTTCTTTAGCTCTTTCTATCTCTGATATTCCTTTCAATGGTCCAATTGCTGGGGTTCAAGTAGCCTATGCTGCAGAAGATTTCATCATCAACCCAAGTGCAGCGGATAAGGAAGTTTCACTTTTAGATTTGACAGTGGCAGGTACCAAGGAAGCTATCAATATGGTAGAGTCAGGTGCTCAGGAATTGTCCGAGGATATTATGTTGCAAGCACTCTTGAAGGGACATGAGGCTATTCAAGAGTTGGTTGATTTCCAAAATTATATCGTTGCAGCTGTTGGTAAGGAAAAGGCTGAGGTTGAACTTCTACAAGTTGATGCTGATTTGAAAGTCGAAATCGAAACAGCTTATTATGATCAGTTAGCTAAGGCTGTTCAGGTGGAAGAAAAACTGGCGCGTGAAGCAGCAACCCAGGCTGTTAAAGAAGAGGTCCTTACTTCTTATCAAGAACGCTTTGCAGAAGATGAAGATAAGGAAACCATTCTGCGTGATGTAGCAGAAATCCTTGAGCAGATGGAACATGCTGAAGTGCGCCGTCTCATTACCGAGGATAAGGTTCGTCCAGATGGTCGTCGTGTGGATGAAATCCGTCCTTTGGACGCAGAGATTGACTTTCTTCCTAAGGTTCATGGTTCAGGTCTCTTTACACGTGGACAAACTCAAGCCTTGTCAGTTTTGACTTTAGCACCTATGAGTGATACACAACTTGTTGATGGTTTGGATCCAGAGTATAAGAAACGCTTCCTTCACCACTATAATTTCCCTCAGTATTCAGTGGGTGAAACAGGGCGTTACGGTGCACCAGGTCGACGTGAAATAGGTCACGGAGCCTTAGGTGAACGTGCCCTTGCTCAGGTTCTTCCAAGTGTTGAAGAGTTCCCTTATGCTATCCGTTTGGTAGCAGAAGTCTTGGAGTCAAATGGTTCTTCCTCACAAGCCTCTATTTGTGCAGGAACCTTGGCTCTTATGGCTGGTGGTGTACCGATTAAGGCGCCTGTTGCAGGGATAGCTATGGGGCTTATCTCAGATGGTACTAACTACACTGTCCTGACTGATATTCAAGGTTTAGAAGACCATTTTGGAGATATGGACTTTAAAGTAGCTGGTACACGTCAAGGAATTACAGCTCTTCAGATGGATATTAAGATTTCAGGTATTACACCTGCCATTCTCGAAGAGGCTTTGGCTCAAGCCAAGGTAGCTCGTTTTGAGATTCTTGACGTTATTGAGTCAGCAATCGCTGAGCCACGTCCAGAATTGGCACCAACAGCGCCTAAGATTGACAGTATTCAGATTCCTGTTGACAAGATTAAGGTTGTCATCGGTAAAGGTGGCGAAACGATTGACAAGATTATCGCTGAGACTGGTGTCACTATCGATATCGATGAAGAAGGTCTTGTTCAGATTTTCTCTAGTGATCAGGATGCCATTAACCGTGCTAAAGCTATCATCTTTGATCTTGTACGTGAAGCTAAGGTTGGAGAGGTTTATACTGTACCAGTTGTGCGTATTGAAAAGTTCGGTGCCTTTGTTCACCTCTTTAATAAGACAGATGCTCTTGTCCACATCTCAGAACTAGCTTGGGAACGCACTGAGCGTGTCGAAGATGTGGTTAAGGTTGGGGACATGGTAACTGTTAAAATTATCAAAATCGATGAAAAAGGACGTATCGATGCCTCAATCAAGACCTTGCTCCCTAAGCCTGAAAAGATTGAGGACGGGGAAAATAAAGGAGAGCATCGTCACCGCCGTCGTTCTCATCACAAACCACGCCACCATAATGAAAATGGTGAAGCACCGAAAAATCCTGATAAATCAGAAACGAAAGAACAGATAGAAGAATGACAGAAAATCAAGAATTGCAAGCTTTTGATGAAACTCTAAAAGAATTTTTAAAGGAACCAGACCACTTTTTGACCAGTCTGGCTTTGGTTAATCACCTACAACGTACTCCCGTCTTGGCTGCCCAAGACCTCTACGCAGTTGAAGTGGAAGGCAAGAAGGTTGTTCCTGTCTTCACTAATGAACAGGACTTACAATCTTTCAAAGCTACTCAAGAGAGTGCTCGAGAACAGACTTGGATAGAACGTTCAAGCTTAGATATCCTAACACAACTGGTTCAGGCAGAGCTTTTTGGTCTTGCTTTCAATTTAAAAGAGGATGGTGATTTCTCAAATACCACTCTTTTTGCAAGCAGTGAACTTATCCAGTTTATCAACTATTTCACTCAGACCTTAAATAATCTTTTGGGTGAGGAAAATCAAAAGGCAGATTCCAAAGATAAGATTTATCTTGTTCCAGCCTTCATTCACAAACGCGAGGAAGATGGTCAGGATGACCGTCTCTTCGCGACCATGTCGAATGCAGAGGGACAGAGTTATGTGCCTGTGTTTACGAACTTAACGAGCTTTGCAAAATGGTACGGTAACGAAACTTTTGGCCTACCTTTCCGTAAGGCTAAAGGGACGATTTTACAATGGCCACTGTCAGAAATTTACCAGCCTTCAACAGGTGAAAATGAGTTGGATAAGGTTCAAGGTATTGTCATCAATCCGTTTGATGAGCAACCTGAGTTAGTCGATTGGTCTTATTTTGAGGGGGATAGCGAGTAGACCTAGTGTTTACAGCTTTCCACTTTAAAGAAATAATAGGCTACAACAAACAATAATAGCAATAATGATGTAAGGAGTGACCTAAATGGGTTGGTGGAAAGAAAGTATTGATATAGTAAAGAAAAATGACCCAGCAGCTCGGACGAGTCTGGAGGTTCTTTTAACTTACCCTGGATTAAAAGCCTTGGCTGCTCATCGTATCTCACATTTTCTCTGGCGCCACCATTGTCGACTCTTAGCGCGTATGCATAGTCAGTTTTGGCGCTTCTGGACTCAAATCGAGATTCACCCAGGGGCTCAGATTGCTGAAGGTGTTTTCATCGACCATGGCTCAGGCCTTGTCATTGGTGAGACAGCTGTTGTGGAGAAGGGTGCTATGCTTTACCACGGTGTCACTTTAGGTGGTACTGGTAAAGATGTCGGAAAACGTCACCCAACCGTTCGTGAGGGTGCCTTGGTTTCAGCCCATGCTCAGGTCATAGGCCCTATTGAGATTGGAAAGAATTCTAAGGTCGGTGCGGCAGCTGTGGTTGTTGCGGATGTCCCAGAAGATGTTACAGTCGTTGGTGTTCCTGCTAAGGTTGTGCGTGTTCATGGTCAAAAGGACGAAGAAGTTATCCACGATATTGAAGAAGGACGTGAATACTATAGCGAAAAACTAGAAGACCTTCTAAAAGCAGCTAGCTTCCACTCATCACGGCTATAAGGAAAGGAAACGATGAAACTCTTTAGTTCAAAGGTGACTCGATTGACGGTCGTGGGCCCTCTTGCCCTTGTTTACATTGCTTTACATAGAGCAGACTATAGCATGGCAACCTTGTGGTTTTGCATTGCTCTTTTATGGGGTGGTCTTGTTTTTAAGCAACGTCACAAGTAATACTTGAGTTATGAAAAATTTATTCAAAAACAATCCTTTTTTGGTCTTCTATATAGTTGGGAGTTTCCTTTCAGCTATGTCTCTCTTGGCTCAGGGTCAGCTGGTTGCGGCTATATGGATTATCATTCTTGTGATACTCTTGTGTTTATACCTAAACCATATCAAGGATAAAAAATAGTTTCCAGTTAATTGAAAGGAATCTCTAGTGATTAAAATTTATGATACGATGACGCGTTCGCTCCGTGATTTTGTACCTTTGACAGAAAATGTTGTCAATATGTATGTCTGCGGACCAACAGTTTACAATTATATTCATATCGGAAATGCCCGTTCAGCAGTAGCTTTTGATACTATTCGTCGTTATTTTGAGTATTGTGGCTACACAGTCAACTATATTTCTAACTTTACGGATGTAGATGATAAGATTATCAAGGCAGCCAATGAAGCTGGCATTTCAACTAAAGAATTGTCGGACAAGTTTATCGCGGCTTTTATGGAAGATACTGCACAGCTTGGCATTAAACCAGCGACACAAAATCCTCGTGTTATTAACTACATGGATGAAATCATTGCATTTGTGTCAACCTTGGTTGACAAAGGTTTTGCCTATGTCTCTGAAGGTGATGTTTACTTCCGAGTAGCTAAGTCAAACAACTATGCTAAATTAGCTAACAAGACTTTGGAAGATCTTGAAATTGGTGCAAGCGGACGTACGGATGCTGAAACAGAACGTAAGGAGAATCCTCTGGATTTTGCCCTTTGGAAAGCTGCCAAAGAGGGAGAAGTTTCTTGGGACAGCCCGTGGGGACCTGGTCGTCCTGGTTGGCACATCGAATGTTCAGTTATGGCGACTGAAATCCTTGGAGATACCATCGACATCCATGGTGGAGGGGCAGACCTTGAGTTTCCACACCATACCAATGAAATTGCTCAATCAGAAGCCAAAACTGGCAAGACCTTCGCCAACTACTGGATGCACAACGGTTTTGTCAATGTGGACAATGAGAAAATGTCAAAATCCTTAGGTAACTTTGTAACGGTTCATGATATGCTTAAGACAGTCGATGGTCAAGTGCTTCGCTTCTTCCTAGCAACACAACAGTACCGTAAGCCAATTAACTTTACTGAAAAAGCTATTCATGATGCTGAAGTCAATCTTAAGTATTTGAAAAACACCCACAGTCTTCCCTTGACAGATCAGGTGAATCAAGATGAGTTGCAAACTTATCTTGAAGCCTTCCAAGAAGCTATGGATGATGACTTTAATACAGCGAATGGTGTGACTGTTCTGTTTGACATGGCCAAATGGATTAATTCAGGCAATTATGACCAAACCGTTAAGGATGCTTTTGAAAAAATGCTCCAAGTCTTCGGTATTGTTTTCGAAGAAGAAGTCCTTGATGCAGATATCGAAAAACTCATTGAAGAGCGTCAAGCGGCGCGTGCCAACAAGGACTTTGCGACAGCAGACCGCATTCGCGATGAGTTGGCTGCTCAAGGTATCAAACTTCTTGATACCAAGGATGGTGTGAGGTGGACACGTGACTAAACACCTTGATGTCAACCTTATTAATGGTATTGCTCTCGCTTTTGAGGGAGATGCTGTTTATTCCTTGTACATTCGCCGTCACCTGATTTTTCAAGGTCAGACCAAGCCAAATCAATTGCACCGTCTAGCTACACGCTATGTGTCGGCAAAGGCGCAAGCTAGTCTCATTGAAAAAATGCTAGAGCAAGAGCTTTTGACTGAAAAAGAGCTAGATATCTATAAACGAGGTCGTAATGCGAATAGTCACACCAAGGCTAAAAATACAGATGTCATTACCTACAAAATGTCAACAGGCTTCGAAGCAGTCATGGGCTATCTTCATATGACCGAGGATATTGCTCGCTTAGAGGAACTTATTGATTGGTGTATTGACGAAGTTGAAAAAGAAATCTAAAAATTCTGCCGAGAGCAGGATTTTTTGTTATTTAAAGGCTATAAAAATTGTGACAATTAGTTGAAGCTTCAAAATTTAGATTATTTGAGAATCAAAGTAATTCAGCGTCTTGACAATAAAAAATAAGATGAAACTAATATTTAGCACCTTGAAAATGAGAAAGTTAAGGGATGTCTAACACGTGTAAAACCCCGATATTATAGCTTTTTTAATAAAACTAATTTGACAGAAAGTAAAAAAAAAGTCTATAATATTAATAAATGAGGCCATCTAAAAATGAGGAGGTGAATGGAAATAGCTAAGAAAAAAGTTTTCTATACAACTTTTGCTGCTTTGATTTTATCTAGCTTTACGCTTCAAACAGGTAAAGCAGATGAAGTTCAGGTAAAATCTGATGAAGCTAAAATAGATTATGTTAATAGTGAGGCACCGACTCCAGTTGCTCCTCAAGCTGATCTTTCATCGGTAGGAGCTAAGGCAGAGCCAGCGAGTCAAGTAAGTTCAGTAGTGACCTCAACGTCACTGATGGTTGTCTCTTCAAGTGAGACAGATGAGGGGCTTCTTGAGGTACATTCTCAAGTTGATATCGTGGAGACTAGCGTTTCTACGACGACACCTCATTCAGAAGAGGCTCGTGCCCAAGCTTTTGGTGAGGATCGATCAGTAGCGGCGTCTGAACGAGGAGATGCAAACCCAACATCTGATTCTGAACAAGCTAAACCAAATATTGTGCTTACTTATGATAAGTCTCGTGAGGCTACAGCGACTGCAGAGTCACAAGCTGTGACTTCAATGTACAAGAGTGAAAGCACACTATATACATCCGAACTTGCTGGAAATACACATGCAGTTATTGAAAAATCAGAGTATTCTTCACTGGATTCTCATACGACATCTGTAAGTGCGACTCCTACTAGCCAAGCTATTGCAACTTCTGAAGTCGCTTCTGAGTCTGCAAGTACTGCAAGTTCGCTTGCATCTACGGCTCCAGAAACGAGTCAGTTAAATAATAATTCAGAAGATAGCTTAACTGTCCTCACGATTGGTTGGAAAGATTCATCATCAACTTCTGAGGTCTTTGAAACTTCTGAAGTGGTTTCTATGTTGCAAAGTGAGAGTTTGACCTATTCGTCAGAGGTAACCTTTACGGATGGACTCATCTCAGAAATCTTAGCGACTCCAATCACTTCTGAAGTTTACACCGTTGTTCCAAAACGAGACAGTACTGGAGCGCTTCTTGAAGATCAACCTGCTGTTACAGGGAATACAGACATTCTTTATTTAGCACGTGGTGAAATCTTTAACGTCAATTTTGATGTTAACAAGATGGAAGGTAAGAAGATTAAGGGGCTTAATCTAGTCCTTGATGGTAAACAAATTCATCATAGTTACTTTGTTGAAGGAACTCTGGATGAGGTCAATGCTGGTTTGAGTGCCTACCATTTGGCAGAACAAACGACTGGTATTCATAAAATGACCTTTGAGTTGATTGATACGAATAACAATATTCATTACCTGACACAGACTTTTAGCGTCTTCAATGAAGGCGAGCGTCCAGTGACACCTGATAGTTACCGTAGGAATCAGTATTCATCAACGACAACAACGACTGTACCGGTTACTTATAATACCAGTGCAAATAACTATACTGAGACCGCCAATCATATACAAGCTACGGCTGTTAATGAGTTGGCTGAGACAACTAGAGCGTTAACACAGCAATTAGCAGAACAAATTGCTGTGGTTTTGAGTGGTTGGTCTTCAGCGATTTCTGGAAATAGTTCAACAAGCACAGGTTCAATTGATATCTTCCAAGCAGCAGGTAAAACCATTACTCAAGCTGCGAGAAAGATTGCAGAATCAATCTCAGATCCAGATACAATTGGTAAGCAAGCTTTGGCTGCTGCAACTGTTGTTCTAGTTCTCCTAGTGCTTTATCTAGCAGCAATTACATTTATTTAACATGCTTTGCCCTCGTAAGAGGGCTTTTTTTATGATAGAATTAGCTTATGAAAACAACTAAAGAATCAAGTCTAGACATTGTTTATGGTGTGCACGCCGTAACAGAGAGTCTAGAAGCAAATACTGGTAATAAACTCTATATTCAAGATGATCTTCGAGGGAAAAATGTTGATGCCATTAAGGCCTTGGCAGCTGAAAAGAAGGTTTCCATCTCTTGGACACCTAAGAAAACCTTGTCTGATATGACAGGTGGGGCTGTGCATCAAGGTTTTGTTCTTCGTGTGTCAGAGTTCGCTTATTCTGAGCTCTCAGTTATTATGGATAAGGCTGAACAAGAGGAGAATCCTCTAGTCCTCATTTTAGATGGACTTAACGACCCTCATAACTTTGGTTCTATCCTACGTACAGCTGATGCTACTCAGGTGACAGGAGTTATTATTCCTAAGCATCGTGCTGTGGGGGTAACACCTGTCGTTGCCAAGACATCAACAGGGGCCGTGGAGCATATTCCCATTGCCCGAGTGACTAATCTTAGCCAAACTCTTGATAAGCTTAAAGAAGCAGGCTTCTGGGTGTTTGGAACGGATATGGATGGGACCCCATCTCATAAATGGAATACAGCTGGAAAGGTTGCCCTTATCATTGGTAATGAAGGTAAGGGAATCTCTGCTAACATCAAGAAACAAGTGGATGAGATGATTACTATACCCATGAGTGGTCATGTGCAGAGCCTTAATGCCAGTGTGGCAGCAGCAGTTCTCATGTATGAAGTTTATCGAAACCGATTGTAACTATGAAAAAAAGAATACTTCTAGTTGATGGTTATAATATGATTGCCTTTTGGCAAGAAACCCGTCAACTCTTTAAGACCAATCAGCTTGATGAAGCTCGTGAAACATTGCTTCGTAAGCTCAATCATTATGCTAACTTTGAACATATTGATATTATCTGTGTGTTTGATGCCCAGTTTGTTCCAGGGAGCCGTCAGCGTTATGATCAGTATCGTATCAGTGTTATTTTTACTGAGGAAGATGAGACAGCAGATAGCTATATTGAGCGCGCAGCGGCTGAGATGAATACTGTTCAAAATTTAGTTGAAGTAGCAACTAGTGACTTAAATGAACAGTGGGCTATCTTTTCACAAGGAGCTTTGCGTGTTTCGGCGCGTGAGTTGGAAGAGCGTGTCAATACTGTTAAGTCTGACTTAGACAAGATGTCGGCACATATTGACTTAAAGACACCAAAACTACGTCCATGGGACGATGCACAATTAGGGAAATTACAGGACCTTTTAAATGAAATAGAATAGAGGGACATATGACATTTAACATTTTGACAGATTCTACAGCAGATCTAGATGAAAAATGGGCTCAGGAGAATAAGGTAGAGCTCGTTGGTTTGACCATTACGCTTGATGATATTGCCTATGAAACCGTTGGTCCTAACCGTTTAACGAGTGACCGTCTCTTAGAACGTATGCAGGAAGGCAGTCAGCCGACTACTAGCCAAGTGAATGTTGGTCAATTTGAAGAGGTTTTTCGTCGTCACGCCAAAAATGGTGATGCCCTTCTTTATATTGCCTTTTCATCAGTGCTTTCAGGTACTTATCAAAGTGCTGTTATGGCGCGTGACATGATTTTGGATGAATACCCAGAAGCTGTCATTGAGATTGTAGATACTCTAGCAGCAGCAGGTGGAGAAGGCTATCTCTCTATTTTGGCGGCAGAAGCTCGTGACCAAGGTAAGAGCTTATCTGAAACGAAAGCCATGATTGAGGACATTCTGCCACGTTTACGGACTTATTTCTTAGTTGATGATCTCTACCATCTCATGCGTGGGGGACGTCTCTCAAAGAGCTCAGCTATTATTGGTAGTTTGATTAATATTAAACCTCTCCTTTGGTTAGATGCTTCAGGCAAGTTGGTTCCTTTGGCTAAAATCCGTGGACGTAAAAAAGCCATTAAAGAAATGGTCCTACAAGCTACTCAGGATATTGAACATAGCACAGCAATTGTCGCTTATGCCAATGATATTGAAGCTGCGGAGAATCTAAAAGAACAATTGTTAGCAGTTGACGACATTGAGCAAGTTCTCATTATGCCACTTGGGCCAGTCATCTCTACCCACGTCGGACCAGATACCTTGGCCGTCTTTACGATTGGTAAAGAAGTTAGATAGAAAAAGTGTCAGATAGGATTTCCTATCTGATTTTTGTTTTCTGAAATGATAGATTAATAGAATATAAAAAGATAATATATACAAAATGAATGATATATTTGACATAACGTAAAATAATGCTATAATGAATCTAGAAAATGGAGGAAACAAAATGAAGAAGTCAAAGAAAAAAGTAGCTAGCACGATGGATGAACGTGCTCAGTTGATCAGCGGAGAATCTTCTGCTAGAGGTTATTGGATAGCCATGCTTGGTATGTTTGTAACGATTATGGTTGCTAGTAAGACACACTCCGTCGAATTAGTGCAGTCACTATTAATCATCACTTTCTTTGGTTCTATGTGCCTAGTATTAGTTCACAGCGTATCACGTAATGGGCATCCATGGTTGCTAGACAAAAAACTTGAGAAGAAAGTATTAATATTTTCCTGGGTAATGTTGCTTGGTGGAACTTTTGTATCGTTAATATATCTACTAATTTTAGTACAGTCGTTTAGATTGGGTAAGAATCTTATAGGAAGTGTAACAGCTTTGACATCGAGTTTGATTTTATGCTATGAAGGATGGGCTATCATTAAAAGAATCAAGAAGAACCGTTTGGAAGAACTAGAAGACGAAGAATAGGATTTTTGAATGAAAAATTTAAAAATGAAGTCAGCGCGTGTAGCAAAGGATCTCACTCAACAGGGGTTGGCAGATGCTATAGGAGTCTCTCGTCAGACTATCTCAGCTATTGAAAAGGGAGACTACAACCCGACTATAAATCTGTGTATTGCTATCTGCAAAACTCTGGACAAAACTTTAGACCAGCTTTTTTGGGAATCTGAGGATTAATTTGTACCCCCTTAGAGGTTAATTAGGTATGATTTCTAGTCTTCCACCTTATAAAATTAGAGACTAAAAAAATACAAAAAATAAAAGAAAAACACCTCCAAATGACTTGCCTTGGACGTGTTTTTTTGATATTATGTTAAACGGTATTGTTTACCCCATTTGAAAGGCCCCGGAACCTTCCAAATACTTTTCGATGGGAAGGAACACCCATCACTCGTAAACAAAAATCGAACTATATATAGGAGAAATCATGAACAAAACAACATTTATGGCTAAACCAGGCCAAGTTGAACGTAAATGGTATGTCGTTGACGCAACTGATGTACCACTTGGACGTCTTTCTGCAGTAGTTGCTAGCGTACTTCGCGGAAAAAACAAACCAACTTTCACACCACACACTGATACAGGTGACTTCGTAATTGTTATCAATGCTGAAAAAGTTAAATTGACTGGTAAAAAAGCAACTGATAAGATCTACTACACTCACTCAATGTATCCAGGTGGATTGAAACAAATCTCAGCAGGTGAACTTCGTTCTAAAAATGCTGTTCGTTTGATTGAAAAATCAGTTAAAGGTATGCTTCCACACAACACTCTTGGACGCGCACAAGGTATGAAATTGAAAGTCTTCGTTGGCGGTGAGCACACTCACGCTGCACAACAACCAGAAGTACTTGATATCTCAGGACTTATCTAATTCTAAGAGGAAAGGAGCACTAATATAATGGCACAAGCACAATATGCAGGTACAGGACGCCGTAAAAACGCCGTTGCACGCGTACGTTTGGTTCCAGGTACTGGTAAAATCACAGTTAACAAAAAAGATGTAGAAGAATACATCCCACACGCAGACCTTCGTCTCGTTATCAACCAACCTTTCGCAGTTACTTCAACTGAAGGTTCATACGACGTACACGTTAACGTTGTAGGTGGTGGATACGCTGGTCAATCAGGTGCGATCCGTCACGGTATCGCTCGTGCACTTCTTCAAGTAGACCCAGACTTCCGCGATTCATTGAAACGCGCTGGACTTCTTACTCGTGATGCACGTATGGTTGAACGTAAGAAACCAGGTCTTAAGAAAGCTCGTAAAGCTAGCCAGTTCTCAAAACGTTAAGAAACGGCTACAATACAGCATTTATCAACACTTCATGGTTCACACCATGGGGTGTTTTTTGATGTTTTTTTGGCAAAATTCACACCACTTTTCACACCAAATTCACACCATTACTTTTTAAGGTTACGGTAGGCAATTTCACCAACAGCCATTGGTATGACATTTGAAGTGTTGACATAGGTCTTAGTTGTGAGAGTATCGCTATGCGTTAGAGCTTCTGAAATGTCCTCTAGTGATGTGCCAAATTGTTTGGCAAGAGTTGCACCCGTATGACGTAATTTATGAGGTGTAGCGTGTGTTAGTTCCTTATGACGGCGTTCGACTGACTTCATCTTATTATTAAGATAATCAGCGTGTAAGGGACTATTAACATTTCCTTTTGTATCAATATAAGTAAAAACATACTGTTCATCAGATTGGATAATATTGAATTTTGCCAATTCCAATTTTTGTTGTTTTTTCCAAGCACAGAGTAAATCAGTTAGTTCAATAGGAATATGGAAAGTTGTCCTTTTATTTCCCTTAGTTGATTTTGGATTTTTATACTTGTCCAAGGCTTTCACTAACTGAATTTCTTGTTTCTTTAGGTTAATGTGTTTCCATTGCAAAGCGTAACTTTCGGATTTCCTATCTCCTAAGAAAAAAGTTGTATAGAATAACACATAATCTTTGAATAGGAGCTTGTCGTTTTCTAAATCTTCTTCAAAAGCGGTGAACCATGCTTGAAGTTCTGATTGTGACAGATATAAATCTTCATCATTTTTACTCTCTTGTAGTTTAATTTTTTTAGTTGCCTTAATACGGCTAATTGTTTTAGAGAGACGATTAGTTTCGATATATTCCAATTCCTCAGCCCAATCAAAAATAGAATTAACGTAACTTCTAATGACTTTGAAGTTTGCATATTCTTCTGCCTTTTGTGTCAAAAGGTTCAAGATAACCTGTTTATTTTGATTGAGAAAATCAATGGAATAATTACCAAGCAAGGGTAGGATATGTTTTCTAAAGACAATTTCGGTACCGTCAATAGTAGCTTGTGAAGGTGGTTTTGTGGTAGATGTTGTTTGACCTGCTTTATAGGATTCCCACCAAACATTGTGATAAAAATCGGAAAAGAGGATTGAGCCATTTGTTTCCAATTTGGTTGATTCTCCGCTTAAAATTTTATCAATCTTGTTTTGTAATTCAAGTTCGTATTTTTTAGCCTCACTCCTTAATTTGAAACGTTTTTCAATCACTTTTTTATTAATTCCCAATGAGGATTTGACTTCTTCTGGGACATAGATACGTAAGCGATAAGTTCCGTTTTTAGTTTTTGTAATTGACATAGTATTCTCCTTTTTTGAATTGAGCTAGAAAAATACCGTGGCTTCATTATATCAGGCCACGGTTAGAATGCTACTGATTTTGTAACCAGTGATTAAGTTCGGCTCTATCAAATCGGACAGTTTTTCCAACTCGAATAACTGGTAACCCCTTTTTTATCCAAGAATCAAGCGTATTATTGGCAATTCCTAGATACTTACAAGTTTGTTGTTTGTTCAAGAAGGGACTTTCAATGTTGTTACTATCCAATTTATTTTTTATTTCGTTTTCTATAAGCTGGCTAATTAACAGTTGTAGCTGATGAATTTGTTCGTCTGGTAAAATCACTTGCATAGTCTTTTTTGTCCTTTCATGATATAATGTTAGCGATTATTATTTCTAAGGCGATTTGTTTACGGCAAGTCGTCTTTTTGTATGCCCCAAGTGTTGGAGCTCTGGTGTTCACGGACATATTGTTCAATCTCCTTTTCATCGCTGTTAGTAAATTTCGATAATCCCAACTTTAAGAGGTCTTGGAGAAATTGGTCTGCTCTTTCAAGTGTGGTTGCCTCATATTTAGCCACATAGAGTTTGGCTAAAGTCTTTGAGACCTGTTTTTCCGTCCATTGTTCTGACTGTCTAAGCGTTGGCTTGGTACGTTCAATACTCAAGCGAGTTTTGGTTTCCGTCTGGAGGTAATCAAGCCACCATTTGACCGGCTGTCTTCTGCGCTTATTGGTGTCCTTGTCATTAGGTCTGACAAAGCGGTAGTGTCCGTTGATAGCTTCAAAGTAAATGGCTGTCAAAGGTTTTTTAAGGTATATTTGTTGAGCAATGATATTAGCTTTGCCTTGCCAACAACGTAGCTCTGCTCTGACCCAAGAATGGGTCTCATCAGTGACTTTACCTTTTCCTTTTTGTTCCATGAGTTTGTTATAAACACACCATTGTTGACTTCCTCGTGCGCCTATGGTGACCGTCTCACCAACTCGTTCGCCCGTTTCAAGAATTGAACGCTCGTGATAGTCCATATATTGTGCTCTCGTGATACACAAGCCCCGTTTACAATAGGCATAGAGGGTTTGAACGGATAATGCTTTATCGTAGATGTCATTAGCTATATCTATTCGGGTAAAGTTGACCTGATAGCGGTACAGGCGTGTGACCAGAGCTACCCAGTTATTAACGTTACCTGCCATAAATTCCTCATATTGACGACAACCTTTTCCTTTAAGTTCCAGATAGACCCCCATGTTATCTAAGACTTGGTTAAAGTAAACCTTGATGTCTGAACAAGCATAATGGCGTTGATACTTGTTTATTCCCCAAGCATTAAGCGCAAACTTATCTTGGGGAATGAGCAGTATTTCTTCCAAAACTTCCTCTGGTGGAACATCTTTAACAGTGACAGCGAAGTAGTCAATCCTCACGCTGTTGTCCATGTTTAATTACCAAAGATTTTAAGGTCGTTTGCCACTAGTTTTACGCCAGACCAGTTACTACGAGTCATGTTCCACATGAGACGGACTTGAGGATTGACGAGTTCAACGGTCTTATCAAGCAACCCGTCATTTTCTGCTAGTTTTGTGATTTTGTCGAGGTTGTCATGAATTTCAAGCGTAATCGCTTTGAGTTCCTCAATGGCAATGTTCATTTCTTTTAACACTTTGATTTTATCCGCATCTTGAACGCTACAAACTAGTTTGGATGGTTCGTCTGTTCGGACTTGTTCGCCATTTACTTCTTGATACTTATAACTCATACGAGCAGAAAGTACCACTACTTTTTTAGGAAGCATGAATTGACTTTTATCAAGGTTCAATTCGCCAAGTTTAAGTGTTGTGTCAGTTAGTGTTAAGTTTGTCATCGTATACTCCTTTGTGTTTTTTAAAGTAGTTATCTTTTCTAAACGTACGCAGAATTAGCTTTGAACCCTACTCTCCCAAGGGATTTCAGCGAAAACTTCAACTGATTGGCTTTAACCCCAGACGTCTCAAGGAGTTAGCCCTACTTTCGTGTACGTTCGTACCCCCTATTAGTAGTGGGGCACTTATTTTAGTGGCAAGTCTCGCCCGTTTCGAGCCCCTACCGCCTTGTGGGCTACCGTGTTGACCACTCGCCCACGGCGTTGGTGCTGTACCGTGCTCACTTGCCAAAGAGTGTTCGCTTCTTAGGGTGTTCTAAGACCTCTATGCGCTTTTCCAGTGCGGTTTGGCGCAAGGTTAGAACTTGATTATCTCTGGTTAGTCTCTCAACCTGATTGTTCAGTTGAGACACTTGAACAGATAGTCCCTGTACTTGTTTAGTCAAAGGAACAGGTGAGGCACGGGTTAGCGGATAGACTTTGAGAATGGCTTTCTCTAGTCCCAGACTGCCTTTTAAATGGGCGACCTGTTGCAACTGCTCAATGTCACTATCAGTAAAGAGGGTAACCTTACTGTAAGAACGTTTGCCTGTTCGTACTCGGCTTTCTTCAAAGGCATGTCCTGTTAAGCGTTCAATCTTTAAGCGCCATTTCTTTAAGGTTGAGACGGAGTTCAAACCATTAACCAATTTAACCGTTTGGGGATAATCGTAAAAGTGTGTCATTTTAGCCTCCTTCCATTTACTCTCAAGGTAAAATATTATATAATCAAGAGGTAAATAATTATTTTACCTATCGATTATTTTCATTATACAAAACATATTTTTACTAGTCAACTAAAAAGTAAAAACAAATTTTACCTAAATAGAAAGTGTGAAATCCAATGCCAGCTTTATATAACTATGCCAATGTCTTACGAGCGGGGGAGCTTGATATTAAATCTGCCCGGTTAAAAGCAGGAATGACCCAAAAAGAATTGGGAAAACTTCTGGGTGTGACCAAACAAACAATTATTAACTATGAAAAAGGCACTACCGAACCAAGTTGGGAGCGCCTAGAAGATATTGCGAAAGCCTTAAAAATAGATGTTGACGAACTCTTTCCTTATAGTGAGCTTGGTGAAAAGAAAGGGGATTTAAAGTGGGCAGAACATCTAGAACGTTTAGCCAACGATTGGCATTATGCTCGCACAGCGGAGGAAGAATTACTCTTACAAAGTCTTTTGGACTATGCAGAATTTCAAAAAGAAGTGGAGCAGAAGACCTACACCACAGAACAGCTTAATCAAGCATTGGAACTGGAAAACACTAACACCATGTCTGATGAAGATAAAATAGGGCTTATCACTCTTAAATATGAAAAGGACATTCAGAAAAAAACTGATAATCTGATTGCACTCTACAAAGACCAATCAGAAAAAGAGCTTGATGTTATTCGATTTGAAAATACAGATTTATAAAAGGGCTAATTCTGAAATAATTTATAGAATCTTAAATTAGAATTTATAATACATCGTCTAATCAGACAAAAATATTTTAAGCAAGCAAAAATCCTAGAAATGTTGATTTTATAGGATTTATTTGAGTCGTCTTACTTAACTCCACGACTGCTTATCATTTTAAATGACTGAAAAATGCCCATTTCTATAACAACAGCAGTATAATTGTTAATCGGAAGTAAGTCCAATTTTTCAAAGTAATTTCGAATAGTTTCAGCGGTACATTCTTCAAATGGAAATTCATTGCTATGAGGGAGAATGTATTTGTCCCATAGACCGAGACCAGTATAATCTTTGAGTTCAGTTGCAACATTAGGGTTGTCAAGTAAAGAGCTATACTCAATGTTTTTAGACGTAATAATAGCACCAGCATATTCCTCTATATAAATCATTTCTTCTGTTATCCTTTGTTTGACGATTTTGATTAATCCCTTCTTTTTTAGTTCCTTTCGGATAAATGTGGTGTTTATCTGAGTCTAACATAGATGGCTTTTTGTATCTAACTTAATTTTATAAATTGGGCATACAAAAAGCCCCGCAATATCTGAATGAGATCCACCCACTACTGAAATTATAGAGTCAGAAAAAAATATTCTTAGCAACAAGAAGAATTTTGACTAGTAATGAGCCAAATTAGTTAAATATGGTAGCTTAAATGAAGATTAGTAATTTTTAATAAATTGTTGACAAATTCTTAAGTAATGATAAAATATAGGAAAGCAAAAGTTAATCCGATTAACTTTTATTTTTGGACTCAAGTTAATCCGATTAACTTAAACTTTTGCTTTTAACCTTAAATTAAATAGATCTATCTAAGGAGGAAGTTATTATGTACGAGCCAATTGCTATCATTGGATACGGAGTTCTATATCCACCAAATTCAGATAATGTACAAAACTTTTGGAAAAACATTAAGAACGGAGTTCAAGGGATTAGAGAAGTAACTAACGAAGTTTGGAATGTGAATGATTATTATAATGAAGATGAAAATGTTCCTGATAAAACTTACTGCAAAAATAGTGCATATCTTGATAATACGGGTTCATTAATGGATTATATTTCCAAGTTCAATTTAGATGATGGAAAAATATTGTCTTTGAATAGAACTAAAAAAATGGTTTTGTACACTATTTTACAAGCAATCGATGAAGCTAATCTTAATATAAATGAATTAAGAGATTCATCATTAATTATAGGGAATATGCTCGGCGATTTAGATATAAGTGATTACATGTTATATAAATTTGGAAAGAATTATTTAAATGAAGTCGAGAAAAGTTCTTTAGTTCAAAGGGGAAGTCTAGAAAAAATAACAGATAAATTTGGTAGTAGACTGTATGAAGAATTAGATTTAGAAGATAGAAATATAGATGGTATGTTTCCTAGTAGCCTTGTTACAGATATCACTGATTTTCTTGGAATTAATCAACTCTCTTTTGTAGTTGATGGTGCTTGTTCAGGAAGTTTAATAGCGATAGATGAGGCGATTAAATTATTACATAATAAAGTTTCTAAGTTTGCTATAGTAACAGGCGCCTTAGGAAACATGGGTGTAACAGGAAATGTAGCCTTTTCTAAAATTGGTGGATTGTCTCATTCTAAATCGAAGCCTTTGGACAAAGAGAATGATGGGCTTACACCGGGTGAAGGAGCAGGTACAATAATTATTAAAAGAATTTCTGAAGCAATTAAAGATAATAACAAAATACTTGGTATTATAAGTGGTAGCGGAGTCTCCAGTGATGGTAGTGGACAATCTATCTATGCCCCAAGTACTTCTGGCCAATATTTGGCAATGAAGAAGTCTTTAAACAGAGCAAACTTAACTATCAATGATATTGACTATGTAGAAATGCATGCCACAGGTACTCCAGTTGGAGATGATGTTGAGTTAGAGTCAATAGTTAAATTATGTGTTGAAGAAAATCTGAAACATAAAATAAAAATTGGATCTTTGAAGTCACAAATCGGACATTCATTTTCTGCTGCTGGAATGGCTAACTTGATTAAAGTGTTGAAGGGAATGGAAAATAATCAATATCCACCAACCTATAATTTTACAGAGCTATCAGATAAATCAAAAAATATTGTAAAAGATTATCTAGAAGTTAATGTAAAAAATACACCATGGGAACGGAGAAATTCAGGACCTAGGCGTGCATTAATTAACGCATTTGGATTTGGTGGTATCAATGGAAATATTCTTGTTGAGGAGTATCTTCCAAGTTTTCATAATAAACAAGCTTTTGATTTTCATAGTAATAATGGAAATAGTGACTTTTCAATTGTTGGAATTGGAGTTTTTGATGAAAATAAGAAAACGTTAAAAGATATACTTAATAAAACGGAACATGATCAACCATTCCAATTTCCGTTTATTAAGTATAAAATCCCACCTAAGATTCTGAATAAAATTGACTATGCTCAACAAATATCATTAATTGCTGCTACTGAGGCAATTGGTAATAAATTGGATGGTAGTGATAAGAGTAGGGTGGGAGTATATGTAGGTTCCACAATGGGGCTTACAAATGCTTACCATTCTGATATTAGAATCAGAAGTGTGGAATATACTAAAATCCTAAAAGATATATTAGATAAAGAAAATATTACTATATCTAATTCAGAATTGAATGAGATTGAGTCTAATTTTAAAGGTAAATTTGAGTCTATTGAGGAAGATAGCTTACCAGGCTTTATGGACAATATTGTAGCAAGTAGAGTATCGAATTATCATAATATTCAAGGTACTAATGCTGTTTATGATCATGGAATGGACTCGTTTTCAGTTGCCTTAAACCAAGGAATTCTTAGCTTGCAGAATGGAGAAAACGACATCATAATCGTAGGTGCTGTTAATGGTAACGTAATGGATGAATATGTTGAAGTATTTCGAAATTACAGCAAGTCTCTATCTTTTGAAACAGAGATAAAATCGGGTGCCTGCTTTTACGTTGTTAAACGAAGTGAGGATGTTAATGAGGATGATACTGTTTTAGGAACGTTTTCAAAAAGTGCTAACACCAAATTTTCAATTAAAGCTAAGAGTTATGATTATTTAGGAGCTAGTGAAGCGTTTGAATTACTAAATCGTCTTCAAAATAATTGTGAAAAATTATTTGACGAAAAAGTTGATACTGAAGAGTCTAAACTTTTAAAGTTGAATTTAACATATCAATTATTAAAAACAATTGATGTTAATTCAATGTCATGCGATAACCCAGTCGGATTAACTTTTGAAGAATCTGACTTATCCATCATATATAATGATGTTGAAGATTTAAAAAAGAAACTAAAATTAGCTAAGAAGGTGTTGTTGAATGAGTAATAAAATGATTAAAAATACAGAATTTGAAAAAGAAATTGAACAAATGACAAAGCAAATAATTCAAGGGCAAGAGTCTGGAAATTATGTGTTTGAACCTAATTTTTCATCTGCTCAAAGGGGGACTTCTACAATTGATGATAGAAAAGTAGTAATGCTGACATCTAACAACTATCTGGATTTAGCTACTCATCCAGCTATTATTGAGGCAGCTCAGAATGCATTAATTCAATACGGAACAGGAACATGTGGTGCAAGATTACACAATGGTACGACAGATTTGCATACAAAGCTAGAGAAAGCTTGTGCCGATTTTTTTGGAACTGAGGCGGCTGTAATTTTGAGTGCTGGATATTTAGCAAATTTAGCTGCTATTTCAGCAATTGCTGATGAGGATACAGTAATAATTACTGACCAATATAATCATATGAGTATAGTGGATGGAATGAGTTTATCAAATGCACAGCTAAGAATTTTTAAACATAATGATATGGATAAACTTGAGTATATATTAGAAAATAGTAAAAATTTCAAGAAGAAACTTATTATTGTAGAAGGTGTTTATTCCATGGAAGGAGATATGGCACCATTAGAGAGGATAACTGATTTAGCAGAAAAATATAATGCTAGTATTCTAGTTGATGAAGCTCATTCTTTTGGATTTGTTGGTGAAAAAGGACAGGGGGTTGCTGAATTAAAAGGAGTAGGAGAGAAAATACATTTGAGAATGACCACTTTCAGTAAGTCTCTAGCTAATGTTGGTGGTTGTATTGCAACGGATAAAAAAACAGCACTATATATAAAGCATAAGGCTCATCAGTACATTTTTAATGCCAGTATGCCCCCTTCCACAGTTGCTGGTACTCTAGAAGCATTAAAGGTTATGCAACAGGAAACATGGAGACGAGATAAATTATGGGAAAACACTTTACGCTTTAGAAGAGGAATTAAAAAGATGGGGTTAGATACTATGGGAAGTACTTCTCCAGTTGTTCCAATATATGTTGGTGATGATGAAATTAATATGTTAATCACTAAAGATTTATTGTCCGAGGGAGTATATATTGCAACTGCTGTTTTTCCATCAGTACCGCATAATGAAAGTAGATTACGTGCGACAATAACTGCTTCTTTGAGTAATGAAGAAATTGATTTTGCTCTAGGTAAAATTGAAGATATTTTTAAAAAGTATAATTTAATAAATTAGAGGAATAGTATGAAAAATAGAATAAGATTTAATCAAGTGAATCTCTTAGAAAACAATGGAATTTATATAAAAAAATCTAATGATGGTAAAACTGCGATAATCTTTCCAGGACACGGATCACAATACGTAAATATGCTATCTGATCTGAGGGGTAGAAATAAAATTGTTGATGAAACACTTGCAGAAGCAGAGAATTATTATAAGGGTATTACTGGTGATTCGTTTCTAGAACATTTAATGACATCAGATATTAATACTGTATCCGAAATTATGCAACCTGCAATTATCATAGCGAATGAAGTGTTCTTTAGGATTGCAATTCAAGAATTTAAAGTAAAACCTCACATTTTGTTGGGGCATAGCCTTGGAGAAATATCAGCCTTATTAGCTTCAGGTGTCATTAGTTTTAAAGATGCTATAAAAATTTCGTATAGTAGAGCGAAAAGTTTAGAATATTTAGACACTTCTTCTCAAGGGTTAATGCTTTCACTTAAATTAAATAATAATAAAGACGAAGTATTAATTAATACGTATCTTGAAAATCACAATAACTTAGAGCTAGCAATTGTGAATTCAAAATTTCAAAAAGTTGTTTCAGGAGCTAAAGAATCAATATTGCGACTGGAAAAATATTGTCAAAAAGTTGACATTGTTGCAAAAATTTTACCAGTTCCATACCCGTTTCATTCCAAATTATTACGGCCAATTAAGCATCAATATGAGAAAGTTATTAAAGATATTGAGTTTAATTTACCAAAGATTCCAGTTTATTCAACTATTTTAACACGTCTATATGAGGATAGAGATATTGCTAATCTGGTTGAAATTTTAGGTGAACAGCTTATTACACCATTTAATTTCAGAGAAATTATTGAAGTTCTATACAACACTTATAATGTTAAGTTGTACTTAGAGTGTGGTGCTAATCAAATTATGACAAATTTAATTAATGAGATTTTATCTGATAAAGAACATTGTAGTATTAATATGAATTCCAAGAAAGAAAATGATATTGTCGCCTTGGAAAAATCAAAATTGAGGTTAGATATGATTAAGACAGAAGTGAATACTAAAAAAGTTACAAAAGTAATTAATAAACTCACAGGCTATCCAATTGAGCTTATAGATAAAATTATTCAATCAGGGAACTCAATAGAGGATTATGGTTTGGAATTTGCTTTACCAAAACAGATGCAGGAGAAAATTGTTCAAGAATTTAATGAGAGCACTGGTACTGGCTCTACTTATTCAACATTTAATTCACTTATACTGGAGCAAAAATCACATGATGGTGAGCCAAATAATGATTTAGTAGAAGTAAATACAGATACGACAACAGATGAACCATTAAGTAAGGTGGAGATTAGTAAAGTTGTTAAAAGTTTTATTACTGATAAGACAGGCTATCCAGAAGAGCTACTTGAGGATGAAGCCGATTTAGAGGCAGATTTGGGTATTGACTCGGTTAAGCAATCGGAAATTATGGCTAAGGTAAGAACTGAGTTTAAACTTAGTGATATCGTAGATAGCGAAGAAAGTGTACCTCATACAATTTCTGATATTGTAACTTATATCGCTAATGGCTTGAGTAATGCCACAAGTGATCAATCAGAAGTAAATACAGATACGACAACAGATGAACCATTAAGTAAGGTGGAGATTAGTAAAGTTGTTAAAAGTTTTATTA
>NZ_JACLQM010000015.1:29685-42471 GCF_016648655.1 Streptococcus sp. 17.1
GGTAAGAACTGAGTTTAAACTTAGTGATATCGTAGATAGCGAAGAAAGTGTACCTCATACAATTTCTGATATTGTAAGTTATATTAAGAGTAATCAATCTAATACTGTTCCATTGCTCAACTCATCTATTCCTATCTCTACAGATAAAAGTATTGTTAATATTCAGCCTGATGAATTTTATGAAATGTCTAGATATTCTGCAAGTACAATTGATATGGCAATAAATGATGAAGCATCATATCCTTTAGAAAATAGGAATATTTTGTTAATCGGAGATTCAAAAGATGGTGAACTTAGTAAATTAATGTTAGAAAGACTATCTGAAAGTAATAATAAGGTTGCTTTGATTTCACCATTAGAATTCGATTTTTCTAATAGTGAGGATATTAAAAATGTATTTCAAGAGAGAGTAAATCAATTAGGCTATGTTGATTGTATTATTAATCTTCAAGGATTAACGAATATTGTATCAATTAATAGTGATATGACTACAGAAGAATGGGAAAGCACAGTATTGAGCCTATATAATGGGTTATTCTATTCATCTAAGATTTCATATGAATTTTTAAAAAATCATACTAATTCTGCATACTTTGGGGTTACAAATATCGGAAAATATTTTGGAGTAGAAAATAATCAAAATGAAGTAATCAATCCATTGGGGGCCTTAGTTACAGGTTTTGTAAAAGCACTTGAAAAAGAATTGCGACCATTCAAAACAAAAGTTGTTGATATTGATGATTCTGATCACTTAACTAATGAAGAGATTTCAAATATATTATTGAGGGAATTTTCTTCAATTGGTAATTTAATTGAGATTGGTATAAAGAATAAAACTCGAAAGGGTATTGTTACGAAAACAATGGAAAATGTAGCTTTTGAGGAAAAATATTCGTTTTCCAGTAATGATGTAGTACTTGCAACTGGTGGGGGAAGAGGAATCACCTTTGAATGTGCCAAACAATTAGCTTTAAAAACA
This sequence comes from Streptococcus sp. 17.1, assembly GCF_016648655.1. Classification (NCBI taxonomy): domain Bacteria; kingdom Bacillati; phylum Bacillota; class Bacilli; order Lactobacillales; family Streptococcaceae; genus Streptococcus; species Streptococcus sp. 17.1. The sequence continues at coordinate 30,665 of NZ_JACLQM010000015.1, forward strand.
GGTGCAAAATTAATCCTAACAGGTCGTACTGATATTCCATCTATGGATGAGGATTATATTCAAATGACAGGTGTGGAATTTGATAGTTATAAATCTCGATTCATGATTCAACAGAAAAAATTGAATCCAAAATATTCTGCGCTAGATATTTTATTAAAATATGAAAAATTAAGAAACTCAAGGATACTAGCTAAAAATATTGAATCACTAAAAAATCTCAATATCAATTTTGAATACATAAAATGTGATTTTGCTAGTGAAAAAGATGTAATTCGGCTTAAAAAATATTTAAATGAAAATAATATTCAAATTAGTGGAATTATAAATGGAGCCGGTTTACCATCTTTTGGGAAAGTTAATGCTAAAAATGAAAATGCAGCTCTCAATGTTGTAAAAGTAAAAGCTAATGCAACGTTTTTATTATATAAATACTTTATTCAATACGGATTAGTAAAATTTATTATCCATATGGGCTCAATTAGTGGACGATTTGGTATGGATGGACAAGTGGATTATTCAGCAGCAGCAGATTTTTTAGTGAAAATGTCTGACAACATTAACAGTTTATCTCAAACTAAGAGTGTTGTAATTGGCTGGCCAGCTTGGGATGAAGTTGGAATGGCAACTAATGATGACGTTCAAAAAGTTCAAAAATATGAAAGAGGTCTTTCTTATATCTCGGTTTCTGAAGGAACTCAACGATTCCTAGAGGAAATATTTCTTTATAAGGGAACAAATGAAGTGTTACTTTTTCATAATTTAGGAACTAAAAATATGCCGTTAGGACAACTTGATTATACCAATGATATAGTTGGGTTTTCTGAAGTGATATCAAAGGATGGCAGGGTGTGTAATCGAGAAGAATATCCTATGATTGACTCAGTCAAATATATAGATGAAAATAAAATTATAGCAAAGAGAAAATTATCAATAGATTATGATGAACATTTAAAGGAACATATTGTGAAAGGTACAAGTGTTTTGGCTGGTGTTTATCATGTTGAAGCAGCAGCGGAATTAGCTGATTTATATTTGAATAATTTTGGAATGAAAGAATATAAAGTGGCCGAAATTTCTGAATTTGAGTTTGAAAAATTTATTAAAGTATATGAGGATAGAGAGGTAGAACTGACTTTAACTGGTGAGATATTATTAAAAAGTGACAATCAATTAGTTATGAAAGTTACACTTTCTTCTGATTTTGTAAACAGTAAAGGTGTAGTTTTGCAGAAAAATATTATTCATTCATCGGGTATTATTGAAATGAATAATTTATTAACTACAGAATCTGTTGAAAGGTACAGAGATATGCTGGGTAAATATAATAGTATCCAGATAAAAAAACATTTAAATATGGATAAATATTATTTGAAAGGAGCAGATAATATATTTTTTGGACCTAACTTTAGAAATATTAGTAATGTGAGAGTGGATAACAGTAAAAAAATATCTATTGGCGATATTAATGTAACTGATGAAAGTAAGGTATTTAATTTTATCAATAATATTGATTCTAAAATTAATCCAATTTTAATTGATAATGTTGGAAGGCTTATGCTATTAAATGAATTTTATCAAAATGGTAATACAGTTGTTCCAACCTTTATTTCTAAAACAATTTCCTTGGAGAGTTTTAATATTGGTGAAAAGGTGAAAGCCTATGTTGAAAAAGTTGCTGAAAATGGTGACGAGGTGATTTATGATGCTTTTGTATTTAATGAGTCAAAATTATTATTAATTATTGAACAAATGCACTTAACTAAGGTTGGACAAACTTCTGATTATGAAATTGAAATTTAAAATAAAGTTTTTTAAAGATCCAGGTATTTATATTCAAAATATCGATGATTATACTGATTTTGACTTTAAATTGTTTAAAAATTATCTATCAAGAAATGAATTAAAAAAAATAAATAGAATACGTATATTAGAAAAACAGTATTTAAAAATATTATCAAGATTTATGATTAAAAATATTGTAAAAAATGATTTTGGTAGCGATGAATTAAATTGTTTTGAAGTTCTTAATAATATGGGAGATATAGGCCAACCTGTTCTTTTTTTTAAAAACAAAGTTACTAGTATGAGTGTAAGTATGTCCTATTCATCCCCATTAGTAGCAGTAGAAGTGTATGAAAAACAGGAAGGTGGAAGCATTGGTATAGATATTGAAAAAATATTTAAAAATATCTCAAGTGAATTTTTAGAATATTGCTTTACTTCGAAAGAATTAGAATCTATATCAAAAATTTTTAAACAAACTACATTTGAATGTAGTTGTACCATGTTGTGGTGTATAAAAGAATCAGTGGGGAAGCTTTTTTCAATAGGCTTATCTGGTAATCCTAAAAAAATAGAGATATTATTTAAAAATTTAAATGAATTAGAAGTAGTTATTCATTCAAATAAACTAGGGGCTTGTGTTTATAGAGAACCTCTAAGTTTAAATGTTGATTTTTTAGATGGATATTGCATTTGTAGTGCGAAGATACGAGGAGGTATAGATAATGACATCAATTATATCAGTAAAAAATTTAAAGAAGACTTATCAACAAAGGACAGTTGTTGATAACCTCAGTTTTGATGTAGAAGAAGGTAGTCTATTTTCCTTTTTGGGACCCAATGGAGCCGGTAAATCAACAACAATCAACATTATTTGTACAGTATTAAAATCCTCTAGTGGAGAAGTTTTTATTGATGGATTAGATGTCAGAAAACATAGTCAAGACATTAGAAAAAAAATTGGGGTAGTCTACCAACATAATGTTTTGGATAATTTACTGACGGTTTCGGAAAACTTGAGATTTAGAGCTAGTTTATATGGAATCATAGGTAATGAGTTTGAAAATCGCTTAGAAGAAGTAGCTAATCAATTAGATTTTAAAAACTATTTGAATCAACCTTTTCATACTTTGTCAGGTGGGCAAAAAAGGCGAGTTGAAATAGCTCGAGCAATATTTCATGAACCTAAAATTTTATTGCTTGATGAGCCAACGACTGGTTTGGACCCTGAGTCAAGGAAAACTGTCTGGGAGATTATTGGGACATTGAAAAATAATTTTGGAATGACTATCTTTTTAACGACCCATTATCTTGAAGAAGCGAGAAATTCTGATTTAATCACAGTTATTAATCAAGGTAGAATTGTTGCAACAGGAACGGCTATTGCTCTTCAGAAAAAGTATTCTTGTGACCGATTATTTTTATATCCTTATAAAGAAACAATGGAGCAATTAATAACTAGTGTCAAAAATGTACCATTGTCTTACAAAATATCCGACGATCATTTAATTATTGAGGATCCAAGCATTGGTAACGTAAGGGAAATATTGAAATATGATTCGTTGATAGATTCGTTTGAGTACTTTAAAGGAAATTTAGATGATGCATTTATCAATATTTTAAAACAAACGGGGGATAGTGTGTAATGATTAAAAGACATTTAAAGATTTATATCCGAGATAAGGGAACATTAATTTCCTCTCTTGTTGCTATTTTCGTTACAATAGGATTATATCTATTATTTTTAGGAAATTATCTAGAAAATACCATCGATCAGTCTATTGGAACTAATTCTGGGAATTTCTTGTTTGTTAATACTTGGGTGCTATCTGGAATTATTATCGTTAGTTCAGTTACTATTTCTTTAGGAGTATTTGGTGTTAAAGTTAAAGACTATGAAACAGGAATATATACCAGTTTTGCTGTTAGCCCAGTTAAGAAATTAGTAATTGTATTCAGTTATATTATAGCTGCTTGGCTGATGAGTCTTGTGATTACACTTGTTGTGTTATTGATTTGGACTCTAGTAATGGGGATGTTAGGTTATCAAATAATTACGGTTTCCACTATTCCACTACTTCTTATTTATATTACTCTAAATAGTTTATCGGCAACCAGTTTTACATTCTTTGTAGTGAATTTTGTTAAATCTGTAACTGCTTTTAGTTCGGTTTCAACTATATTAGGAACGCTAACAGGATTTTTAGCAGGAATCTATTTACCTATAGGAGCACTGCCTAGTTATGTTCAATATATTATGAAATTTTTCCCACCGACTTATGGTGTAGCACAGATTCGTAGTCTTTTAACCAAAGAACCTTTGAAGGCTATTACGAAAGGTGATAGTTCGTCTACTGTTGAGCAACTTAAACTAGATATGGGGATTCATGTAAAAATTTTCAATCACGTATTAAAAAATTATGAGATAATTTATTTACTGTTGTTTGTTATAGTGCTATTTATTCTATTATCTGGTTATCAATTAAGGGAGAGAAAAAATGAATGAAAAAAATAAATTTCATCATGGTGATTTAAAAAATGAAATTATTAAGCAAGGTCTAAAAATTATATATGATAAAGGATTCCAATCTGTTGAACTAAAAGATATTTCAAAGGCTTGTCATGTAAGTACTCCATCTATTTATAGGCATTTTGATGGAAAGAGTGATTTGATGGATAAACTACTTATTGAAGTGTCGCATATTTTTTATAATTTTTTAAAGAAAGAATGTCATCACTCTTATGAAGATGCTGAAGAAGATTTGATAAATATGGGAGTGAGATTTTTACAATTTTCTCAGGACTATCCTCACTATTTTGAGTTTTTATTTTATAGCAAGTTTGAACGTCATGTACAATTAGGAACAGATATCCAGATTGATTATAATGATGAAAACAATAGCTTCAATCTATTTAAAGAAGTTGTAATTCATTATTTCAATAATAATGGGATTAAGCAGGACCACAATAGGCACATTGTTAATCTTTGGTCCTATATTAGTGGTTTATCTATTATTGCTGGTAGTATTGATAGTGAGAATAAAAATATAATTTTAAGAAATTATATTCAAGGCATGATTAAATCATATACTCTTGGAATTAAGCAGGAATATGGTATTTGATAGGACAACTATTGTTATTTATTCCTATTTATATAAGAAAAAGTGATTTGGTAAAAACTCCAATATTATTAAATTAATCCCCCTTATTTAGGAGATTATGTGAAACGAAATACAGCACAGCTCAAAGGAAATTTGATTCAAGCAGGAATAGAACAAATCTGCCAACATGGCATAGATAATCTATCACTAAGGACCGTCTTACAAAAAAGTCGTATTACACACGGTGCTCCCTATAAACACTTTGGCAGTAAAGATGGTATCTCAGAATTGTCCTATCACGTCTTTCTGATTTTTGGGCCAATGAGATTTTCGTTGGCATCACGTCATTCACATCAGCGAGAGATGAATTGAGTCAAATGGGATTTAACTTTGTTTTAGCTACACAGAAGAATCCTTATGTCTTTGAAAGCTCTTTTTATTAAATCGCCCTTTAAATACATGGAGCTTTCTGGAGATACTATTTTAGTAGAAAAAGACTTACTTGGTTTTGATTCTTTTAAACGTGTTGTTCTAGCACTAAGAGAGGAGAAAGGCTTCCATAATAGTGAAGCTGATACTCTCTTTCACTTTTGTAGTTTTATCTCAGGCTTGGCTATTCTATCAAAAAAGTTCTATCGGAACGAATTTTTCACAAGCATCTCTTCGATTATTACTCGGAGAGATGCTTGATATTTACATTAAAGGAGAAAACGCATGAATATATTAATTATCACGGCCCATCCTAACCCACAAAGTTTCAACTCATTCATCCTTAAACAAGTACGAGAAAACATTGATAAGTCCCATAAACTTCAAGTACTTGACCTTTATGCTGAAGGATTTGATCCCACTTTGCGTTTTGATGAGAAACATCGAAGACGTGATTTAGTCTCTAATCCTAAAACTGCTAAATACCGTGATTTGGTGACTTGGGCAGACCAATTTATTTTCATCTTTCCTATTTGGTGGTCAGGGATGCCAGCGATGCTCAAGGGTTTTATGGATTGTGTCTTTGTCGCTGGATTTGCTTATCACAACACTAAGACTGGCTTAAAAGGCCATTTAAAAGGTAAGGCATGGATTATTACTACCCACAATACGCCATCTTTTATTACACTATTTTCTCAAGACTATGGTAAGGTCCTTAAAAATCAGATTTTAAAAGCCTGTGGTATTTCACCAGTCACCATCAGTCGAATTGCTGGTGTTGAAACAATTTCTGATCAGAAGCGACAAAAGGCCTTGGATAAGATTATCCTGAAAGCAAAAAATCTATAAATTATTAGAATACAATAGTGGTGTGAATTTTTAGTATTTAATAGCTCAATTCAATGCTTTTTAGGGTAAAATTCACACCATTCCGACGAAATTAGTTGAAATTGATTGAAAGTGTGCTTTCAGAAAATCGTGGAAATAATTGATATTAAAGGCTTTTGAAATTTATTCAAGCAAAAGTTGTTCAAACCAGGTCTTAAGAAAGCTCGTAAAGCATCACAATTCTCAAAACGTTAATCAATACGATTATATCAACGTTTACAGACATTCAAGAATTATTTCTTGGATGTCTTTTTTGTTTCAAAAAATCAAAGTTCACCCCAAAATTCACCCCATATTCACCCCATCAATTTTTTAAACTACGAAAAGCAATATCACCTACAGTCTGATTGACTTTATCTTTGATATTAACGTAAGTTTTTGTAATCTCTTTATCACTATGAGTAAGAGCTTCTGAGAAGGCTTCAAGAGAAACACCTGCTTGTTTAGCAAGAGTAGCACCAGTATGTCTTAGTTTGTGTGGTGATGCTGGTGCTAATTCGGGATGTCTTCGTCTGACTGATTTCATCTTGATAAAACTTAAAATTTTTCTAATTATAACGAAGCATAGTCAAAAAGCTATGACCTCTATATTCACAAAAAAATCCAGACCAATACTAGTCCAGATTTCTTGTCTATTAAACATTCTTTTCAAAGAATGGAAGAACGGCTGTAACGGCTTTGTCAACGCAATTATTTAACTGTGAGAATCCGACGCACATAAATTTTAAATGGCGTCTCAGTCACATTTAAATTTATGAGACGCTTAGACGTTAGGCTTTCAATTTGTCAAATTTTGCTTTGACATTTGCCTTGAATTCTTCAAGTTTAGCCTTGCGTTCGGCTTTACGTTCAGCCTTCATTTGTGCACGTGCCTGGTTGTAGAGGTCTTCTTGGACTTGCAGAGCTGCTTCGATTTCGGCTACGACGGTTGCTACATCCCAACGCACGATTTGGGTGTCGTACTTGGTGAAGTAAGCATCGATGACTGCTTCGTTGTTTTCTTGCACCAAGGCGACAACGGCTGTTTCGCCGTCGATCAATTTTTGAGACACAACGTCAATCAAGCCAGCTTCTGCCGTATCAACGGTATCACCAGCAGCCAAACCATAGAGGCTGCCAATACCATAACCAAACAAGACGCCGATAGGACCACCCAAAAGCCCGATAACTGCACCGAGCAAGCCACCTTCTAGGGTTGCATCCGTCGTTGAATCTTCAAAGTCATAGCGTTCTTTTTCAACGATGTGACCGTTTTCATTTTTGACCAAGGCGATTTGAGCAACCTTGGTCGTCTGAGTTTGGCGGAAAGCCTTCAAATCCGCAAAGGACTGATAAGCTTCGCTTTCAGTGTTAAAGACTGAAACTACTAGGTTTTCCATAGTTAGTACCTCTTTTCTAAATATATACGTTCATTATAATACAGTTTCAATCACTTTTCAATCATTTTAGTGCGACATTTTAATTGATATGTCGCGTTTATCAGCGTCAAAGAACAGTTTCAGGCAGCGGTATATCTTTGCCATATCCCAGCCCAGACACTCTGGCGACTCTGAGTGATTATCAAGAAAGGCGTCCAGCAACATCTTAAAGCCTCCCGTGCAAAAAGTAAATAAATAGTGTTTTTCCTGTATGCCTGTCACACGGCTAAAAGACCGCTTGACCAAATCTTCCAGAAAATTATAGCAGATATTATGTACCAGCTCTGTGTAGCGAGTCTGATGAGCGTGCCGAATCACATCGACACTTTTATAGAATCTGCCAACTGTTTCCTTATGGTCGAATCCTTGAAAGAAGTCGCTTTATTCGTCGGTCAAGACAATTAATTTGGCTGGTGCAACTGATTCGCCAAGCTATGAACAAGCAATTATTACCTTTTGAAAGCAAAAATGGCAATTATGAAGGTGAAGCTACTCAGGTCTTAGTTCTTCTATCCAATTACTATGCAGACAAAAAACTATTTGATGAAAATACAGATGAATATGGAAATATCTTGATTTTAAAGGATTCATCCATCATTTCTAAATTATCGGCTATCCCAGATTTATTAAAAAGGGGATCTAGTAGGTAACAATAATATCGAATATATCAAAGTACGCAATATTAGGATTTCTTCAGAGGTTGAGTTAGAGTCAGATGTTGATGGGGATAAGTCGGATAATCTGCCAATAGATATAAAAATACTAGAAAACAGGCTTGAAAAAGGCTCGTAAAGCTAGCCAGTTCTCTAAACGTTAATTCGTTGCTGGACAGCAGAATACAAACGAAAACACTTTGCATCTTGCAAGGTGTTTTTTTCTATGAGAACTGACGGTGCGCAATTAGGATAGCTCTAGCGACTTTAGTCGCATAGAGATATGCTATGCACAGTTGCCTCAAGAAAACAATGCTTCTTGGTCCACCCTGTTAGACAAGCTTCAAAACCAAGGAATCCAACAGATTTCTCTTGTAGTTACAGATGGCTTTAAGGGGCTTGAGCAGATTATCAGTCAGGCTCACCCATTAGCTAAACAACAATGTTGCTTAATTCATATTAGTCGAAATCTAGCTAGTAAAGTGAAACGAGCAGATAGAGCGGTTATTCTGGGGCAATTTATAATGATTTATCGTGCTGAAAATTTAGAAATGGCAGGACAAGCTTTAGAGGACTTTCTCGCCGAATGGAAACCAAAGTATAGGAAAGTCATGGAAAGTCTGGAGAAGACGGATAATCTTTTAACTTTTTATCAGTTTCCCTACCAGATTTGGCACAGCATGTATTCGACAAACCTCATTGAGTCTCTTAACAAAGAAATCAAACATCAAACGAAAAAGAAGGTTCTTTTTCCTAATGAGGAGGCTCTGGAACGTTACTTAGTTACGTTGTTTGAAGATTATAATTTCAAGCAAAGTCAACGAATCCATAAAGGGTTTGGTCAATGTTCTGATACACTTGAAAGCTTATTTAATTAACACTCCGTAACTCTACTTAAGTGTTTACACATAATTATTTACAGTATCAAAAAATAAAGTATATTGTTTTCATCATAATATAATTAAATATCAGTATAGAGAATTTTATCTATATATCAGATATCAGCAATTGCTTTTGCTGTCATTTTTCGCTACAATAGTTACAAGGAGGAAATAAACATGTTAAAAGAAGTATTAAACGTCGCAAAAGTTGCGAAAAAATCATCTCTCTTCTTAGGAGGGGTAGCATTTGGGACGCTTGGCTTGAAAGTCTTAGCAAGTAAAGAAGCTAAGAAAGGCTATTCTAAGGCCTTGGCTAAAGCTTACAAATTGAAAGATGGACTGGATGCATCTGTTTCTGTTGTAAAACAACACGGTGATGATGTTTTACAAGACGCTAAATATTTATACGAACAGGAAAAGAAAGAAGAACAATTAGATAGCCTGACAGGTGAATAATATGTCTTTTAAAGTGCTACACAGAGGATATCAACATATCCGATTATCGTCCTCGTTTTCACTGACCTTGGATATTCAAGATTATCTTCGTTCCTTGGCTAAAGATGAAAAAGGGATCGACTCTATTCAGTTTTATATGGATCAGCAGCACTTTACTCTACGTATGAAAGAAGGCTTCTCTGTATTAGAAAATGCAGAGGCCTTTTTAAAAAAAATTGACAAGGGGAAAGTTTCGGACTTGATGACTCTTCCCATTCGTAGAGAAGAGAGTGCTTATTCAATTGTATCGGGTGCAGCGATTAAGCGTTTGCTGTTTCGAAGTTTTGTACCCTACCCTATTCGTTATATTTGGACTTGTTATCAGGCTTTGGGTTATGTCAAAGAAGCCTATCAAACTTTAGCGCGCAAGGAACTAACCATGGAGGTCTTGGACTGTTCGGCCATTTTGTTGTCCTTGTTTATGAACCAATCCAAGACAGCTAGCAACATCATGTTTATGCTTGATTTGGGTAATCATCTGGATCAGTGGTCTTTAAAAAAAACAGCAACAGATTTGGAACAAAGCCTTCTTGCTAAAGAAAGTGATGTTTTCTTAGTGCGGGGAGACATGGTCATCAGCATCAAGAGTTCTGATGTTCAAGTAGGTGATGTATTAGTTGTCTCCCAAGGTAATGAAATCTTGTTTGACGGCCAAGTGGTTTCAGGATTAGGCATGGTCAATGAGAGTTCCTTGACTGGAGAGAGCTTCCCTGTTGAAAAGAAAGAGGGAGATTCTGTATGTGCGAATACTGTTTTGGAAACAGGAGAGTTAAGAATTCGTGTGACTGATAATCAGATAAACAGTCGTATTTTGCAACTCATCAATCTGATGAAAAAATCTGAAGAGAGTAAGAAGACAAAACAACGTCATTTTATTAGGATGGCAGACAAGGTTGTAAAATATAACTTCTTAGGTGCTGGTTTGACTTATCTGTTAACAGGTTCGTTTTCAAAAGCCATTTCCTTTTTATTGGTGGATTTTTCATGTGCTCTAAAAATATCCACACCTGTAGCCTACCTTACGGCCATAAAGGAAGGTCTAAATCGAGAAATGGTTATTAAAGATGGTGATGTATTAGAAAAATATCTGGAAGTGGATACTTTCTTGTTTGATAAAACGGGTACCATCACGACGAGTTATCCTTTGGTTGAAAAGGTTCTTCCTTTCGGAGATTATACTGAGAAAGATATTTTAAGAATAAGTGCATGTTTGGAGGAACATATCTATCATCCTATTGCCAATGCAATTGTTAAACAAGCTGAAATTGAAGGCATTGAACACGAAGAAATGCATGGCAAGCTTCAGTATGTTGCAAGCAAAGGGATTAAATCGCAAATTGATGGTCAATCGGTTGTCATTGGAAATTATGTACTAATGCAAGACGAACAGGTAAGAATTAGTTCTGAGCAGCTGGCCTTGATTGAGCAATATAAGACTCATTACAATTTATTGTTTTTGGCTTATAAGAAAGAATTAATTGGGATGTTTTGTATCCACACTCCCTTGAGAAGCGAGGCGAAAGTTGCATTGAAAAAGCTAAAGCGCCAAGGGAAAAAACTGATTCTGGCAACTGGTGATACGTTGGCTAGAACAGAAGAGTTGGTTAAAGATCTGCCATTTGACAACGTTTATACTGATTTAAAACCAGATGGTAAGTTTCAGTTGGTTCAGGAATTACAGAAAGCTGGCCGAACTATTTTGATGGTTGGAGACGGGTTAAACGACTCTGCTGCCTTGACGCTTGCAGATATTGGGGTTGTGATGAATGAAAGTGCTGATATTTCTAAGCAGATGAGTGATATTTTATTATTAGATAATCGTTTAGATTTCTTCGAGGAATTGAATTCTTTATCTGAATCGTTGCAGAAATTAATTCAAAGAAATATTCAAGAAACAGTTGTAATAAATGGAAGTTTAATTGGATTTGGGTTGTTAAATTGGTTAAGCCCATCTAATCTTTCGATATTGCACAATCTGACTACTTTAAGAATCGTCCTTCGTAGTCTTTCTATTAAAAGTAGGTAAGAGACCGAGAAGCTGAGGTTATAAAAACTAAAAGGAGTTGTCTCATTTGAGAATAACGGCTCTTTTCTACCATTTGTCAAGTCTATCAAGGCTTTAAGTAAAAAAAGAGATAAGACAGTAACTATTCTGAGGTT
>NZ_JACLQM010000016.1:0-37640 GCF_016648655.1 Streptococcus sp. 17.1
TATATTGTAACTCGTTTGGAGTTTTTTTGTTATGACGGTATAACCTTCGATGCGCACCCGCATAGCGGGTGGTTTATTTGTTTCGCACCTTCGGAGCGAAACGGACTTAAAGTCACATAAAATAAAGAAAAAACATGGTAATTACCATGTTTTTTTTCTTTAATTATGGTATAATGTAAGCGTTTAAAAATATAAAGGAGATTGCTATGTCTTACACTGAAAATTATCAAAAATGGCTCGACTTCGCTGAATTGCCTGCTTACCTTCGTGATGAGTTGGTCGCAATGGATGAAAAAACGAAAGAAGATGCCTTCTATACCAACCTTGAATTCGGTACAGCTGGTATGCGTGGATTGATTGGTGCTGGTACTAACCGCATTAACATTTACGTTGTTCGCCAAGCAACTGAAGGTTTGGCCCAATTGATTGACTCAAAAGGGGAAGAAGCTAAAAAACGTGGTGTTGCTATTGCTTACGATAGCCGTCACTTCTCTCCTGAGTTTGCTTTTGAATCTGCTCAAGTTTTGGCTGCTCATGGTATCAAATCTTATGTATTTGAAAGCCTACGTCCAACACCTGAATTGTCATTTGCTGTTCGTCATCTCCACACATTTGCTGGTATCATGGTAACAGCTAGCCACAACCCTGCTCCGTTTAATGGATACAAGGTTTATGGTGAAGACGGTGGACAAATGCCACCTGCAGATGCCGATGCTTTGACAGATTACATCCGCGCTATCGAAAATCCTTTCACTGTGCAATTGGCTGACCTTGAAGAAAGCAAAGCTAGCGGCTTGATTGAAGTTATCGGTGAAAACGTCGACGCTGAATACTTGAAAGAAGTTAAAGGCGTTAACATCAACCAAGACTTAATCAATGAATACGGTCGTGACATGAAGATTGTCTACACTCCACTTCATGGTACTGGTGAAATGTTGGCACGTCGTGCTCTTGCGCAAGCTGGATTTGAAGCTGTTCAAGTTGTTGAAGCTCAAGCTGTTCCAGATGCTGACTTCTCAACTGTTAAATCTCCAAACCCTGAAAACCAAGCTGCCTTTGCTCTTGCTGAAGAACTTGGTCGCAAAGTAGACGCTGATGTATTGGTTGCAACTGACCCAGATGCTGACCGCCTTGGTGTTGAAATCCGCCAACCAGATGGTTCTTACCTCAACCTTTCTGGTAACCAAATCGGAGCTATCATTGCTAAATACATTCTTGAAGCTCACAAAACAGCCGGTACACTTCCTGCAAATGCTGCCCTCTGTAAATCAATCGTATCAACTGAGTTGGTAACTAAGATTGCAGAAAGCTACGGCGCAACTATGTTTAACGTCTTGACTGGTTTCAAATTTATCGGTGAAAAAATTCATGAATTTGAAACACAACACAACCACACTTACATGCTTGGTTTCGAAGAAAGCTTCGGTTACCTCATCAAACCATTCGTACGTGACAAAGATGCTATCCAAGCCGTTCTTATCGTTGCTGAAATCGCAGCTTACTACCGCTCACGTGGTATGACTTTGGCAGATGGTATCGAAGAAATCTACAAACAATACGGCTACTTCGCAGAAAAAACTATCTCTGTTACCCTTTCAGGTGTTGACGGAGCTGCTGAAATCAAGAAAATCATGGATAAATTCCGTGGCAATGCTCCTAAACAATTCAACAACACAGACATTGCTAAGACAGAAGACTTCTTGGAACAAACAGCTACTACTGCTGACGGCGTTGAAAAATTGACAACTCCTCCAAGTAACGTGCTTAAATACATCTTGGCTGATGATTCATGGTTTGCCGTTCGTCCTTCAGGTACAGAACCAAAAATCAAATTCTACATCGCTACAGTTGGTGAATCTGAAGCAGATGCTAAAGAAAAAATTGCGAATATCGAAGCAGAAATCAATGCTTTCGTAGGCGAATAATATTTAAGACTTAGAGCTAAGCTCTAAGTCTTTTTTATACCGACAAAACTTGGATTACGGAAGCAAGCTATCTTTTTTGCTACTAGAACCAATAAACCACCTATAGATTAAACTATAGGTGGTAATTTTATGATTCAATTATAGAGCACTAACTTGTGAATGATGCTTAAATAAGGAATGAGTCGCTTCGTGAATATGACGAGCAGTTTCTGCATTATTCATGGTGTAGAGGTGAACGCCTGCAACATCTTGAGTAACAAGGTCGACAATCTGGTCAATCGCATAAGCAAGACCGGCTGCTCTAAGTGACTCAGGATCATGCTCATACTTATCCAAAATGGCACGGAACTTACGTGGCAAATGAATATTCTCACAAGTCTTAAGCAAACGTAGAGCTTGGTTACGATTCAAGATAGGCATAATTCCTGCATGAATTGGTACATCAATTCCAGCCAAGGTACATTTATCTTGAAAATCATAGAAACGTTCATTGTCAAAGAAGAGTTGGGTTAAAAGACCAGAACAACCTGCATCAACCTTTTTCTTAAGGTTTTGGATATCAGAGATTTGATTTGGCGAATCTGGATGCCCTTCAGGATAGCAGGCACCGATGATATCAAATTGAGGAGCTTCTTCCTTGATAAATTCAATCAAATCAGTGGCATATTTAAAGTCTTTAAGAGGTTCCACACCAGGAATGATATCGCCACGTAGGGCTAAGATACGGTGTACTCCAACGGCATCCAAGTCACGTAAGGTATCAGCAACCTTTTCTTTACTCAAATAGATAGCTGGAAGGTGGGCAATCGTTGGGATAGCTAGGTCATTTTGAATATGATCCGCCAAAGGAACCGTCGTCTCTTTGATATTATATTTGTTATTACTAGCTGTAACACTGATAAAGTGTGGAGCCAATCCTTGCATATCCTCAAGGGCACGTAGGATTTTTTCGTTACCTACTGCTGGGTTAGGTGGAAAGACTTCAAAAGAGAGTGATGGTGTTTGGCTTGTCATATTTTATACCTTCTTCTTTTTAGATTTTTGTTAAGACGAAAGCTGTTTTAAGTGCCTACTGACTTCATGAGTACAGTTAAACAATTGTTAATCATAGCCTGCTTGCAAAAATCTTTAGAACATTATTCGCTATTGAAAACCTTCTACACTTAAGGAAGAAGGTCTTCAACATATGATAACTTCCGCTTACAAGTTTTCGCGAGCTGCTTTTGCAGCTTCTACAAGCTTAATCAAGCTTTCTTTAGTTTCTTTGATTCCGCGAGTCTTCAAACCACAGTCAGGGTTGATCCATACTTTACCGCTTGGTACTTTTGCCAAGATTGCTTCGATAGTGTGGTCAATTTCACCGTCTTGTGGGACACGTGGTGAGTGGATATCGTAAACCCCAGGTCCAACTTCTGTTTGGAAGTTTTGAGCTTTAAGTTCATCCAAGATTTCAAGATTTGAACGGCTAGCTTCAAATGAGATAACGTCAGCATCTAAGTTATCGATAGCTGGGATGATATCTGTAAATTCTGAGTAACACATGTGAGTGTGGATTTGTGTGTCTGGTGCTACAGTTGAGTGTACCAAACGGAAGGCTGGAATTGCCCAGTCGAGGTAGTCTTCATACCAGTCACTACGACGGAGCGGCAATTTTTCGCGAAGAGCAGCTTCGTCAATTTGGATAATTTTCACGCCTGCAGCTTCAAGGTCAAGTACTTCATCTTTGATTGCAAGAGCAATTTGAAGAGTTGAATCCTTGATAGAGATGTCCTCACGTGGGAATGACCAGTTAAGGATAGTAACAGGTCCAGTCAACATACCTTTAACAGGTTTATCTGTACGGCTTTGTGCGTAGCTAGACCATTTAACAGTGATTGGGTTTAGACGAGTGACATCACCCCAAATGATTGGTGGTTTAACCCCACGCATACCGTATGATTGAACCCAACCATTTTTAGAGAAGAGGTAACCTGACAAGTTCTGACCGAAGTACTCAACCATGTCATTACGTTCAAACTCACCATGAACAAGAACGTCAAATCCAACTTCTTCTTGCCATTTAATCCATTCATCAGTGATTTCAGCAAGGAAAGCATCGTATTCTTCTTGTGACAATTCATTCTTACGGAAAGCCAAACGTTTAGCACGAACTTCCTTAGTTTGAGGGAATGAACCGATAGTTGTTGTTGGAAGCAATGGAAGTTTGAAAGCATCCTTTTGAATCTCTTCACGTTCTGCAAACGCTGGCAAACGAGTGTAATCAGCTTCAGTCAAACCTGCAATACGAGCACGAAGCTCAGCATTTTCACCAACACGCTCAGTCGCAAAGAGTTCTTTGTTAGCAGCAAGGGCTTCTGCACCTTGACCATTGCGGATGGCATCCAAGTCACGCAATTCACCCAATTTTTCAACCGCAAAGGCGAAGTGGTCCAAAATAGCTGGTTCAAAATCTTCATTAGCAGTTGTAAATGGTACGTGGAGAAGTGAGCAAGAGGTTGTCAAAACAACATTTTCAGCTGGAACTTGTTCAAGAATTGCAAGGCTTTTCTCGTAGTTATTACGCCAGATGTTTTTACCATTGACGATACCGGCATATAGAATCTTATCAGCTGGGAAACCACCTTTAACCAATTCAAGTGTTTTCTTACCTTCAACAAAGTCAAGACCAATACCATCAACTGGCAAGTTCACAAGGTCATTGTAGACATCACGAACATCACCAAAGTAAGTTTGAATCAAAACTTCAAGGCCTTTCTTATCAGCCAAGAGCTTGTTGTAGAGGTTCAAGAAGAGAGCTTTTTCTTCAGATGTCAAATCTTTAACAAGAGCTGGCTCATCGAGTTGAATACGAGTAGCACCAAGCTCTGCCAATTTTGCAAAAACATCTTGGTATGCAGAAACAAAGCTATCTACGAAGTCTTCAGCTTTTACACCATCTTCAAAGTCAGACAATTGAAGGAAAGTGAATGGTCCAACCACAACTGGACGTGTATTAAGACCCAATTCTTTTGCTTCTTGGTACTCATCAAAAATCTTGTGACCAGCAAGTTTAACTTCTGTTGTTTTTTCAAATTTAGGAACGATGTAGTGGTAGTTAGTATTAAACCATTTTTTCATAGGAAGGGCACGAACATCCCCTTTTTCACCTTGGTAACCACGCGCCAAAGCAAAGTAACGTTCAAGATCTGTCAAATCCAAGTTTTGAACAGATTCAGGTACGACGTTGAAAAGGAAAGCTGCATCAAGGAAGTTATCGTAATGTGAAAAATCATTTGAAGGAATTTCAGTGATTCCCTTCTCTTTAACAATATTCCAGTGTTTTGCACGCAAGTCTTTGGCTGCTGCTAAAAGTTCATCTGCAGTAATTTCATTTCTAAAGTATTTTTCTGTTGTAAATTTTAATTCGCGGAATTCACCCAAACGTGGGAAACCAATGATAGTAGTTGACATCTTGTGTCCTCCTCTTTGTTGTTGAACTTATCTTACCAAAGAAATGGGTAGCTGTATAATTGCTATTAGTTTTCTCTATATATAGTTTTAGACTATACCCTATAAAATAAAGGGTTACCGACTTCTGTTATCTCCTTTTGCTTAGATATCGTTATAGCTAATAACTATATATTGACTTACTAAATCCCTTTTTATATCAAAAAATCCCTAGACTTTTGTCTAGAGACTCTATTATTTACTAGGATCAGAACACTAAGCTCTATAAGTGCTCAGTACCCTCTCTTGAAGCCAAGATGATGTATAAGACATATTCTCACTATTGTAACTATTCCAAATAAAATAACCAAAAATTGCCAATACTAATAAGAAACAAATTCCCAAAACGGCTAACCATATGATTTGTTTCTTTAAGCTATCATACTCACTCATATAGCCATTATGAAGTTTAATGAGTTCATTTCTTTTTTTGTTACTTGACTCTTTAGCAATAGCTATTTCTAGCTCGTACATCTGGTGCTTCCATGAATTCTTAGAAGTGCCTTTTTTCATTTTATTGTTTGAAAGGTTGCTGTTGCCTTTCTCAAAGTTATTTTTTTCAGTCATATTTCCCTCTAAAATCTTCTTTTAGTCCCTATCATTATAACATATGTAAAACTATCTGAAAAGTTCATTTTTGGTTAAAATTTTGAGAAAGATAATTAAAACATGAAAAAGAACCAGAGGGAAACTTCTTATGTTATACTCTATGTATGCATAAGAAAACTGTTATTGATTTTAAAGAACTTGGTGTCAGACAAATCTTTACAGACGCCATTAAAGAACTAAAAACAAAGGACATTAAGGAAGTCAAACCCCTTTTAGATGAACTCGAAGCCTATCAAAATGAAGGTTATTATGCAGTAGGTTATGTTTCCTATGAAGCAGCCCCTGCCTTCGAGACAAAATTTCAGGTTATTGATGGTCCATTAATGTCTGAGTATCTCCTCTACTTCACTGTTCATGAAACTGTTCAAACAGAGCCTATTCCACTTACTTATGACCCTATTACCTTACCAAAATCTTGGCAAGAGCTAACTTCTGCTGAGGAATACAAGGCTGCTATTGAGCATATACACCACCATATTCGACAAGGTGATACTTATCAGGTCAATTATACTGTTCAACTTCAACAGAACCTGACAGCTGATCCCTTTGCCATCTATAACCGATTGGTTGTTGAGCAAAATGCCCATTACAATGCCTTTATTCAGCACGATGATGTTTCTATCATTTCTATAAGTCCAGAACTCTTCTTTAAAAAAGATTGCGATAAGTTGACTACTCGTCCTATGAAAGGTACTACCAATCGAGGTTTAACAACTGAAACTGACCTTGCACAAGCAAGATGGCTAGCTCAGGACCAGAAAAATCGCTCTGAAAATATGATGATTGTCGATCTTCTTAGAAATGACATGAATCGTATTTCTAAAATAGGAAGTGAAGATGTCAAGAGCCTTTGCCAAGTTGAACAATACTCTACAGTTTGGCAAATGACTTCGACAATTGAAACGCAACTCCTGACAAATAGAAGTTTATGCGATGTCTTCCAAGCCCTTTTTCCATGCGGATCGATTACAGGTGCCCCAAAAATAGCAACCATGGAGATTATTAAGAAGGTGGAAAAACAGCCTCGAGGTGTCTATTGTGGAGCTATTGGTATCTTGGTGCCACAGGGACCTAGTATTTTCAACGTGGCTATTCGGACACTACAAATGGAAGGAACCAAGGCTATCTATGGTGTCGGAGGAGGTATTACCTGGGACAGCAACTGGGAAGCTGAATATGAAGAAACCAAGCAGAAAGCTGCTGTTCTATACCGTCAGAACCCAAAATTCGATCTCATTTCTACCGGTCGTATTCATCAAGGAAAACTTCTCTTTCTGGAGGAGCATATAAAACGTTTACAAGAGAGTAGCCGATACTTTGACTATCCTTTCAATGCAGAAAAAGCGCACAATCAAGCCACAGCTCTGTGCCAATCACTAGATCTTGACACAGACTACCGTCTTAAAATGTCCCTTAAAAAAGATGGTGAACTGAAGTTTGAACATAGCCAATTAACAAACTTATCTGATGACTTTTGCCAAGCAAGGTTAGTTGAGCAAAGACATCCCTTGGATAGCCCCTATACCTTCTTTAAAACAAGTTACCGTCCTCACCTTAGTATCGAACTTCACGAACAAATCTATTATAATCACGAGGGACAACTCCTAGAAACCTCTATCGGTAACATCGTTCTTAAAATCGAAGACCAACTCTACACACCACCAGTTCACCTCGGCCTCTTAAATGGGATCTACAGACAAAGTCTTATAGCTGAAAATAAGCTGAAAGAAAAAGTCCTGACTGTAAAAGATCTGAAACAGGCTCAGGCCATCTACGGATGTAATGCGGTGAGAGGCTTGTATGAATTGAAGGTGGAGGAAGATAATTATATCTAAACAAAAGAAGCGAGTTCTTTGTACTCTCCTACACCTACTAAAGACAAAAGAAACTTCAATTTTCTATTGGTTAAAAAATCAACCATTTAGTAGTAAAATAAAGTATAATACTTACTGATAGTTATTCCAGTTATCTTGACTGAAATGACGAGCTATTTGGCTTTAAATTTATTAGCCTTAAAACTGAGTAACAATTTAGAAAGGATACAAACCTTAAATGAAAAAATTTAAAGGCTTGACTTCCGCTGAAGTTCAAGCAAGTAAAAACGCCCATGGCGATAATAGGCTCTCTAGTAAAGAGGCTAACTCGCTCCTCTCAATCTTTATCGAAGCCTTCCAAGATCAATGGATTCTTATCCTCTTGGCTGCCTTAGGATTAAAAATCATCTTCAACTTTGTTGGAATGATTTTCCCTGCTATTGGTGAAGCTAATTGGTACGAAGCTATCTCACTAATTTTCGCCATTTTGATTTCTACTGGATTCTCAGCAGTCTCACAATACCGAAATGAGCAAAAGTTCAACACTCTTCAGGAAGAGGCTTCGAAAACTAATGCAAAAGTTTATCGTGATGGTAAACTTAAAGAAGTTCTTGTTGATGATATTGTAAAAGGTGATCAAATTCTCCTTCAATCAGGGGACAAGATTCCAGTTGACGGTATCATACTGGAAGGTGAGTTAAAAGTAAACCAAGCTGTCCTTAATGGTGAAAGTGAAGATGCTAAGAAACTTCCTCTTGGTGATCAAGCAGAACCAGACTCTTCCGACCTCTTTACAGAGCTCAAAGTCTTCCGTGGTACAGTTGTTACTTCAGGTGAAGCCGTTATGGAAGCTACACAAATTGGTGATAATACTGTTCTAGGAAGCATCAATACTTCTCTTCAAGAAGATAGTAAAGATTCACCATCCAAAGAAAAACTCAACAAGCTTGCTGGAAACATCGGTGTCCTCGGTTATAGTGCAGGTGCTGCATATTCAGTAATCAACCTTGTTTTAGGCTTTATTGCCCTCAATAAGGCTAATAACCTCAATGGTGGTTCAATCTTCCTTCTTATCATTGAAACGATTCTCTTTGCGGTTACAATCATCATCATGGCCGTTCCAGAAGGTCTTCCGATGATGTTGGCACTCGTTTCTTCAATGAACTCAGGACGACTTTTAGCTCAAAATATCCTGGTTCGCCATCCTGATACCATTGAAACAGCCGGATACATGAATATCCTCTTCAGTGATAAGACTGGTACTATCACTGAAGGTAAACTATCTGTAGTTGACTTCTTCCTTGCTGATGGAACACTTTATGCAACTACTGGTGAAACTGAGGCTCCTGATTTTGACACTATGTCAGATAGCCTTAAAGCTGAAATGATTAATGGTATCGGTCTTAATAACGACGCCATGGTAGCTGATGGCAGTGCTGTTGGTAGTAACGCCACTGACCGTGCACTTCTTGATTTCCTTATTGGTCGTTCTCAACTTGATTTTGATACAAATACAATTACTGAGAAGCAACAATTCAACTCAGCAACAAAATTCGCAAGTGTAACGACTAAGGACGGAAAAACTTACATCAAGGGTGCTCCAGAATTCATCCTAAATGACTGCTACTACTATCTTGATAAAGATGGTAATAAACAAAACTTTACAGATGATATTAAAGCTCGTTTCCAAGATTTATCATTGGAACAAGCTAACCGTTCAATGCGTTTGCTTGCTATCCTAAATACAGATGGAAATGATAAAGTCTTGATTGGTATCGTATGTATCCGTGATAACGTTCGTTCTTCAATTAAACAAACTGTTGAAACAATGAACCGTGCAGGTGTTCAAGTAGTTATGGTAACTGGTGACCGTAAAGAAACCGCTGTTGCTATCGCTAAAGAAGCCGGTATCGTTACTGGTCAAAACGACCTTGTCCTTACTCACGATGAACTCTCTGCCCTCTCAGATCAAGAACTTAAACAACAATTACCTCACTTAAAAGTGGTCAGTCGTGCCCTTCCAATGGATAAAAAACGTCTTATTGAGGCAGCTCAAGACCTCGATATGGTCGCTGGTATGACAGGTGATGGGGTCAATGACTCACCCGCCCTTAAATCGGCTGATGTCGGATTCTCAATGGGTGATGGTACTGAAGTCGCACGTGAAGCCTCAGATATCGTTATCTTGAATAACTCATTGACTTCGATTGAAAAAGCCGTCCTCTATGGACGTACTATGAGTAAGTCAGTAAGTAAATTCATTATCTTCCAGTTAACCGTAAACGTGACTACAATTGCTATGTCACTTCTCTCACCACTTTTGGGCCTCAAAGAACCATTTACAATTATCCAAATTCTCTGGATCAACCTTATCATGGACACACTTGCTGCCCTTGCCTTTGGTGAAGAGCCTACCCTAGATCGTTACATGAATGAAAAACCAGTTGCTAAGAAGGCAAACATTCTTACTGCATATATGAAATCTGCTATCGGTGTAGCCAGCGTCTTCATTACTCTTGTATGTTTAGCTATTCTTAAAAATGTTGGTGGTATCCAAGACTTTATCACAAATGGAACTGGCAATTTTGAAATGGTAACAACATTCACCTTTACAGTATTTATCTATGCTGTCATCTTCAACTCACTTAACACACGTAGTAATGGATTCAATGTTTTTGAACATATCGGCGAAAACAAGAAATTCTCAATTGTAATGATTTCTATTGCTGTCGTTCAAACCTTGATCATTCAATTCGGTGGTAAAGTATTTAGTACCGTTCCTATGGACGTTCAACACTATATCGTTGCACTTCTTATCGCGGTTTTGATTATCCCTGCAGATTTAATTCGAAAAGCTCTAACTAAAAACAAATAACTATCTGTTTAACGTATTATAAAACTTAAAAGGATAAAAAGGATTGGGAGTTACCCCAATCCTTTTTATAATTTATGAAGGTGATACCGTGGAAGGATCATAACATAAAAAGGCTTTAACAAGCCTTTTTGATTTATTAAGTAATGCTACTTAAACTGACTAGGAGACCCTGTATAACCTGCCCAATCCTTACTATAAAAGCGGTCGTTCAAGTTATAGTTAGGTGCGGGTGTTGGATTACTTACAAATGGATCAACAGCCTTGTCAAAGGCTACCCAACCTTTCCATCCCATATGAATGGTATCTTGCATGAAGTAAGGTTGATCTCCGTCTTTTGAGAAGTCAGCAATATTGGTGAAGCCTTGACTTTCCAATTGATAACGGATTTTAGAAACCGTAGCATCATACATTTCCTGACTTAGTCCCGTATAAGCCATCCACTTGCTATTAACAGGTGGGATAACAAAGATAACATTAGTATTTGACTTAGCAAATTGATTTAACACCAACTGTAGGTCACCATATTCTTGTGAAACTTCATACGAAAGATTCTTTTGGAACCCTTTAAGTTTACCAATCTTTTTAGCCAAACGTTTCTTATAGAAACGGTCATCGATACCAAAGTCGTTTGACTTGGTATGAGCTTCTGCATCTCTTACGGCAACCTGGTCAAGTGCCTCGTAAGAGAGCTTGTCTGGCAACTCTTTAAGATAAGGAAGAACCTTCTTGTCGTAATTTGCATTATTTGATGCTGCAAAAGGACTGAACAAGGCATCTTCTCGCTTATTAAGCTCTGCCATAATTTGAATATAAGTCTTATCAAGAGAATTTAAATCTTGCCCATTAGCCACTTTAGAAAGTTGAGATTTCATTGTAATCTCAGGTTTCATCTCTAAGATGCGCTGAGCTGCATACTGAGAATTTGCATCCGTCTGATTTTGACTTAAGAAACTACTAAGTTGGTCGTTATTGTAAAACTGCTGGAAAGCCGCAGAATTGTAACCTTTTTTAGTAAACCACTGTGGTGACAAGACATAGACTGCTGTCCCATTTTTCAATTCAGGAAGCATTTGTTGCATTCCCAAATATTGGTTTAGAGAGGCAGCCCCACGTTGTCCAATAAAGTATGGGCGATAGTTACGGTCGTACTTCTCAGCTAAAACAGCTGGATGAAGAGCATCAAAACGCAACCACTCACTTGACCCAAAGAAAGGGACAAATCGATGCTTCTTATCTGAAAGAGCTGTAGTTTTGTTCATCCTACTCTTAAAGTTTTCATTTGTCAGTGTTACTGCACTACGTTTTTCAGCCACATAACTATGTTTTCTGCCTTGTGGGTAGGCATATATAACTACCACTACCAAGACCAAGGCACAAATTACTGGACCAAAAATCTGCCATAAACGCTTAAGCATTGCGAAGCTCCGTTACCCCTTCAACAATCTTATTAGCTGTGTTCCAGTCATCACGACCAAATTCTGAAACTGGTACACGAATATCGAAACGTGATTCCAATTCAACGATTAGCTCAACTGTTCCCATTGAATCGAGAACACCAGCATCGAAAAGATCTTCGTCCATCATGTCAGAAACATCTTCCATGAAGAGTTCATCAATAATTTCAATAACTTCTGATTTTACATCCATTTTTATAATTCCTTTACTTATTTTTTAGTGAACCAGAGGTCATTCAAGAATCCAGAGAAAATCAAGAATGACAACATAACAGTGTTAAATGTAATAAAGATTCCCAAAGCTTTCGTCCATCTATTTTCAGGAAGTGGCTCAAGACCAGCTTTCTTACGTTCTTTATTAATGGTCTTCTTCTTGCGCAACCAGGCATCATTAAGTCCTAGACCAATACCATGGAAAATACCGTAAGCAATGTAGTACCAAGTAACCCCATGCCAGAATCCCATAACCATCATATTAATGACATAGGCCACATTTGAAGTCGTGTTACGATTTTTGAAAACTTTATTTCGCATCAAAACCATAACCAAACGCATAAAGATAAAGTCACGGAACCAGAAAGACAAGCTCATATGCCAACGATTCCAAAATTCTTTCAAGTCTCGTGAGATAAAAGGTTTGTCAAAGTTGATTGGGCTCTTAATCCCCATAAGGTTAGATGCTGCCAAGGCAAACATTGAGTAACCCGCAAAGTCAAAGAAGAGATCAAAACCGAAAACATACATGACACCAAGTGTTGGTAAATTAAAGATACCACCTTGAGCCAAAGCTTGTGCTTTCAGTGAAGGCAAGAGCATACTTCCGAAAATCTGCGCCAAAACAAACTTATAGAGGAAACCAAGCATGATATATTTTACAGCTTGCTCCAACATATTCATCAGCTCGTCTCGCTCAGGAATTGCTTGATAGTCTTCGTTAAAGCGTCTGAAGCGATCAATGGGACCACTCGTAAAGGTTGGCATAAAGAGCATGAATCGGAGGAACTCTCCAAGTGTAAACTCTTTAAGGACACCATCCCGCATCTCGATAATCATTCCAACTGATCGGAAGGTCAAGTAAGAAATACCAAGAAAGTTTAAAAGCGACTGAGTACCATTTATCGCAGGCTCTACCTTAACAAAAATCAAGGGAAGGACTACAAGAAACGAGTGTAAATAGAAAACCCATTTATTATCCTTTTGACTACGGCAATGTTTGTATGAATAAACCCAAATGATTTGCCAAATAATATAGAAGAGTAAGGCTAGTAATTGACTAGCATGTGTTCCTGTCAGAGCAAGAACAATAAAGGCTAGACTTACCAAACATTCATAAATCGCAAAACGCTTTTTATAGAAGAGACCCACAAAGATTGGCAATAGAGCTAATCCAAGGTAGATGAAATAGAAGGGATTACCGTAGGCTTCTAAATGAGGTAGCTGTTTCAAGAAGTCTATCATCGGTTGTTAACCTCACTGATAAGGCCCTTGATATCAATCTTCCCATTTGGTGTCAAAGGCAAACTCTCACGATAGAGGAACTTGGTTGGCATCATGTAAGACATCATGATATCTTCTAAGTCAGCCTTGATAGCCTTAGTAATATCGATATCACGTTCAAACTGCTCACGAACGCCATCCTTAAGAATCACATAAGCCAAGAGGTTCTGAACCTTATGGTCTTTATTGTAACGTGGTACAGCTACTGCTGAATCAATGTACTTAGACTTATTAAGGTTTTGTGAAACATCCTCTAACTCAATACGGAAACCATTAAACTTAATCTGGAAGTCCATACGGCCACCGTAAAGAAGGAGACCTTCATCAGTCATCGTTCCTACATCACCAGTATGGTAAGCAGGAAGGCCATTAAACTCGAAGAAGGCTTCAGCAGTCTTTTCAGGATTATTCATGTAGCCTTTGGACACTGCTGGTCCTGATACGATGATTTCACCCTGTTGACCATTTGGAAGGATATTCCCATCCTCATCGATAATATAAGTTGGTGAATCTTCCTTGGTATAACCAATTGGCAAACGCTTAAGGTTAGCCAGCATCTCATCAGTTACTGCTACTGCTGATAAGGCTACTGTTGCCTCAGTTGGCCCGTAAGCATTGATAATACGTGCCTCTGGGAAACGTTGGCGAAGCTTTTGAGCAGTCTTGACAGTCAACTCTTCTCCATCAAAATAGAAATGCGTAATTTCCGGTATCTTCTCTGCATTGAAGTCTTCAGACAACATTGCCATATCTGCAAATGATGGGGTCGATGTCCAAATAGCAATTGGAAGTGAGAAAATCGTTTCAAAGAGCTTCTTGAAGTCCTGCGTAATGGCTGAAGGAAGTGCATAGAGTGTTCCTCCAAGTGCCAATGTAGGTGCCCAGTACATTACCGATAGGTCAAATGAGTAAGGCGGTTGCGCCAACATTTGGGGACGTTTTGGAGTCGCAAATTCCTTGTCCGTAATCATCCAGTTAGTGAAACTAAGGAGATTATTGTGAGAAATTTGTACCCCTTTAGGCTTACCTGTAGTTCCCGATGTGAAGATGATGTAATAAGTATCATCACCCTTAACAGGATGAGTCACTTCGTAGCTAGTCTTACTTTCAAAAGCTGTCGTCACTTGGTCCAATGTCAAGATTGGCGCTTGAACATCCTCAAGTGGAAAGTCATTAATAGCAATAATCAGACTAGGCTCTGCTACTTCTACGATAGCCGTCACGCGCTCAAGAGCTGAGTGACTATCAATTGGAATATAAGCATGACCAGATTTAGTCAAAGCTACAAAAGTTGCCAACATTTCATACTCTTGACCGCCATAAACCACAACAGGTGATTTTTCTGGAATGTCAAGACTATCGATCTTGGCAGCTAGGCTATCCGAATCAGCTTTTAAGTCACCGTAAGTATGAACTTCCCCTAAAATATTGTAAACAGGAAATTCAGGTTGTAATTGAGCAAACTGCTCAATCGTTTCAATCATATCTTTAATTTTTGTATTCGTCATTATTCTTCCTAAAATTCGTTATAGATAAAATTACCTTGACCTTGTCCTAGGTAATTGTAGAGATAAATTAGGGCCATAAAAATGGCGAAATAAAGCAAGGTTTGTCCTAAAAATACTAGGACGTTTTTGTGTTTTAACATTCTAATTTTCGATACCTTTTTTTATATAATATCCTCTCTAGTTTACCATCTTATCGCCATTTTTTCCAATAAAAAAGAAAAAATAACTAAATTTCATTTCTTTTTCATCAATAGGTTTTAGTGATAAATGGTTAGCTAAAATGATAAAAAAAAACAGAGCCTAAAAGCTCTGTCAGATTTAACTATTTTGTGTCTTTTGGGCTGTCTGCATTCGATAGTACATTCCCCTAGTTTGCATCAGTTGTTCATGGGTTCCATGTTCAACGATATCCCCATTATTCATGACCAAAATAAGGTCCGCATTTTCAATGGTAGATAATCGATGGGCAATGATGAAACTTGTTCGACCTTTCATTAATTTAGCGAAGGCCTCTTGAATAAGAAGCTCTGTACGGGTATCGATACTTGAAGTGGCTTCATCTAAGATTAAGATTTTAGGCACATTGACAAATATGCGAGCAATGGTCAAAAGCTGACGTTGTCCCTGAGAAAGCGATTGACCCGCATCATTTAAGTAGGTGTCATAGCCTTGAGGCAACTGCTTAATAAAGAAATCTGCATTGGCAGCCTTGGCTGCTGCTATGACTTCTTCACGACTGGCTTCTGGATTACCGTAAGCAATATTATCATGGATAGTGCCGACCTCTAGCCAAGTTTCCTGTAGAACCATCCCAATCTGCTTGCGAAGGCTCTCACGGGTATAATCTGTAATAGGTCTACCGTCTAGTAAAATTTGACCCTTGTCCAAATCGTAGAAACGCATGAGCAGATTAATGAGGGTAGATTTGCCTGCTCCTGTAGGGCCAACAATGGCAACAGTACTTGCCGCAGGTATATCAATGCTCAAATCCTTGATAAGAGGTTTATTAGGCAAATAACCAAATTGAACATGATCAAATTTAAAACGTCCTTGCACATCTGCTTCTTCCAAAACCACATTGCCTGTTTCTGGTATTTCATCTTCATCTAAAATCATATAAAGGCGGTCGGCACAAGCCAAAGCACTTTGAAGTTCTGAAAGAACAGACGAAATGTCATTGAAAGGCTTCGTATACTGAGTGACATAGTTTAGGAAGGTAGTCAATTGTCCCACTGTAAATGCGCCACCTGACATGATACGATAGGCTCCAACACCTGCAATGAGAGCATAAATCAGACTATTAACAAAGCGTGTAGCTGGGTTAACCGCTGACGAATAAAAGATAGCTCCCTGTGAATAATCAGCATACTTACCATTGACGTCTTTAAAACTCCTAACCATCTGGTCTTGAGCATTTAAACTCTGTACTAAGGCTTCTTGAGTCAAACTTTCCTCAATCAACTGAGTTTGCATGCCTCGCCATTTGGTTTGATTGCGATAGAGTTGATAGCTCTTCTTGGCGATAAAACGTGCCACAAGCATTGACAGGGGTGTCATCACTAGAACTAAGAGCATCATGAACCAGTCCAAACGAGCCATGGTAATGATAATAACAAATATGGTCAAAAGCCCGACGAAAAATTGGTTAAAGACCATGAGAAGTCCGTTATTTAATTGGTCACTATCTGTAGTCACACGGCTAACCATATCTCCAGTTCCTTGACGGTCAAGGTAACTGAGAGGCATGGCATGAATTTTCAGCATGACTCTCTCACGTAAACTTTCACTATAAGAATAAATAAAACGGTTATAAATTAAAGGATTTAGCCACTGGATCGCACTATTGGCTATGATAACTACAAGCATCTGCCATATTAAACGTGACATCAAAAGAACGGCATTCATCTTAAGAACAGCATCAACTGCATCACCAATTAAGATAGGTAAGTAAACCGTTAAGGTAACTTGAATAATGGTCCCAACAGTTGCTAAGGCAAAGAGGTAACGCTGACTTAAGATATCTCTACTTAAACGTTTAAGCGTTGATTTGTTATTTCTAGCCTTCATCAGCGACCTCCTTTTGGTGTTGAGAATAATGAATGTCTTGATAGAGTTTATTAGTGTTAAGCAACGCTTCATGATTTCCCAAGCCAACTTGATGCCCCTTATCAAGCACCAAAATTTGATCAACTGCTTTTAGGCTATTTGTTCTTTGCGAAATAATAATCAAACTAGTTGATTTAAGATTATCTCTAATAGCCGCTAGTAGGCGACTTTCAGTCAGGTAATCTAGGGCTGAGGTTGAGTCATCCAAAATCAAGAACGGCGCTGGTCTCATCAGCGCACGCGCAATAGTCAAGCGCTGACGTTGACCACCTGAAAAATTACGGCCAAATGACTCAACTGGCTCATCTAAACCAAGGTCTTTGTCTTTTACAAAGTCAGCAGCCTGAGCCATGTCAAGAGCATGCCACAATTCCTTATCACTTGGTTCGTAATCAAGTCCTAGTGACAAGTTTGAACGAATGGTTCCCCTAAATAACTCAGCTTTTTGTGGGACATAAGCAACCCAAGAACGCCACTCTTTAAGATTTTTTGGTGATTGTTGATTTTTGAAAATAGCTAAAGAACCCATCTGAGGTTGATATAAGTTCATGATTAAGTTTACCAAGGTCGATTTACCCGAACCAGTACCACCAATAATACCCAGTGACTCACCTCTAGCAATCTTTAAATCAATCTCTTTTAGTGATGGTTGACTAGCAGTCGGATAGGTAAAGGTCATGTGGTCAATAGCAAGTCCTGTTTCCGACTGATCTGGTTTTCTTAGTGTTAAAGGTGCCTCAATATCCTCATCTTGGAGTTCAAAAATAGCTTGTACCCTTTTCGCCGAAATAAAGCTCTGGTTAAGATTGGTCAACATCATAGCCAATTTAAGAAGCTCCGTCAAAATTTGCAAGAGATAATTGACCAGAGCAATCAGCATCCCTTGAGACAAGAGCCCACCTTGAATTTGCAGATTTCCTTGCCAAAGGACAGCAATCAAAGTCATATTAACAACTAAGAAAGTCAAAGGACTAATGAGACTTGCTATCACGCCTGTTTTGAGTTGCCACTTCTTCAGGTCTTTATTAACAGTCGTGAAGTTATCTAATTCACGCTCACTCTGACCAAAGGCACGAATAACCCTCATACCTTCAAGTTGTTGGCGCGTATTAGTAACAATTGACTCATTAATCACTCGAATCTTGGCGTATAAAGGATTGACGATGCGACTAGCTAGTACAATAATAAGGGTCAATACCAAGACCATACCAAGAAACCAGAGAGTCAAGCGTGGACTGATTCGGAATGCCATAATAATGGCTCCTATCACAATAATTGGTGCCCTCAAAAAGAGCCTCAAAAATTGATTTATCCCCGTTTGGATTTGAAAGGTATCACCAGTCAGGCGTGTTACCAAACTTGAAGTTCCAATCTCATCGCGCTTTTCCTTTGATAAACGCATGATTTTCTCATAGAGGTCATTAGTCAACACTCGCGCATAACCAACTGCTGCTCTTGATGAAAAATACTGTGCTGAAATAGCAACGACAACACCAATAACGGCAAGTCCAAACAAGATAAAAATCATCAAAAAGAGATGATTTTTGTCTTTATTTGGAATAGTTGTGTCGACAATTCCAGCAATGACTAGTGGGACCAAAAGTTCGAAACTGGCTTCGATTAATTTAAAAACGGGTCCCAGGATGCTGTCTTTGACATATCCTTTAAAATAAACTAATAATGCTTTCATTTGTCTTTCCTTAAGAATGAAGCGTATCCTCTTAGAGACGAGAGAACATACGCATCAAAAAGAGGTTAAACTGCACTTCTTTGGCGTAATAAATATTTCCGCCATTTGTATAAAGTTTTCCGCCACCATAGTACATGGCAACCGGTTGGTAATAGGTGTAAGTTTCTCCACTGATATTTCCTAGACTTGGAGCAACGACATTTTTTGAATAAGCTTTTGCTAATTCGACGGTGTTAACTCCACCATTATCAGCCACATAATCGATATAGGCCTTACCAAAATTATAAGCTTGTACTGCTGTCCAAGGATCCACCTTATGGTGGACAGCTTCTTCCAGATTTTCTGACAGCACCGTCACCCCTTGACGAATACTTTCTTTTCGATCTGTGATGGAGTTAGTCACCCCTGTAGAACTTTCACTGGACTGCATCACGTCATCTGTCTTCCCCTTGGTTTCTGTGTAGATCATAGCCAACACCAAATCAACATTGGTTGTATTATCAATGTCGTCCTCAGCCAATACCTCCTTAACCATGGATTCATAGGTTAAGACATGTTGAACATTGGCATGGATTCGATAGCATTGGATACCTATGATGAGGACTACGACAAAAACCGCCAGACGTCTTATCCATTTAAACATATTATTTATTGATGATATCCTCGATATTTTTGATGAGAATAGAGTAGGTGCCATCAGGATTTTGAATAAACTCAACACTATCAGCATCCTGATACACATTATTAGGCACAATTAACTCAATTCCGTTCGATAACGATAATTTTTGATTCTCCAATTTCTTAATTTGACGCGAATGGTCAATATCTGATACCGAGATAGGCTCAGGTATGGCCTCTTTGAGCTCATCAACGAAGGTCAAACGAGCTGTCAAATTGTTATCAAAGAGCTGGTCTGCCAATTTTTCAGGTGATAACTCTTGATCTTCTTCCAAATTATTGAAAATAGCAGATTTCATTTTTCCTTGGAAGTTAAAATCATCCTGATTAAAATTCTCGGCAATCTTCTGGGCAGTATCTTCAACCATCTTAATCGATTTTTTGACAGATTGTTCAGGCTGGACTTGCAACAGATTTTCAGAGAAATAATTGGCAAAGCTTCCATTATGCTTGATTCGCTTTTCAATCAAATAATACTGCTTACTACTACGATTGATTACCAAAGCTTCATCAGGTGTCTGGGCCGCAGAAGGCAAATTATTTTGTGACAATTGAATAGGATGTTGGCTATCTCCCAAAGAATGAATCAAACTGTCCTTGAGAGCAATACGCAAGAAAGCAAAATACTCTTGCCCTTCTTTGTCAAACTGAATAAAGACCAAATCATTGGTCTTTTGATCTTCAGAAATGACAAATTCTTCCTTCCAAAGTTGGGCAATCTTAACTGAGCTTTCCATCAAATCATCTCCTAGATGACTAATGAAAACATTCTCTGCATCGAAAAAGCCACGTTTAGCCTCATCAGAGAAAACTTTAGAGAGTTTCTTTCTAAAATACTCATCTAAGCGTGGCGTTATTTCAAGAGGCCCTTCTGCTAAAACCAGCTCCGTATCATTTGGCGAAAACTGGTGAATGATAATGCGTTTAATATATAAATCTAACATATTTTTTAATAGAGTGGGAAAGCATCTGTAAGAGCTTTAACCTCTCCACGAATGCGTTCCAAAACTTCAGGTTTATCGTGATTTTCCAAAGCTTCAACCATTAATTCAGCAATTTTACGGCTCTCAGCTTCACCCATACCACGACTTGTAATGGCTGGACTACCAACACGGATACCAGATGTCTTGAATGGAGACAATTGCTCGTAAGGAATACCATTCTTGTTCAAAGTAATATTAACTTCTTCAAGAACGTTTTGTGCAACCTTACCATTTTCAACAACTTTAGTCACATCAACCAAGAAGAGGTGATTGTTAGTTCCACCTGAGATAACACGGAAATCTGGATGTTGATTGAAAACGTCAGCCATGGCAGCTGCGTTCTTGATAACATTTTCCCCATATTCCTTAAAGGCAGGGTCAAGTGCTTCTTTAAGAGCAACAGCCTTAGCAGCAATAACGTGTTCCAATGGACCACCTTGCAAACCAGGGAAGACCGCAGAATTCAATTTCTTAGCGATATCTTCATCATCAGTCAAAATTAAACCACCGCGAGGACCACGAAGTGTCTTGTGAGTTGTTGTAGTTGTCACATGTGCATGAGGAACTGGACTTGGGTGATGACCAGACGCTACAAGACCTGCAATGTGAGCCATATCTACCATGAGGTAAGCACCTACAGCATCGGCAATTTCACGGAATTTTGCAAAATCAATGATACGAGAGTAAGCTGAAGCACCAGCCACGATGAGTTTTGGTTGCACTTCTTTAGCCTGCGCAAGAATGGCATCATAATCTAGGAGTTCAGTTTCCTTATCCACATTGTAAGCGACGAAGTTATAGGTCTTACCAGAGAAGCTAACTGGTGCACCGTGTGTCAAGTGACCACCCGCTGACAGATCCATTCCCATAACCGTATCACCTGGTTGGATTAATGACATGTAAACAGCAGCATTGGCTTGGCTACCTGAGTGAGGTTGCACGTTGGCAAATTTTGCTCCAAAAAGTTCTTTGGCACGCTCAATAGCAAGAGACTCAACCACATCAATCACGTCTGTACCACCATAGTAACGTTTACCTGGATAGCCTTCTGCGTACTTGTTAGTCAAGAGAGTTCCTTGAGCAGCCATAACAGCTTTAGATACCACGTTCTCAGAGGCAATCAACTCAATATTGTTTTGTTGGCGTTCAGCCTCAGCATCAATGGCATTCCAAAGTTCAGGGTCAAATGCTTTGTAATCTTCTTTATCAAAAATCATAGAGGTCTCCTTTGAGGTCTAATGGGTTCAATCAACTCACCCACATACAGTCGGAAATTATCTCACACTTCCATAGGTCTCTGTTAGTCATTTATTCTATGGTCAACTCGGGTAGAGCCGCCAATAGGTCTTATCCTTTTGTCAATTTAATAAACCGTTTCTGCATTTTATCACAAGTATAACCTACTTTTTCATAAAATGCATGCGCACCCAGACGATGGTCTGCAGAATTTAAGCGAATAAACTCATAACCGCGTCTTTTTGTTTCTTGCTCCAACCCTTCAAGTAAAATTTTACCAATCCCCATCCCTTGTCTTTGAGGTAAAACTGCCAAGGCCAAGATATTAAATCCTGCATTGGAATAGAGACACTCATAAACCTCTGCATGAACGTAGCCAAAGAGTTCATGACTAGCATCATCCTCATAACCTAGTAGAAAATGATGTGGGTCTTTGGATAATCTAGCTAGTTGACTAGCCGTTTCCTCTGAACCAAAAGCATAACCTAAAGCCTCTTTGTTTATCTCACAAATTGCTTCAACATCTGTCGCTATCAAATCACGTAGCATGTTATACCTCCTCAAAAGGGATTTTTGGTAGCTTGGCAAGAATGTCTTCTTGAGTGATAGAACCTTGCCGTAAAATTTTTACCTTGTTGCCAGATAAGTCTAAAATAGTCGAATCTACACCCAACAAGGCAGCGTCATCTTGATAGCCAGTCACCTGAAAATCAAATTGTACTCTAATATCGTCGAAATGACGACCACTAGCCTTCCCAGACTTATTAGCAGATGGACCAATCAAAGGCCCCTCCGCTTGAATTAGCTCTCTAGTGACAGGATGGTCTGGCAAACGGAAGCCAACTGTCGCTAAACCCGAATTAATCCACTTAGGTACTTGACTATTAGCTTTTAAAATGATGGTCAATGGCCCAGGCAAAAAAGCATTGTAAATTTTTTTGAGATAGTCGGGCTGATCTTTTGAATAGGACAAGATATCTTCATAAGAAGCAACATTCAAATTCATGGCTTTATCTCTAGGACGATTTTTCAGCTCATAGACATGGTTTACAGCACTCTCATCCATAGCTTTAGCAAATAGACCATAGACAGTCTCTGTAGGAAGAACGACTGCACCACCGTCAGCCAAGATTTCTCTTAATACTTTCTTACTTTTCATCATCCATCACGACCATTCTATCTTGTCCAAATTGGTCCTTAAGGACACGCACTCGCTTATCAGGAAAATGTAGAGACAAGAGTTTCTTCAAATCCTGGCCCTGCTTATAGCCAATTTCAAAGTAGAGCTTTCCACTAGGAGTCAAATACTTATCTGCCTCCTCAATAATCTGTCTATAAATGGCAAGTCCCTCTTCATCAGCAAACAAGGCCATCTTTGGCTCGCTAGCCAAGACATTGATACCAACTTCGTTCTTATCATTTTCAGAAATATAGGGAGGGTTTGACACAATGATATCAAAACTGCCAGAAATATTTTCGAAAACATTTGATTGAACAAAGCTGATGGCTACCTGATTTAGCTTAGCATTCTCCTGAGCAAGCTCTATCGCATCCACTGATAAGTCACTAGCTGTTACTTGCCAAAGGGGGCGACTCTTTTTCAGGGATACCGAAATAGCACCACTCCCTGTTCCAATATCAAGAACCTTAAGCTCTGTGCGTGGGTTTTCCGCTAAGATCAAGTCCACTAGTTCCTCAGTTTCAGGACGTGGAATCAATACACGTTCATCAACCTGAAAACGTAAACCATGAAAGTCTTCATAGCCCAAGATATACTGAGCAGGCTTGTGTTTCTTTAGTTGGCTAAATGCATGAGCTAATAGCTCAGCATCTTCCTCTGAAACTTCCTGACGCAATTGAAGAACAAAATGAGTCAAGTCCCACTGCTTCAAACCTCGATAAACAAAGGAAAGGGCCTCTGGCTCTTCTCCAACAGCCTCAAGCTGCTTCTCATAGTCAGCCAGAACATCCGCTAGAATCATTTGTTAAGCTCTTCCAATTTTTGAGTTTGATCGTAAAGAACAAGAGCATCAATGACTTCATCCATTTTCCCAGCCAAAATAGTATCTAGTTTTTGAAGGGTTAAGCCAATACGGTGGTCTGTCACACGGTTTTGTGGGAAGTTGTAAGTACGGATACGCTCTGAACGGTCCCCTGTACCAACAGTAGACTTACGCTCAGCATCTTGTTCATCTTGAGCAATCTGTGCAAAGTGGTCCGCAACACGCGCACGGATAATCTTCATGGCTTTATCACGGTTCTTCTGTTGCGTACGTTCTTCTTGCATCTCTACTTTGATTCCAGTAGGAATGTGAACCATACGAACCGCAGTCGCAACCTTATTGACGTTCTGACCACCAGCACCAGATGCGTGATAGATATCGACACGAAGGTCCTTAGGATCAATTTCGTACTCTACTTCTTCAACTTCTGGCATAACCAAAACAGTTGCTGTCGAGGTATGAACACGACCTTGGCTCTCAGTTACAGGCACACGTTGTACACGGTGTGCTCCTGATTCATATTTGAGTTTTGAGTAGACTGATTGTCCTGAAACCATGGCAACCACTTCTTTGATACCACCAACACCATTGTAAGATGCTTCCATAACCTCAAAGCGCCAACCTTGTGTTTCTGCGTATTTTTGGTACATAGCTAAAAGGTCACCTGCAAACAAGGCAGCTTCATCACCACCTGCGGCTCCACGGATTTCGAGGATAATATTCTTGTCATCATTAGGGTCTTTTGGCAAGAGAAGAATTTTCAAACGTTCTTCATACTCTTCTTTAGCGGCTTTGGATTCTTTAAGCTCTTCCTTAGCCATTTCTTCCAAATCAGGATCACCGCTTGCTTCCTTAATCATCTCTTCAGCATCTGAGATACTTTGAATGACTTGCTTGTACTCACGGTAAGCTGTCACAGTTTCACGAGTATTTGCCTCTTCACGTGACAACTCCATGAAGCGTTTAGTGTCTGAAACGACTTCAGGGTCACTAAGCAATTCACCCAATTCCTCATAACGGTCTTCAACCGCTTGTAACTGATCATAAATATTCATTTGTTATCTTTACTCCTTATATAACTAATAGTCATTTTTAGGCCTTATTCAAAGGGATTATGTTTTCTTGAGGGGGATTAAACCAGTGCTTTCGACAAACAGAGATATAACTCTCGTGTCCTCCAATTTGAACTTGTGCTCCCTCATAAACTGGCTTCCCATCCTCCATACGAAGGACCATGGTTGCTTTTCTCGAGCAATAATGACAAATGGTCTTGATCTCATCAATCTTATCAGACAAAAGCAAGAGATATTTAGAACCTTCAAAGAGATTGTTCTGAAAATCATTTTTGAGACCAAAAGCCATCACTGGGATATCTAACTCATCAACAATTCGTGCCAAATCATAGACATTCGCACGGGTCAAAAACTGTGCCTCATCAACTAAAACACAGTAAGGTCGTGGATCCATATTAGCAATGTAACCAAAAATATCCGTATCATCACCAATAGGATAGGCCTTCCGCTTCATGCCAATACGACTCGAGATATAGCCGACCCCATCTCGATTATCCAAACGACTGGTCAATAGTACCACTGGTTTTCCTTGTTCTTCGTAATTATAGGCAACCTTAAGAATCTCAATGGATTTCCCAGAATTCATGGTGCCGTAGCGAAAATAAAGTTGTGCCAAACCAGTCTCCTCTAAAATATGTATTGTACTTATTTTATCATAATTCCAAGCGTAAAAGGGAGGGAGACTGAACAATTTTTGAAAAAAGTTCGCCTCACTCCCTTATTTTTATGGTAGGTTTGACTTGTGTTTCAAATGGCTCAATCTTATCACCCTAATATAGT
The DNA here is from genome assembly GCF_016648655.1 of Streptococcus sp. 17.1. Lineage (NCBI taxonomy): Bacteria > Bacillati > Bacillota > Bacilli > Lactobacillales > Streptococcaceae > Streptococcus > Streptococcus sp. 17.1. Next base: position 25,718 of record NZ_JACLQM010000016.1, read on the forward strand.
TTTACCAGTCTATTTACTTCCTATGAATAGGCTTTAGCCAATTTTTCAAGAAGTTCTTCTTTCTCCTCATCGCTAGCAAATGAAGCTTCGATTGCCGTCTTATTATGAACATAGAAGTCTTGAACTGAGCTATCAAAATGCTTGTGATAGAGTTCGTACTCTTTAGTCAGGTTTGTATCAGAAACGGTACGATTGTCCGTATTAATGGTAATATTAGCACCCGCCGCTTTCATTTTTAGATAAGGAAAATCATCAACTGTAACGGCTGCCTTGGTCTGGAGATTACTTGTTAAACATAACTCTCCTGTCACACCATTTTTAACAAACTCTTCCAGAAGCTCAGGCTCTTGAGCCAAGATCGTTGCATGACCATTACGCTTAATTCCCATGGCAATCGACTCAGCCAAAAAGGCTGGGCAACCACACTCACCAGCATGAAAAGTCATGTGACGGTTGTAACTTTGGACTTGTTCAATTAGAGGTTTAATCGCTTTAGGTCCATAATGATGCTCATCTCCGGCAAAATCAAAACCAACAAAGTCACTATCTTCAACCTTATTTGCTTCATTAAGAATACGAGCCGTTAAATCTTGATTTGATTGACGCATGCCACAAACTAAGGCCTTAGCTACAATTCCAAATTCTTCTTGAGCTTGACGTAAGCCTTGACAAACGGCATCAATGATTTCAGCGACAGTCAACCCCTTATCCATTGACAATTCGGGAGCAAAACGCACTTCAATATAGATAACATTTTCAAGAGCAGCCTGTTTAGCGACATCATAAGCCGCAATAGTCAAAGCTTCCTTTGTTTGAAGCAAAGGACGAATATAATCAAAAGCCTCTAGATAATCTAGGAGACTCTCACAGGTAGCCGGGGCTGTCACATGGTGTTTGAGCTCCGCATCATCCTTAGGTAACTCAATCTTTGCTAAGTCAGCTAGGTGACGAATAGTTTCCAATGATAGAGAACCATCCAAATGGCAGTGTAGTTCTGTTTTAGCCAACTTATGAAAATCAATAGCAGTCATTCTTTTCTTCCTCTCTAAACAATATGTTTTTATCAGTTAAAAATTAATTTTTACTATCTTATCATTCTTATAGAAAAAGTCAAGATGGCGCGCTAATAGGACGTAGTAGATTCTTGAAATGCCATTAGCATTTTGTTAGGATGTAACTATCAAGAATACAAGGAGAAACTTTATGTCTGACTATATTTTACCAGAAGTTTGGCAAAATCCAACCTCTATGGGAGGTGCCTGGGGCGGCCTCAATCAACCTACAGCTGGTGCACGTTTTGAACAAACTTTACCTAAAGGTGACCAACCTTTCCAACTCTATACTCTTCCGACACCTAATGGTATCAAGGCAACTATCATGCTTGAAGAACTAAAAGAACTCGGTGTTACTCAAGCGGGCTATGACGCTTATCGTATTAAGATTGGTGACGGTGACCAATTCGGATCCGACTTTGTTTCAATCAATCCAAACTCAAAGATTCCAGCCATGATGGATTACTCTGAAGACCAACCGGTTCGTGTCTTTGAATCAGCTAACATCCTGCTTTACTTGGCTGAAAAATTCGGAAAACTCATTCCAACTGATCACGCAAAACGTACGGAAGTTCTCAACTGGCTCTTTTGGCAAACAGGTGCTGCTCCCTTCTTAGGTGGTGGTTTTGGGCACTTCTTCCACTATGCACCTGAAAAAATCGAATATGCCATCAACCGTTTTGCTATGGAAGCCAAACGCCAACTTGACTTGCTAGATAAAGAATTAGCAACCAAACCTTATATTGCTGGTGATGAATACACTATCGCTGATATCGCAATTTGGTCTTGGTATGGCCGTCTTGCTCAAGATAAGATTTGGGACAAGGCTGGTATTTTCCTTGATGTTAAAGAGTACAAGCACCTTCAAGCATGGACTGAAAAAATTGCCAACCGTCCAGCGGTTAAACGTGGACTTGAAGTCGACTATAAAGATATCTAATTTTACAACGGTTTGCCTAGGCTAACCGTTTTTCTATTATTTCATGATATAATAGAAACAAAATCACAAGGAGATATTCATGACTGTATTTCAAGCTATTTTAGAAAAAATTAAAGCCCATGACACTATTATTATTCACCGCCACCAAAGACCTGACCCTGATGCCATTGGTAGTCAGGTAGGACTGAAGGAAATTTTAAAAACAAACTTTCCAGATAAAAAGGTTCTTGCGACAGGTGTCAATGAACCTACCTTATCTTGGATTGCTGAAATGGATAAGGTAACTGACCAAGACTATGAAGGAGCGCTTGTTATTGTTACCGATACAGCCAACACTCCTCGTATCGACGACGACCGTTTTGATAAGGGGGAATTTCTTATCAAAATTGACCATCATCCTAACGACGATGCCTACGGCGATCTCCTCTTAGTTGATACGACTGCTTCAAGTGCCAGCGAAATTGTGACTGACTGGGCTCTCACTCTTGGCCTTTCCTTGTCAGATGCCGCTGCTCGTGTTCTTTACAATGGTATTGTTGGCGATACAGGTCGCTTCCTCTTTCCGTCTACGACACCTAAAACACTTCAAATTGCGGCTAAACTTCGTGAATACGACTTTGATTTTGCAGCAATAGCTCGTCGTATGGATAGTTTCCCATTCAAAATTGCTAAATTACAAGGTTATGTTTTTGATAACCTAGAAGTCGATGAAAATGGTGCAGCTCGAGTTGTCTTGACACGAAAGATTTTGGATGAATTCAATGTCACTGATGCTGAAAGTTCTGCAATTGTTGGTACTCCAGGTCGTATTGATTGCGTCGAATCTTGGGCTATTTTCGTAGAGCAGCCTGAAGGGCATTACCGTGTACGTCTGCGCAGTAAAAGCATTGTCATCAACGAGATTGCTAAACGTCATGACGGTGGAGGCCACCCACTTGCTAGTGGTGCCAATTCCTACAGCTTAGACGAAAACGAACAAATCTATCAAGAAATCAAGGATACCGTTGCCCATGCAACTCACTAATCGTCGTGTACGTCTCATGGGGACTGTGATTGACGTCTCTATCTATCATGAAGAACCAGAACCCCTGCTAGACCAGGTTGAAGCACTCCTACATACCTACAATAAGCGTTTCTCAGCCAATGATGACAGTTCCGAACTCATGAAAATTAACAAGGCAGCAGGCTTACATTCGGTGACGGTTCACCCAGAGCTTTTTGAACTTATTGCTCTTGGAAAATGGCATAGCTGCCAACCTGAAAGTCACCTTAACATTGCCATAGGACCTCTCATTCAGACTTGGCGCATTGGTTTTTCGGATGCCAAGCTGCCTCTGCCTGAAGAAATTCCTCCGCTCCTGCAAATTATCAATCCCAATGCCATTGTTCTATCCGAGGAAAATCAAAGCGTTTTTCTCAAAGAAAAAGGGATGAAAATTGATCTTGGTGCCCTGGCAAAAGGATATATTGCAGATCGTATTGCAGATTTTCTTAAAGCGGAAAAAGTGACCAGTGCCCTGATTAATCTTGGAGGTAATGTTCTAACCTTTGGACCAGCTCTCCATAATCCTGATAAAAAATGGCGGATTGGTATTCAAAATCCCAAGGAGACTAGAAACACAAATCTTATGGTGCTTGCTATAAGAGACCAGTCTATTGTCACTTCAGGAATCTATGAACGCACTTTTGAAATAAATGGCAAAACCTATCATCATATTTTCGATAGTCAAACTGGCTACCCTGTCTCTTGTGATTTAGCTAGTCTTACCATCATTTCATCCCTCTCAGTCGATGGTGAAATTTGGACGACACGTTTATTTTGCTCAAGTCTAGAACGCATTTTCCAGGAAGTTAGTTCACAACCAAATCTTGAAGCTATCATCGTTGATAAAGATAATCGATGCTTTCAGACAAGTGGCATTTACAAAATGCGAATTTCCTAAAAAATAGTAAAAAAGACTTGTCAAGAAGACCACCTTTTGATAAACTAAAATAGTTAAAAAAACTATGGTGCGGAAAGTACCATGGCAGAAAGGAAATATTTTAACATGAAAAAAGATATCCATCCAGATTACCGTCAAGTAGTATTCATGGACACAACTACTGGTTACCAATTCCTTAGCGGTTCAACTAAACACTCAAACGAAACAGTTGAATTCGAAGGTGAAACTTATCCACTTATCCGTGTAGAAATTTCATCAGATTCACACCCATTCTACACTGGCCGTCAAAAATTCACTCAAGCAGACGGACGCGTGGATCGTTTCAACAAAAAATACGGTCTCAAATAAGCAACATCTTGTTGTTAAGCCATTCCAATTGGAATGGTTTTTTTGTATTCTCTTGGGTATATTCTCTCCTCCCCCCTCCTTTAAAATAAAAAAAAACAGCTTCCATATGGAAACCGTTTAATCCTATTAACCTGCTTTACCAATAGCCAAAGCCCAGATAAAGAAGAGGGCAAATCCGAACAAGAAAATCAAACCTGCAATAGCAAGACCTTTCAACCAAGTTGGAAGGTCTCTCTTTGCTTTTGTAACAAGTACATAATTCAAAAGCGCAAAGAAAGGTGTTGTAAGGAATGAACCAATCATGGCAAAACGAAGCATTGTTGCTACTTGACCTTGGAAGAAGAAAATAATGATGAGACCAAGAATAGCTGTCAGTGTCATCCAAACATTCAATGGTGTTTGATTTTTTTCTTTTTGGTTAAACAAAAGACGAAGAGAAATTTCGTTAACACGTGAATAACCATCGATAACAGTGATCACAGTACCAAAGATACATAAGAAAGCGATAAAGGTAATCAAATAGCGTGACCACTCACCAAGTACTGAGGCATACATACCAACAAACTGAGCAATATACTTAGCTGATGCTGCTTCTACTGGTTTACCAGTTGGATACTGGATAAGAGCACCGAGTGCTACAAAGAATACTGCAAGAATAGCTGTTCCGATGAAACCAACGTTAAAGTCAAAGAGGGCATCATCAGTGTTAAAATCAACCGTTTTCTTTTTCTCTGCTGACCAAAGTGAGTTAATGGCTGAAATTTCAATTGGAGCTGGCATCCATCCAAGAAGTGAAACAATAAATGGAAGGGCTGCTAATTTCCACGGTTTATTTTCAACGAAGTTAGCACTGTACTCTGGATGTTTGATTGCCGCAATAATAACTGCTGCTACTGTTGCAATAGTCAAGGCTGACATGATCCATTTAGCCATACCATCAAGAAGTTTGTAACCACCAAAAAGTAACATACCCCAAATGATTGCAACCAAAATGATTGACCATGTGGTAATACTCAAACCAAGCATTGGAAAGGCACTAGCAATGATGGCTGAACAAAGAATAGAAACACCTGCAGTATTAACCAAGGCTGAAAAGACATTCAAAATGAAGAATACCCAAAGATAGAACTTACCTTTCTCAGCATAACCTTCAACAAGGGTTTTACCCGTATCTGCGGTATACTCAGCACCAAAACGGAAGAATGGGTATTTAAAGAGGTTAGCTAGAATAACCAAGCCTAGCAAGGCCCATCCATAAGAACCACCCGCTTGAGTTGATGAAACGATGTGGGAACCACCTACGGCCACTGAAGCCATTAGGATACCAGGTCCCATTGCTTTTATTTTACTACGCCAGGTAGACTGACTAGATATACTTGTTTCTGACATAAGAGAATCTCCTAAAATAAATTTTCAGAATAATCTGAATTGATGTTTACCTTTTACACAATTGTTGGAATAATTTCAATAGAATTTCACATATTTTCTGAAAAATAGAAAAAAGCCATCCAAATGGATAGCTCTTTTACTATTTAGAAAGTCCTGTAAAGAAATCTACGATAGCTTGCCAGATTTGTGCAAAAATATTTTTGCTGTTCTCAACCGCTTTGTTGGCATTAAAGTTTAGGTTGATTCCAGAGAAAGTATTACCAGCTTTCGAAACGATAGAATCTTTAAGTGAACTCAAGGTTGACTTAAAGCTAGCACTATCAATGATTGAAGACTTAGATAAATTCATAGCAAAATTCACCAGAAGGTTAATTTGCGTATCAGAAAGATTCAAGTTGTAATTATTAATTGTTTGCTGAACAATCGTTTTAGCTTGGTCTTCAGTCAACTTATCCCCTTTATCAGCAACTGCTGACTTAATATCAGTCATAGCTACATTAAGCTTGTCCGCATCATAGTCACTCTTGCCTGAATTTTCCTCATTAATTTGAGAAAGGGTTTTGAGTTCCTCTTGCGCAAGCTCTTTGCTTTCATCTGAAACTTTAGCCCCATTTTGCTCAAGGGAATAGTAAATACCAGCCAAGGCACTTTCTCCAGTAACTGCGATTGGTGCTGCTACCGTAATCTTAGCATGTTCAATACCAAGTGTCGTGGCAGCATTACGGTACATATCTGGAGTGATTTTCGTGATATTTTGCGGTGTCACAATCTCTACACTCAAGGTTTCCTTAGCACCCAGCTTAGCAATCTTAACCGAAGAATATAGCTGAAGACTAGAATCGTCAGCCACATTCATGATATTGGCGTAAGCAGATGTCGTCAAGGTCTTGACATTAGTATCCTTACTACTATCATACCCTAATAAATTCAAGGTTTCATTTCGTTGCTCTTCCGACAATGAATACCCCATCACATAGTCTGGTTGAACATAAGATTCATCAATAACCTTTTGGACTTGTGAAGATGTTGCTGCTTGAGCAACCGAAGTAAAGGCTGTTACTGAAGCCAATATAGCCATCCCAGTAACAAGAAGTTTTTTCAATTTCATGTGTGTTTCCTTTCGAAAATAGAATAGTATTCCATAATCTCCTAAAGGACGACTGGCTCTAGGCTCAGTCGCTCACCTATTATACCATGACTTAAAAAATTAAGGTTAAAAAAACTACTCGTGCAACTCCAAAGGAAGACCATCTGGATCAGCAAAGAAAGTCATCTTTTCACCGGTAAAAGTGTCCTTGCGAATAGGTTGGCAGGAGATACCCTTTTGTTCTAACTCTTTGACGACCTCTTCAATATTAGTCACTCTGAAAGCTAAATGACGTAAGCCACATGCCTCAGGATAAGACGGACGTTTTGGGGGCTCCACATAGTTCGGATCACTGGTCTTATTGCCAAAGATTTCAAGTTCTATACCTCCACAGCGTAGGTCTAACTTATAATCATGACGTTCCGGACGGTGATTTTCCCGAATAATCTCAAAACCAAGTTTATTGACATAAAAATCTCGAGACAAGTCATAATCAGAAACAATAATAGCAACATGGTGCACTGTATTTAAAAACATATTTTCCTCCATTGAAAAAGGCCCGAAGGCCCTTTCTTAACTTTGAAATTGATTGTATGACTTATTAAAGGCTTCAATAATATCTGAACTTGCCTTATCAAAATCTACCTGTGATTTCAATTCACCTTTGACGATTGTACGCTGAGTTGCTTCGGCATCCGTACAAGTTACAAGGGTAACTTCAGACTTGCCAGGTGTATCATCAACTACTGCTACTTCAGTTGGTTGAACAACCTTCACCTCACTAATAACATAAGTATAGACTTTATTTTTATCCGTAAGATAAATCTTCATACCTTCCTTAGCCTTATCTAGCGGTGAAAATAGCATATCAGATGCACCGGCAATACCAAAGACGTGGTGGCTAGCTAGTGAATAGTTATTTTCACCACCCATGACTTGATCTTCTTTCATCGTTCCTGCACCGTAAGTCAACTCTGTATTGCCAAGTCCTTTGAAAATAGGGAGATTGATACCTACCTCTGGAATAGCAATACCACCAACGACAGGAAGCTCTTGAGCATCCATCTGTGCCTGCAAGACAGACTCTGTACTAATCGATTTAACGGTATCAAAGTCAAAGCTAGTCTTAGCTTCCTTGTTTTTCTCAATAGTCTTTTTAGAAACCTTGCTCACTTGATACTTATTTGTATTCCAAGCAATCACTGTGTTTCGAATAGACTTATTGAAAATCAAGGCTAGACCAACAACTAAGAGAACAACAATCAACACCCAGCGAAGAATATCAAGCCACTTACGGCGTTTTTTTGTTACGTTATTTTTCTTATCTTTGCTCATTAGTTGTCACCACTTTCTTGATCTTCGGAAGCTTGTTCAACTTCTTCTGGCTCAACTAAAGCAAAGGTTACAATACGAGCAGAGTCATCCAAACGCATGACCTTAACCCCTTGAGTGGCACGACCAGTTTGTGAAATATTAGCAACGGCAGTACGGATGATAACACCTGTATCGGTGATGACCATGATATCCTCATCACCAGACACTGTTACAATACCTGCTAGGTTACCATTCTTCTCTGTGATATTGGCAGTCTTGATACCTTTACCACCACGACCCTTCGTTGGGTATTCAGTAGCTGAGGTACGCTTACCGTAACCTTTTTCAGTGATAATCAAGACTTCTTGGTCTTCTGTAATGGCAGCTGCACCAACAACTTGGTCACCATCACGAAGAGTTACCCCTTTAACACCGGCAGCCATACGACTCATGCTTCGAATCGTATTTTCCTTGAAGCGTACACTGTATCCAAACTTGGTACCAATGACAATTTCTTCATTTCCTGTAGTCAAGAAAACATTGATTAGCTCGTCACCTTCTCTAAGTTTCAAGGCAATCAACCCATTTTGACGAATGTTCTTAAATTCCGCTTCTTTTGTACGTTTAACTAGACCTTGGCGAGTTACAAAGACAAGGTGATTATTTTCAGAAGCTTCATCACTCTTGGCGTTAATGACTGTTTGAATGGACTCACCTTCGTCCAACTTCAAGAGGTTGACGATAGGTAAACCTTTGGCTGTGCGACCGTATTCTGGGATTTCATACCCCTTAAGACGGTATACACGCCCCTTATTAGTCATGAAGTAAAGGTGATCATGAGTGCTTGTTGAGACAATATCACGAACAAAGTCATCATCGTTAACACCAGTACCTTGGACACCGCGACCACCACGTTTTTGTGAACGGAACTCGTCTTGGGCTAAACGTTTAATATACCCTTTATTTGAGAGAGTGATAACAACATCTTCTTCCTCGATGAGGTCCTCATCTTCAAGAGAAATAACTTCTCCGACCATAAGCTCTGTGCGGCGAGCATCTGCAAATTTACGCTTGCTTTCGTCCAATTCTTCCTTGATGATAGCAATGACACGTTCTGGTTTTGCCAAAATATCAGCTAAATCAGCAATCAGAGCCAAGAGATCATTGTACTCATTTTGAATCTTATCACGTTCCAAACCTGTCAAACGACGCAAACGCATATCAAGAATAGCTTGACTTTGACGTTCCGTGAGTTCGAAGCGAGCCATCAACTCAGCTTGAGCCTCAGCATCAGTTTGACTGTTACGAATAATCGTAATCACTTCATCCAAATGATCAAGGGCAATCAACAAACCTTCTAAAATGTGGGCACGTGCCTCAGCCTTATCCTTGTCAAACTGTGTACGACGAACCACAACTTCTTGTTGGTGAGCAATATAGTCAGCCAAGATTTGACGCAAAGAAAGGATTTTAGGAACACCCTTTTCTATGGCTAACATGTTGAAGCTGAAGTTTGTCTGAAGTTGCGTTAATTTGAACAAATTGTTCAAGATAACATTAGCAGAAGCATCACGACGCACTTCGATGACAAAACGTACGCCTTCGCGAGAAGACTCATCACGGACTGCTGTAATCCCTTCAATACGCTTTTCTTGAGCTAAACGAACGATATGTTCATGGACCTTAGTCTTATTGACCATGTAAGGAAACTCAGTAACAACAATACGCTCACGACCTGATTTAGTTGTTTCAATTTCGGTACGTGAACGAAGAACAATAGAACCCTTACCAGTTTCATATGCACGGTGAATACCAGATTTCCCCATGACCAAGCCACCAGTTGGAAAGTCTGGTCCAGGAAGAACTTCCATCAGTTCACGTGTTGTGACTTCAGGATTATCCATCATCAATTTGACAGCATCAATCGTTTCAGCCAAATTGTGTGGTGGGATGTTAGTCGCCATACCAACGGCAATCCCTGTCGCACCATTGACAAGAAGGTTTGGAATACGTGACGGAAGAACGATTGGCTCACGTTCTGATCCATCATAGTTATCTTGAAAATCAACGGTATTCTTATTGAGATCACGAAGCATTTCCAAGGCGATTTTAGACATACGCGCCTCAGTATAACGCTGAGCGGCAGCCCCATCACCATCCATAGAACCAAAGTTCCCGTGACCGTCAACCAACATGTAACGGTAGCTCCACCATTGCGCCATACGAACCATGGCTTCATAGATAGATGAGTCTCCGTGTGGGTGATATTTACCCATGACATCCCCGGTAATACGGGCAGATTTTTTATGTGGCTTATCAGGTGTCACCCCAAGCTCATTCATTCCATATAGAATACGACGTTGTACAGGTTTTAAACCGTCACGAACATCTGGGAGAGCACGAGACACGATAACACTCATGGCATAATCGATAAAGCTCGTCTTCATCTCAGACGTCAAATTAACGTCAATTAAATTATTATCTTGCACTCAAAAATGCCTCTTTTCTTTCATTCAAATCATTCCAAACTCTAATAAAAGAGAATAGAAAATTTCTATAATATTATACCATAAAACGCTTTACTTTTCAGTTGTGTAAACGCTTTCATCTATTATTTCCTTATTATTTCGTGACATCCATCACTTAAAGTGGTAGAATAAGCAGTGTACGGGGTAACCCAATTAAAAAATAAGGAGATGTTTAGACCCATGACTGCAACTAAACAACACAAAAAAGTCATCCTCGTTGGTGACGGTGCCGTAGGTTCATCTTACGCTTTCGCACTTGTAAACCAAGGTATCGCTCAAGAACTTGGTATCATCGAAATTCCACAATTGTTCGAAAAAGCTGTTGGTGATGCGCTTGACCTTAGCCACGCGCTTGCTTTCACTTCACCTAAAAAAATCTACGCAGCTAAATACGAAGACTGTGCGGATGCTGACCTTGTAGTTATCACTGCTGGTGCTCCACAAAAACCAGGTGAAACTCGTCTTGATCTTGTTGGTAAAAACCTTGCTATCAACAAATCTATCGTTACTCAAGTTGTTGAATCAGGCTTCAATGGAATCTTCCTTGTAGCAGCTAACCCAGTTGACGTATTGACTTACTCAACATGGAAATTCTCAGGATTCCCTAAAGAACGCGTTATCGGTTCAGGTACTTCACTTGACTCAGCTCGTTTCCGTCAAGCACTTGCTGAAAAACTTGGCGTTGATGCTCGTTCAGTTCACGCCTACATCATGGGTGAACACGGTGACTCAGAATTTGCCGTTTGGTCACACGCTAACATCGCCGGTGTAAACCTTGAAGAATTCCTTAAAGACACTCAAAACGTTCAAGAATCTGAATTGGTTGAATTGTTCGAAGGTGTTCGTGATGCCGCTTACACAATCATCAACAAAAAAGGTGCTACTTACTATGGTATCGCCGTTGCCCTTGCTCGTATCACTAAAGCTATTCTTGACGATGAAAATGCAGTACTTCCATTGTCTGTATTCCAAGAAGGTCAATATGGTGTAAGCAACGTCTTTATCGGTCAACCTGCAATCGTAGGTGCACACGGTATCGTACGTCCAGTTAACATCCCATTGAACGATGCTGAACAACAAAAAATGAAAGCTTCTGCTGACGAATTGCAAGCTATCATTGATGAAGCATGGAAAAACCCTGAATTCCAAGAAGCTTCAAAAAACTAATCTAACATTAGTTAAATAAAAGTCTCCAGTAGGAGGCTTTTTTCGTATTAGTCAAAACCACCCGTGAGAACGGGTGGCTTGCTCTTCGGCTGAAAGCCTCTGCTACCGGCCGAGGCCTAAAGGCCTACCGAATGGTTTCCCTTCAGCACCACCTT
>NZ_JACLQM010000017.1:0-37417 GCF_016648655.1 Streptococcus sp. 17.1
GAAAACTTTAGGCTTTGCTTTATATACTATAACCATCCTAAAACTTTTCTTTTTCATAATCTCCTAAATCCAGGGCTCAGGTCCTGGATTTTTTTAACTCTTATGACTGCTAAAATTGTGAAATTTACTTTATAAGTCGCTTTTCTATGTAATCGTTTTCTTATTTTTATCTAAATTTCTTATATTTCCTTGAAAGTCTCTAAAATAGCGCTATAATAGGACTTAGGAAATGGAGGAAAAAGTATGAAAGTACATTCTAATTTTACTGGACCTAAGTCCAAAAAACGTCTGATTGCATTCTCATGTGCAACTGCTCTTGCAGGTTTTGCCCTCATCGCAAAGCCTGCCTTCGCTGAGGAAGCTAAAGCTGATAACTCATCAAACCTTGATGTGAACGCTACTACCACTGCAAATGTGGAAACTACCGCAGACCTCGTAGAAACTAAGGTTGTCGAAGCTCCTGCTACTACTGAAAATTTAGGCACCACTCAAAGCACTACAAATGTCTCAGAACAAGCCACAACTTCTGCTGCAAGCTCTGAAGTTGTCAGTGAAACTGCCTCAACAACTGCAAACGAAAGCCAAACTCCTACAGAATCAGTTGCAGGCCAAACACGTGAAGCCGTAACTACAGACCGAGCTGCCAGCGAGACAGCTTCAGTACCTAATGAAACAAATGTCACCGGTGGTCAGTACTATAGAGACGAATACGGCTACTGGCGTTACAAAGATGCTAGCGGTAAAGACCTAACTGGACCACAAACTATTGATGGCGTTAAGGTCTATTTCAATCCAGGCGGTGTTCAGGTTAAAGGGGGATTTGGCTGGGACGGTCACTATTATGACAAAGATTCTGGTGCTCTTGTTACTAATAAATTCGTTGAAGAATATGGTAGAACCTATTACGTTGATGAAAATGGTAATAAGGCAATTGGTTCCAAAGAAATTAATGGAGCATGGAATTATTTTGATAAACACGGGGAACTAATTACAAATAATTTTGCTCCTGATGGCCGTTATTATGACAAATATGGTAAGCAAGTGGATTTCGGAAGAAACCGCTATTTCGAATTAAACGGGGAATGGTACTATGCTGGAAATGATGGTGCTATTTTAAAGGGACCACAAACCATCGATGGCGTTAAGGTCTACTTCCATCAGAATGGTATTCAGGCTAAAGGCTATTTTGTTAAAGATGAGGAAGATAATAAATCTCGATACTACGATAAGGATACTGGTGCTCTTGCCACCAATCAATATGTTATCGCTTACAATCCTTACAAACATCGAATTGAGCGTTATTATGTTAACGACCAAGGAATTCGGTTAACTGGTCCTCAAACAATTGACGGTAAACAAGTCTACTTCGATACCTACGAGGGAAGCCAGGTTTTCGACAATTTTGCTGACGATGGCTACTTTTACGATCAAGACGGTAATCGTGTCAACCTTGGTATCAATCGTTATGTTCAGGTCAAAGGCAACTGGTACTATGTCGGTGAAGATGGAAAAATCTTGAGAGGTGAGCAAACTATTGACGGCGCTCACGTTTATTTTGAATATGGTGGCAAACAGGTTAAAGGAGATTTTGACTATAAAAATCAATTTCACGATAAAGACTCTGGAAATTTAGTTACTAATCGTTTCGTTACCGTTAATGACAAGACCTACTTCATTGGAGCCGATAGCAAAGCTATCAAAGGAGCAACAGTCATTGACAACACTGAATACTTCTTTGACGAGAAAACCGGAGCCCAAGTCAAAGGAAATTTCGCTACTAACGATAAATATTATGATGGAATCACTGGTGCTCTCGTAATCAATAGTTATGTCCAAGTCGACAAAGACTGGTATTATGTAGACAATGACGGTAAACGACTTAAAGGATCTCAAACCATTAACAATGTTCCTGTATACTTTGACCCTTATGATGGTAAACAAGCCAAAGGTGTCTTTGGTAACGATGGCTACTTCTACGACAAAGATTCTGGTGCTAAAGTAGACCTTGGTACCAATCGCTACGTTTACATCAACGATAACTGGTACTATCTTAATGGAGAAGGAAAAATCCTTAAAGGCTCACAAACCATCGACGGGGTACAGGTTCACTTTGATCCATATTATGGCAATCAGATTAAAGGAGAATTTACCGATAGTAGTGGGTATGTGGTTAAAGCAAACTCCTACACTAGCCCAGTTAAATTCTACGATAAAGATTCCGGCGCTCTTGTAAAAAATCAATACTTCAACAATAATGGTAAATGGTACTATGCAGATGCAGAAGGTAATATCCTTAAAGGCTCACAAACCATTGATGGGGTACACGTTTACTTTGACTCTTATGGAGTTCAAGCTAAAGATACTGTTCTTGATGGTTACTACTACGATAAAGATAGTGGCGCAAGGAAAGAACTCCCTCGTGATCAGTTTATTAAGATTGGTGACGATTTATACTACCTTAGCAGTAATGGACGAACTGGGGAAATAAATATTGATGGGAAGGATTACTATATTGCTCAATATGGTAGAGTTCTTCGTGGTTCCTTTAACGTATACCAACAGCCACCTTACTATGATGACGAAACTGGCGAAGCTGTGAAAAAAACTGGTTTTGTTAAATCTTATGGCCGTTGGTACTATTTAGAGGAAAACGGAAAAAAAGCAAAAGGTTTTAAAGAAATCGATGGGAAATTATATTACTTCTCCAACAATCCAATGAACAAATACGAAACAAACGAACAAGTTCGTGGACAATTAGTTAGACCTAAATTTTACATTTCCTTCCCAAATAGAGCAGAAGACAACCCAACTTACTACTTCGAAGCCGAAACTGGAGCTGCGGTAACTAACCAATTCGTCTACGCAGATGGACACTGGTACTACTTCGGTAAGGATGGTAAGGCCCTCCTCTTTGATCAAGTCGTCAATGGTCAACACCTCTACTTTGATTATGAAGGTAAACAAGTGAAGGGTGATTTCGTTACAGACTACAAGGGAACTCGTTATTATGACGAAAACTCTGGTGAGCTTGTAACCAACCAAACACGTACCATCAATGGTGTGACTTATCACTTTGATGAAAATGGACGTGCGAAGCAATTGTAAGGATTTTAGTAAAATAGACTAAGTTTTTCTCACAGATATCTATACTAGAGGAAGTTGATTAATTTCAACTTCCTTTTTAAAATCCACGAAAATTAATTTTGTCCACTTTAAGAAAACTTTAGGAATCGCTTTGTATACTACAACCATCCTAAAACTTTTCTTTTTCATAATCTCCTAATCCAGGACTCAAGTCCTGGATTTTTTTGTTTTTTGATAATTGTTTGAATTACTAAGAACTGGGAAAACCTCACCCAATATTCAGAGAAATATATGTTTTTCTTTTTATCCACTCTCTCCACATTAAAAGAAAACCTTTTTATTTTAATGTTGAAAAGGCTTTCTTATTGCATTATAATATAAATTAAAAGGGGGGATTTGTTATGGAAACAAATAATAAGGTCAAACATCAATCATCTAAAAAGTATCTTATTGCATTCTCATGTGCAACTGCTCTTGCAAGTTTTGCGCTTATTGCAGGAGCTGCTTTTGCGGATGAAGTAACTACTGGTGAAACACACAAGATTGACACAACAACAAGTGTTACAGCCAATGTTGAAACAACAGCAGACTTAGTTGAAACAAAGGGGATTGAAGCAATATCTTCTGCTGAAAGTTCAACAAGTGCTCCAGAGTTAGCAAGTTCGGAAAATACTAGAGGAACAACTTCTGCAACCACTAATGAAAGTCAAGCACCTACTGAAACAGCCACCGTTGAAGCACAAGCCGTTTCAACAAGAGACAGTGACACTAGTAAAACCGCTATGACAACTCCTGTTATCAATGAGGACGTAAACGTTACAGGTGGTCAATATTACAGTGACCAAAACGGTGAATGGCATTACAGAGATGCCAATGGTAATGACCTGACTGGACCACAAACCATCGATGGCGTTCAGGTCTATTTCGATAAAGAAAATGGCATACAAGCTAAAGGCGTTTTTGCTAAGGATCCTAATAATGCTAAAAAACTAAATTTCTATGATAAAGATTCCGGTGCCCTTCTCAAAAATCAATTTATCGTGACCTACAGCAACGATACGAAACAATATGAACGTTACTATCTAGATGACAATGGGAACCCCGTGTACGGTGAGTATCGAATTAATCGTAGATCAGTATACTTTGATGATAAATCCGGTACTCAAATCATTGATCGCTTTGCTCCTAATGGACACTTTTACGATCAGGATGGTGTTTTCGTTAATTTAGGAACCAATCGTTTTGTTGAAATCAAAGGAAAATGGTATTATCTCAATAATAGCGGACAAATCATAAAGGGTAGCCATATCATCAATGGGGCTCAGGTCTATTTCGATGAAAATGGTATTCAAATAAAAGGTGATTTCGATAAGGAAAACCGCTATTATGATGAACACACTGGTAAGCTAGTAACTAATCGATTCGTAACAGTTAAAGACAAAAACTACTTTATTGGCGCAAAAGGTACCCCCGTGAAAGGTGCTACTCTTATTGATGGTAAAGAGTACTATTTCGATAATAAGACCGGTGCTCAAGTGAAAGGTGACTTTGGAGGTAATGGTAAATACTATGATACCTCAACTGGTGCACTCGTGACCAACCGTTATGTCAATGTAGACAAATATTGGTACTATGTGGATGCTGAAGGCAAACCATTAAAAGGTTCACAAACCATAAATAATGTTCCTGTCTACTTTGATTCTTATTATGGCCGACAAGTTAAAGGTGATTTTGGAGACGATGGTTACTACTATGATAAAGACTCTGGTGCGAAAATCTCACTCGAAAAGAATCGTTACCATAATATTAATAACCATTGGTATTATGTCGGTTCAAATGGAAAAATCCTTAAAGGGGACCACGTCATCAATGGTGTTCAGGTGCATTTCGACAGGATATTTGGAATACAAGCTAAAGATGACTTTGTGGATAAAGATGGCATTAATGTTCTCTATGATAGCTTTGTTGTCTTTGGTACCCCAGTTAAGTATTATGACAAGGATACTGGTGAACTTGTTAAGGGGCGTTACTTTACAAGTCGAGGTAAGTGGTTCTATGCAGATAAGCAAGGTAATATTCTAAAAGGTGCTCATACCATTGATGGTGTCTCTGTCTACTTTGACGACCACCTCGGAACACAATTCAAAAACGTGGTTAAAAACGGCCACTACTATGATAAGGATACCGGTGAACAGAAGGAAGTCCCACGGAACCAATTTGTTCGTGCTGATAATGGGCTCTTCTATTATGATAAAGATGGTAAACCACTTTCTGGTTCTCATACCATTAATGGTGTAACCTATTCGTTCTATGAAAATGGACAAGCCCGTCAAGGAACTTTTGGGCCTTCCGGTTCAGGACCTTTCTACGATGAGGTTACTGGAGCAGCAGTCAGAGAAAAAGGATTCCATCAAGTAGGTGGCGATTGGTACTATACTGACGAAAATGGTAATAAACTTCTCGGTCTTCAAGAAATCGATGGGAAACTCTATTATCTCGATAATACAGAGTCTACAAGCTTAGTTACTGGTTATCTCGCAAAAGATAAAGTGCTTAGTCCTGAGCAAAAAGAGTCTACTAGATATCCTCGGACATCTAGTAGTACTATCATCGAACCTAAAATCTACAGTTACTACTACTTCGATGCTGAAACAGGTGCTGCGGTAACTAACCAATTCGTTAATTGGAAGGGCAACTGGTACTACTTCGGTAAGGATGGTAAGGCCCTCCTCTTTGATCAAGTCATCAATGGTCAACACCTCTACTTTGATTATGAAGGTAAGCAAGTGAAGGGCAATTTCGTTACAGACTACAAGGGGACTCGTTACTATGATGAAAACTCTGGTGAGCTCGTAACCAACCAAACACGTACCATCAATAGTGTGACTTATCACTTTGATGAAAATGGACGTGCGAAGCAATTGTAAAATAAGTCCGAAAATTGACTAAAATTATTCTTACTAGTCATACAGATAAAAAAACAAACAAAAAGCCAAAATCAGCATGCTGATTTTGGCTTTTTGTTAGGTAAAGAATTTATTGGTCCTTTTTTAGTCTTTTTAGGTGTTTATAGAGACCGAAGGCACGATCCAGTTGCATGGATTCGATAGGACGTTTGCCCTTAATATAGAGATTTCCATTGGTCGCATTCATCAACCCTGTCTTAGCAATGGCATAACCAGTAATCATTCCATTATAAAGAAATCTTTCCAGTTCCTTGACATCTAAAACTCGACTTGAAGGTTCAAGGGGACCATATTCTGCTTCATAAATATCTACAAGTCTTTTAAACTTATAGGCCGTTTTTATGGGCATATCTCCGATAGTTCCTTTTGAATAATAATGATAAAGATTCTGTGGGCTTAAGTTTGCAGAGGCTACCTCTTGACCGTTGGGCGAGTAAGGTTGTGATTTAATGAATGTATTGAGCTTGCCAATATCGATGTGGTAGTCGCTATCATTTTCCTTAGGAACAGGGAAATCGTCCCTATCAATAATCTCCCTTCGTCTAATGGTAGCCAACAATTCATAAGGCTCAACTCTAAGTCTTTTAGAAAATTTTTCCAAAGTATCAAGCGAAACCGTTCCTCTTTGATTGATCAGGTCATAGTTGGTTTGAGCCATACCAGATGAGACTACAAATGCTGTCATACGTTCTCTGACTTCTCCCTCATCCATATCTTCCGTGATTTCCAGCTTCTTGCGAATGTTGTGCCACAAGTTTTGGGTGACCTGATCAGGATCTCTTGGAAACTCAAAAACCTCATGCTGATTGTCTCGAGCTAAGAGCTTCCCAAGTGTAATGTTTTTTTCAGTCACCTTGGCCAGACCGTTAGTAATAGTTACAATCTTTGGGATATTTCCCTTAGGCTTGTTCATAAAGAGCATCCGAAGGCTTCCTGCCGGAATCCCCGTGGCCTCTGAGAGCTCTCTGTAACTCTTTTTGTCTTTCCAAAATTCCCCCATTCGAGCTTTTTCTGCATTTTCCCAGAAAAGCTCCTTAAGGGGTTTGGGGGCATTCGGCTCATCCGAAAATAGTCGTTTTGACATCATTGTCTCCCTCTAAAATTGCTGTTTTAAAATTAGTCCAAATCTATTATCTCATATTTTTAATAAAAATCAAATCATTTCCTAATCAATAATCATTACAATCAGCTAGTCGTTTAGAGTTTTTCTTGGGTTAATTGAGCACAAAAACTCCCCTCGTACTTAAACGAAGGGAGTTGTTTGCCTAATAATTCCAGTTTACCAAGAGATAGATAAGGCTTGAGCCAAACATATCTGCTAAGGCATGAACGAGGAAAAATGGAAGCAAGTTTTTAACCTTATATTTATAAAGGTAATACCACTGTTATTGATTAGAATAAGCAAACCTCTTGAAAATAAAGGGTTTGCGACTGCTAGTTTATATTCTAATTTTAATTTGCTTACCTTTTTGCTTACTTTTAGATAGATTTTAGTGCTTGCTCATAAAATGACGTCGCTTTTTTAGCGTTCTCTTTTGATAAGTGACTGTATGTGTCCATAGTCATTGAAAGAGTGGAATGGCCTAGACGATGCTGCAGCTCTTTATAAGGAATACCCGAATTAAGGAGCAAACTGGCATGAGTATGTCGGAAACCGTGGAAACCTATATTATTTACCCCTGCTTTTTTAAAATGCGTCCTAAGTCGGCCCGATGCTGCTTTAGAACTTGGATAAGATTTGATGAAATCAGAGAATACCACTGTTTCAGTCCTACCTAGTTTCCAAGCCTCTTGAGTTTGCTTGCGTTGGTATCTTTTAAGCATGGTTGCGGTTTGCTGATCTATGTCGATATCTCGGTAACCAGATTTTGATTTTGGACTGTTTAACTCCATTTCACAGTTTAAAGTCTTTGTTATATGCACAACCGAGTTATCAAGGTCAATATCAGACCATGAAAGAGCTAGAGCTTCATTGATGCGGCAACCCGTAGCAAGTAAGAACTTATATAGCGTGATATCATAATAAGTATTATATTTAGTGTTATCCAAGCTATCAAGATAGGTAAGAAATTGTTTTAGCTCGTCATTATTGAAATGCTTAACTTTGGCTTTCTTATCCTTTTGAGTGTTTCTAGGCAAAACAACATTATCGGCTGGGTTAGCAGGGATAACTTGTAAAATCACTCCATACTGTAATATACGTTTGTTAAGAGTGTGAATTTTGTCGTAATGAAGATAAGCGCCAACTTCACCAGTATTTGTATTGTTTGCCAGCTTATTCATAATAGACTGAATTAAAGGCGTGGTTAGTTTATCCAATTTAAAACCACCAAACAACGGTAAAACATGGTTGTTTAAGAGCACTTTTTGTGTCTTCCTTGTGTTAGCTTTAACTGTATTCTTGTAGCTATCCCACCATGAAGCGGCTAACGCCTCGTATGTTTCTATTGCTGCTTCTTTATAGCGTGTTGATCCATTAGCTTTAAAATCAAATTGCGCTTGTTGGGCTTTGGTCTTGAGTTCTTTCTTTGTCCTGCCAGTGACTTTAGTTGTTACTTTCTTGCCAGTGACTGCATCAACGCCAAGATATACATTAGCACGATAGACGGTTGAGCCGTCTTTTTTCTTTATCTCGTTAATCTTCATAATGATAAACCTTTCTAAACATTAGCAGGCAAGCCGTAATAAAGTTTTTAGAGTGGTTTATATATTTAAGAGATAGTGTTATATCAGTCATTACAATTTCGTTTGTTCGCAAAACGAACAATCAAGCAATGAGCGAACAAAGAATAAAGCTCGAATGAAGCTAGAGAAAGCAAACTAGATTAGTTATTCTTGTTAACCTCGTTTACCTTTGCTAATGCTTGAATTAAATCGGTAGTCAGTCGATTAAGTTGTTCGCTAGAAAGTTTAACAAGGCTTTCGGTAGAAATTTTACTTAATTCTGACAGTTTCTCATTGACACTAGCTATTTGAGCCTCAAGATCTCCAAATTGCTCCTTTATATATTTTTGCCTTTCCTCTTTGGGCAATTTCATGAGTTCTGCATCGCTTAAAGCAGGCTTACGGGGAGTGATTTTTACTGGTTTAACATCTTCTGGATTAAGATGCATTCTATCCCAAGCTAACGCTAGATAATGTTGAGTTAGTTCTGGGTGTTTTTTTATATCTTCTTTTTCAGATTTACTTAGGTGTTGATCTAAGTCTTTTGCTAAATCATCTAAAGCGCCTAAAGGATTATCACTATAACCTAGCAAATACGGAACATCTACACCGAAATAATCGGCTAGTTTTTCAGCTCTATCGGGTTTTATTTGATATTTCCCAGTTTCCCAACTTGAAATATTCATTTTAGAGAACGTTTTCTCATCTTTTCCTAGAGTTTTATTCAATTCATCAACTAATTGTTGTTGAGATAAGTTATTTTTAAGTCTCAATTTTTTTAAATTATTCATAGTTTACCCCAAATACTATTATAACCGAGAAATAAAAATTGTAAAGATTTTAATTACAAACCCTTGACAAATAAAGAAATTATTTATAACATACATAGTGTAAAGCTTTTCTTTACAGTTAGGAGGTGAAAAAATGAAAATTAGTGACAATCAAGCTAGGGCTGTAAGAAGAAAGCAAGCTGACTTACAATTAACATCCCAAGAAACTAGCAAAAACATTGGTATTAACCCTATTACTCTTAAAAAAGTAAAAAATGGGGGTGAAGTTAAAGCGTCAACCTATAAAAAAGTCATGGAATGGCTAGCAGAAGATTATTAAGAGCAACAAAAAAGGCTTAGCAGTCGCCAAACTCACAAGCCTTTTACCACTACTACTAAAAGAAATTACAGCAGGCAAGCCGTAATAAGGTTTTTAGTATCTGTATTTGATACCTCAATTATATCATAGATTGCTGGTATCGTGTACCCCTACTTAGAGGCCACCTCTTAAAAATGGATAAAGCGAACTTCCAAATTCTGCGACGTCGCAGAATTTAGGTCTACTTAGAGGCCATCTCTTAAAAATGGATAAGCATCACAGAAAACAAACAAGCTAGATAACCAGCAAAAAAATGAATTGAGGTAATAACATGACAAAGAAAAAAGAAAATACATTAACGGTTAAACAGTCTAACAATCTAGGTCTTAAATTACATGGCGTCATGTCTGGTTTGCAAGCACTACGCCACCACGATAACACTCTTATGATTGCAAAGCACGCAGGGGCAGATAATGGGCTACTACGTCTTGAAACAGATAAATTTCTTGAAACAGTCTTTGATATGTTAGAAATTTATTCTAACGAGCTAGATAGAATTGCTTTTTATCTGCTCGAGTGTGACAACCCAGAGGAGTTGCGAGCATACGAGGCAGAGGAAAGAGGAGAGTAAGCAATGGCCACAGAATTAAATTTATCTGCTACCCAGTTTATTATCCTATTCATCGTTTTAACGCTAGCTCTTGCTGCTTTATGGCTCAAGAAAAGCTATTTTCAGCTTGATATAGAGCCTAAAACTGATACCGTGACAGATAACACTACGCACAAAGAAAGTACACACTACGGGGCTTATATTCAAGCTCAAGGCAATTATTTCAACTAAGGAGAATAACTATGAAATTCAAAATTTTCAGCGACAATGCTAAATCATTCACTTTCAAACATGACTTTGAAACTATGGATCATGCTAAAGTAACAAATACCGCTATCCTCGGTTATATGGTCGGAACTTACGAGCAAGCGGCTGTAAAGACCACAATCAGCAAAAAGGAGACTAACAACGCCTATACACTGCTTATTGAGTACGTGGAAGATGAAGACCTTACAAAAGTGTTTAACCGTATTTGTAAGAGCTTTGAGAGTTATTCAAAGGGTAATGCTGAGGAAGCCTAAACGTGTATCAATACAGAAAGAAAGGGGCAATTTATTGACAAAATTGAGACTAAATAACTATGAACTAGCGGTTTTAACAACTCTAAAGAAAGGCCGTCCTAATGCTACGACTGGTGGAGAAATTGCCACTATTACCAATATCTCCCCTAGAGAGGTGTACCAAGCCATTCATAACCTATCAACTAAACATAACGTTCCTATCGTTGGTGAAAGGAGTGGCATGCGTAGAGGTTATTTCATTGCTGAGACTAAAGAGGAACTATTAAACGGTCTTAAACCTCTTGAAAGTCAAGTCAGACGAGAATTAAAACGGCTTACCTCTTTAGTAGCTATTGAAGACTTGAACGAATATGAAACATTGCTAGAAAGGGGATAATATGCACGTTTTAAGCGATGAATATCAGTACGAACTAGCTCAAGGCGTTGTCAGTATCGTAGAAAACGCCATTAAAGCCCGTTCTAAGTATGATAACAAACAGTTAGGGCTAATGACTGCCCAGCAAGCTATGGATGAACTAGGTCTTAAATACAACACTCTAAGACGTTGGGAGGAAGCAGGACTTAAACGCTACCAACCACCCGTAGAGGATAGCCGCAAAGTGTATTATCGTATCAGTGACATTTTAGCATTTTTGGGGGTAGAAAATAATGGGAAACCGTAGAATGATAAGTAAAACCGTCACCCAAACACAGCGTTTCTTACGCTTGCCCTTGGAAGCTCAAGCCCTTTATTTTCACCTTATACAAAATTGTGATGATGACGGGGTGGTGGAAGCATACCCTATTATCAGAATGATAGGAGCTAGCGAGGATAATTTGGGGCTTCTAGTTGTAAAAAGGTTTGTGAAGCCTCTTAACGAAGAAATGGTTTATTTTGTTGTTGACTTTTACGAACAAAACACCGTTAGAAAAGACAGATACACTCCTAGCATTTATAAAGACCTGCTAGAGCAAAACGCTGAAAACCTTATAACAGATAGCGATGACACGACTGGTAAACCACTGGTAAACCAAACGGAAACCGCTGGTAAACCCAATATAAGTAAAGATAATATAAGTAAAGGTAAGGTAAGTAAGGGTAGTAGTAAGGAAACTCAAGAAGAAAAAACCACCACTACCACCGCCCCTATTTTTAGCCAAGAGTTTATCAATCTCTATAATAGCTTTGAACAAGAAAGCGGGCGACCTTTATCAGCAATCCAACAACAAGAGCTAGGCTATATGCTAGATGAGTTTAACGCTGACTTGATCTATGAGGCACTAAAAGAAGCCGTCAACCAAGGCAAGGTAAACTTTGCATATATCAAGGCCATTCTTACACGTTGGAAGCAAGATAACTTACTAACCGTTGAATTAGTTCGCAACTCGAAAGCTAACCGCAACAAAAAGACTGAGGAAGACACGCTGACAAGTAACTTTCCACCACTGCCATTTTAGAAAGAGGTATCTATGACTAAAGAAACAGAAACGGCTATTGAAAAGCCTAATTATCAAGAAATATCTAAAAGAGTGATAACACTGGATGAAGTTTGTCCAGTCCACAACGTCCATTATCAGCAGCTTAATAAAGCGGTTTTAATTGCAGGCGAGAATAAACCTCGACTTCCAAAGCCTTATTGTCCCGTTTGTGTCAAAGAGGGCATTTCTCAAAAGGAACTGTCAGAGATTGAGAAAAGCCAAAACCAAGGCTTATATCTCAAAACCTATAACATTCTGGAGAGCAAAAGCACTGTTCCAAAGGAGCTGAAGACAGCAACCTTTGATAACTTTATTGCTGAAACCCCAGAGGAAAAGGAACTCTTAGCCTTTGCTAAGGGGCAAGCCCAAAAGTACCTTGACGGCATGGCAGGAAATACGCTTATAACGGGCAGTACTGGGGTAGGAAAGAGCCACCTATCTTATGCTATGGCCAAAGCGATTAACGAGGGCTATCGGGCTAAGAATGAGCCTAAGAGTGTCTTGTTTATCAGCCTTACGGAAATCATCAAGGAGATAAAAAACGGTTGGAATTATGGCCGCCATGCTAGCTTAACAGAGCATGAGGCGTTAAACCTTATGACAAGCGTTGATTATCTGATACTGGATGACCTAGGCGCAAAGAACGCTGAGATTAAGCCCAAAGGAGACTGGGAGCAAGATTTTCTGTTTGATATTCTCAATAATAGAGATACTACGATCATCAACACTAATCTAAGCGGTGATGAGCTTAGAAAGGTTTATAATGAGCGTAACACAAGCCGTATTTTAAAAGGGCTTGACGGTAACACTTTCAAGGTCTTTGGCATCAAAGATAAACGCTATAATATTAGCGCCTTGAAACAGAAACGATAGAAAGAGAGGTGCTTAAATGACCTTTACTTTCTCGAAAGAGCTCGCTGACTACTATCAAGCAGACACTGCCGCTACTGCCATTCATGGCTTTATATCGGGCTTGTATGAGCAACCAATAATTAGTATCACGTTAAAAAACAGTACCCCAAGATCTAAAAAGTATATGCTAAGCGTTGAATATGAGGCAGAACAAAGCCTTGACAACGCTTTTGAGCGTATATGTAATGGCGTTAAAGATTTTAATAAGGCCAGAGCATTAAGCGCTGAGCTTGATAAACGGCAAACTATAAACAATGCTAAAAGTCTGCTTAATGTTTATAGACGTATGGAAAGGATAGCAGGCAGCCCCTACGTTCCTAACACGAATAGAACAAGTAATAACGCCTTAAACACCGACATTTCAGTTCTTGAAAATACTCGACAAAACAGAAAATTCATCGCTGAGCTAGAACGGGACTGCATGAGAGAGGCAATCGAAAAAATTCAACCCCAGAAACTAAAGACAATCTTAGTTAAAAAATACTGCATACCAATCAAGAAAAGTAACATAGAACTCTATTACGACTTAGGACGTTCTGAAAGTGCCTTTTATCGTGATCTTGACGATGCACTACTGGAGTTCGCAGCAATCTATAAAAACGGAAAACTATTAGCTTTGTTATAACGGCGCTAAACCTTGATAATAAAGCATTTACTAATAATGGAAAGAGGTAAAACATGGAAAATAATGACAAAGATTATATTTATTTTTATAGTAACGGTGTTATGGTTAGACAACAACTCCCAAAATATGGTAGTATATTAGTGACTGTAGTCGATGGTCAAGTTATTAGCGCTGATACAACCACAAAAATTAAATATAGTCGCTGACTAGAAAACTAGAGGCACACTGAAAGACAAGTATCTTTTGGGGTGTCTCTAGTTTTTTTGTCTAATTATCTAAATGAAAAGAGGATTTTTTAAAAAATGACTTTAACTGAAATTAAAACACAAATTGACAACTTTGGTAAACGTAAGCAGGAACAAATTGAAGAATACAGTAACAAGCAGAAAGAGCTAGCTGAAAAGGTCAAGAATAACGAAATGTATCAGACCGAGGCTAACTTACGCTTGGAAGATATCGCAAAAGCTGCTAAGAATTATTCTGATACAGAGTACAATAGTATCATTTCTAAGATTGAGGCTATCGAGCAGAAAGAGCTTGATGCTATCAAAGCAGGTTATGAAACTGTAACCGCTGATAACCTCGCAGAATTGACTTTGTTAGGACAAACAAAAGTCACAGAAAAAGAACTACTAAGCTACCTCGAAAAATACAAACGCAATCCGTTAGCTATCAAGAAATTGCATGAAATTGCCTTTAATAACGGTATCTCATTGCCTGAATATGTCTTGAAAGAAGATAGACTAAGCAACTTGCTACAACTATTCAAACAGTACGCTAAAAGCTATCATGATACATCTATCAATGATGCTTACGGGGCAGCTAGTGACCTATCCTTTACCTTGATACTTTCTACGGATGAAATGACCAAGGCACTGGAAGAATACTCAAAACACTTTGACACGGCTCTAGGACTTTGACAAGTCTAACAACCGCAACCAACAAATAAAGAGCGCTTAGTTTTATCTAGGCGCTTTTGACTAGGATAAACTGGAGGATAGATCATGGAACTAATGGCAATCAACGAAAAGCAGACGATTAAGAATGTTAAAAAGAAGCTACGTGAATACCCACGTTGGCGAGAGGTTGCGCGTGATAGTGCTGAGCAACGTATAACGGCAAATTATACCTTTGAGCCACGTTCTAAGAGTTATAACCGCAGCAACATTGTTGAAACACTGGCAGTAAGACGAATAGATGCCATGAATGAGCTGGAAGCTATCGAGGAAGCACACAGAAACATCATCGATGAACGTTATAGAGTTATTATCTATCGCCGCTTCTTACAATCCACACCAGCACCAAACTGGGTTATTGCTCAAGAATTGGGCTATGCAAAGACAAAATTTCAAGAGCTGGTTAACGAAGCTTGTCTAGCTTTTGCTGAAAATTATCGTAATGGCGAACTGGTTACTTTTGCTTGAATAGTTGGGTTGCTCATATATAAGGCGAGGTGTCAAAGTGATAGAAATTGAATTAAAAGCGTTTATAGACGTTCTCAAAGCTAGCAACCTAACCAAGGCAAAGATAGCACACGGCAAAGCTAGGGTATGGCTAGACTTGGATAAGTTGACCATGCTTTACAACGGTCAAGAAACGCCCCTAAAACGGCAGTCATTAAACTATGGAGGCTATCGCTATTATTTATATTGCCCTAACTGTGGAGAGGCTAGAAATAGCTTATATTGGCATCGTGAGGCCTTGTCATGTCGTAAGTGTCTAGGATTGCATAATAGAACAGTAAACCGAAGCAAGACCGACTGTGTCTATTACTGGGAGCAGGCAGTTAAGGAAGCTCAAAAGATAGTGCCTGAATACGAGGCAAAGGACTACTTAACACCCGATTTTCCCGATAAACCCAAAAGGATGCACTGGAAAACCTATTACAAGCATAGAGCTAAGTATTATCAATATTGGCGAAAAGGTGAGGACTTATGGTTAAATGGAGCAAGTCGCTTGTTAAAATCTTGATATTTCGTAACGTTTCGAAATTTACCAACGTCGAGGAATTGGGGAACACTCTTAATGTGACAACGTTGTCATGTTTGATAAAGTTCTTAAATTAGACCCCGTGGTCGAATTTGGAAAAGGTTATTAAATTTGTGTACGTCCTCAATTTTTCTA
This sequence comes from Streptococcus sp. 17.1, assembly GCF_016648655.1. Classification (NCBI taxonomy): domain Bacteria; kingdom Bacillati; phylum Bacillota; class Bacilli; order Lactobacillales; family Streptococcaceae; genus Streptococcus; species Streptococcus sp. 17.1. Next base: position 16,054 of record NZ_JACLQM010000017.1, read on the forward strand.
GTTACTCTTTGTCATAGATTGTAAAACGTTCTTATACCCCTCTAAAACGCCCGTACATCAATTTTAAGTAATCTCTAGTATATTTACCTTGAAATAGATATAAGGTGGTTTAAAAGACGAATTAGAGGGGTATTTAACTATCTGCTACTTTATCCGATTATTCTCGAAATAAAAATATCTTTTTTTATGTTTTTTCAACCTTTTACGAATAGAATATAAAAGGAGGTTGTTTTAGAAAAAACTTTTTCTTCCGTTTTGTCCAACCGTTGGACAAACTTGTAAGCGAGGTAACAAAATGATAACTTATGATGAATTTAAAGAGGCTATGGACAAGGGTTTTATTAAAGGTGATACTATCCAGATTGTTCGAAAGAATGGTAAGATCCATGACTACGTTTTAGACGGTGAAAGAGTTGAGCCACACGAAACATTGAGTTTAGAAAAGGTATCGGATATAATAAAAGAACTAGGCGGAGACAACTAAAAAAGCACCTTGCTGGTGCTAGTTCCTTGCCTGCTAAACTCGTAAATTGATTGATGCCTTAAATCGTTCGACGTTGAACGATTAGGGGCGACTTCTCTTGATTACTAAACTTAATAAATTGATTGATACCCTAACGGGTATTTTTTTGCTTTCCTTTTTGCTTACCTCGGAAGTTAGCAAAGGGCAACTTGTGGAGTATAAATTACTAGATTAGCTCACAAAACGGCTTTTCTATCACTCTAATAAACCCTATGAAAAAGGGATGGATATTCATAAAGGTAATAATAGAGGAGACCAAAGACAACCCCGATAACCAGAGCCCATAGCATGCCCTGATAGGTATGGAAAGACACACGAACAATGGTTGAAAAGAGCAAGACCAACCACTTATACTTGTCCTTAACCGAGGTCAAGAGTCCTAGGAAGAAAAATTCCTCGTAGAAACCGTTGAGCAACCCATAAGCAATCGCCATAGGTGACAAAGCCATAAACTTATCAATCACAGCCATAGGGCTAATAAAGGCTAGAACTTGAGGACTAAAATAATTATATTGTCCTGACAAAGTACTTACCATATCAGCAAATAAACCCATGATAGCGAAAATAAAGGGTACCCAAAAGAGAACAGACCACTTTAGACGGATTGGCAGTTGTTTAAAGTCAAAATGACGTATCCAGAGATAAATAATCGCTAAGGCTAGGAGAATAATCTGCAAGGTAAAATTGCTTGAGTAAGCTGCTCCTTCACTGGCTGTATTCGTTGCTGTCTCACTGACTGCCGTGGAAAGGCTTGGAGTCAAACTCGCCAAATACATTTGTGTCGAACGCACAATAAACTGACCAAACATAATCAGCGTAACAATAGCGATATCAAACCATCTCAGTTCCTTGAGCGACTGCTCAGGATGAATTTTCTTAAGTAAAGACATGGGCCTTCCCTTCCTTCTAGTATCTTCATCGAAGACTGGTTAATTCTTTAAGGTTATTATAAGTCATAAACCTTAAAGTAACACTAAAATTTGCAGTAAGATTAGTATTTCATTTAAGGAAAGAAAAAGCAAGGGAAAGCATGTTTCCTTTGCTTCAAACGCCTTATTAATCATTCTTTTTGACTACGCTAACTAAGACAAGGAGTTGGAAAATGGCTAGAGCAAATAAGACCATAAAGCCATTTCGACTACCTTGAGCCGTTGCTTGTGCAAAGTCAACCTTGTGATTAGCTTGACTCATAGCAACAATTAGAGATGCTAGGGTTGTTCCCACTGCTCCTGCAAATTGTTGGAGCGTGTTAAAGATGGCATTGGCATCAGCACGTTGATCTAGCGACAGTTGTTTCTGCCCATTGGTCATGACATTACCAAAGGAAACGCCAAGCCCCGTCATGAAAATCATGTAAAAAACGAGGATAAACGTATTGGAAAGAGAGAGACCAAACAAGCTAAATAACAACTGAGCGAGTACGATAAGGATTGCTCCAATCAGAATCGGTTTACGAGCTCCCATCTTATCTAAAATGATACCTGAGAATGGAGCGAATCCTGCACCGATAATAGCACCTGGAAGCAACATTAAAGCTGCAGAAGTTGTATTCGAGTGGTTAACCAATTGCACATAGTTTGGTAGGAGGAAACTCATCGCAAGGGATCCCAATTGGAAAGAGAAGAAAGCGATGATATGACCTGTCAGTTTATGATTTTTCAAAATAGAGAGGTTGATAATAGGCTTGTCCAATGTTGTTGAACGCCAAATCAAAAGGACAAGACCTAAGATACCAATCAAAAGCCATCCAAGAACTGAGAAACTAACGAAAGCATGATCAGCAACCCCATGAATGCCTAAAATCAAGCCCAAGAAAAGAAAGATGGTAGCTAGTAGACTGAGGAAATCTAAAGATTCACGTTGCACCTCACTCTTTTGCTCAATCGAGCGAAGCCCTGCAATCAGTGAAGCCAAGAGAATAGGAAACTGGACGAGGAAGATAGAACGCCAACCAAAGTGTGCTGTCAAGAGACCACCAACAGTTGGTCCAATGGCTGGAGCAACGGCTGTAATCAGTGTCCCAACTCCCATCATGAGACCAATCTTACGACTTGGTACCTGCTCCAAAATGATGTTAAACATGAGAGGTAGAGCAAAACCAACACCCATCCCTTGAACCAATCGTCCCAAAACAACAAAGCCGAAACTAGGCGCTATAAAGTCGATGAGGACACCTAAAATAGACAAAAGGTTTGCGACCAGAAAGATGGTTTTCATCTTAAACGAGCGCTTGAGATAGGCAGATAAGGGAACCACACAAGCGACCACTAGGAGATAAATGGTTGTAACCCACTGGACGGTTGACGTATTGACTGAGAATGCCTTCATCAATACGGGAAAGGTGATGTTCATAGCTGTTTCACCAGCTACTCCACAAAATGAAAGGATTCCTGTCGCAAAGATGGCACACAGGACCTTGGTGGAGATTTTTTTGTCTGACATAAGTATTTGTTCCTCCTATATAAACTTAAATATTACGGTAGTGTTGTAAGATTTTGAGAAAGACTTCTCTCTCTTTAGCTGAAAATTGCTGGGCAAACTCTTCTTCCTCTTTTCGAAGATAAGATTGACAGGCAGAAGCGATACTAAGGGCTTTATCCGTGAGAACAACCGCCTTTTGCCTTGCATCTTTTGAAGATGTGTGGCGTTCAATCAAGCCTTTCTTCTCCATTCGCTGTAAGAGCACTGTCGTTGTCGAACGCTGAATTTCAAATTCGTGCTCAATGTCACGTTGAAAGACTTCTTGATCCGCATAATTGGTTATAAAATCAATGACAGCCATCTGATTTCCAGTCAAGTCATACTGCCTAGCAAACTGGTCAAAATGACGCATCATATTATTATTGGCTTGTTTTAACAAGCGTCCAAAATGGTCCAAAAAAATGACTCCTTAACTATATTGTTAGCTAACTAGCAGTATAGAAGAATTATTAGCTCAAGTCAATAGATTCTTTCAAAAAATAGAAAACTCAAGGACCTAGAATCCTTGAGTTGCTATATTTAGTCTTTCTTTACAGGAATTTCCTTAATTACACGCGCCGGATTCCCACCTAGAACCACATTGTCACCGAAGGACTTGGTTACCACGGCTCCTGCTCCAGCAACTACATTATCCCCTAAGGTCACTCCTGGGAGGATAGTCACGCCTCCACCGGCCCAGAAATTATCACCGATCGTAATTGGAGCACCATATTCAATGCCTGAATTACGCTCGGTTGGATCAAGCGGATGCAAGGGCGTCAAAAACTGACAATTAGGGCCAATCATGGCATTGTCACCAATCGTGATAGGACAGATATCCAGCATAGTCAAATTCCAGTTGGAATAGAAATTTTCACCAATATGGATATTAACACCGTAATCCGTAACGAACTGAGGATTCATGGCAACATTTTCACCAGTCGAACCAAACCAAGATTTGACAATCTCTGCCCTCTTGAGGCGATCAGGTTCAGCATTAAAGGCCCATTGTTTTTCTCTTGAGCTGGCCGCTAGAGCACGTAACTCAGGATCGCTTGGTTTATAAAAGTCACCTGCAATCATTTTTTCATATTCAGTTGGCATGGCATACTCCTTTTTGCTTCTTCTCCTATATTGTAGTATAGAAGTGATGTTACCACAAGCGAAACTCCCATACAAAAGCAAGTAAAATATTCATTCCCCTTAATTATATATCGATGGTCTCACCAACAGCTAAAACCCTATAACCTGCTGCTTCAACTTCTTTTTTAGTTGTCTTGTAATGACTATAGTCATCAATATGAATGGGATAAATCCTTTTAGGTTGAAGGAGATCATTCATTCGGTTTAACATTTTTAAGTCCATGGTAAATGGGCCACCAAAAGAACCTGATTTTACAGCACCTAAATTAGCAAAAATAGCATCTATATTTTTAGGGACAATTTGGATTAAGTCTGGGTACAAAACAGTATCACCGGTAAAATAAATAACTTTAGTTTCTGACGAACTGGCGATTGTTAGTTGATAGCCATTTACCTTACCAACTATCTTTCGCATGATGTAATTACTGGCATGATAAGCCGGTAATGCTTTTATGGTGATACAGTAGTCAGCGACTTGAAATGCTTGTTCTTCTCCCCATCTTAAAACACTATTATTTAAACATGGCACCCCATCTAAAATTTTCCTATTAGGAGAAATGACCGTCTTCTCTTTCAGATAATCTTTCCCTACATCTTCCAAATGATCTTGATGCCCATGAGTAATTAGCCATACATCAACTTTGCTAAGAAGAGACTCATCCTTATGAACATGAGTTTGTTTCTCGGAGATAAATCCTTTAAACTGAACTAAAGTTCCCTTAGGAGATAAGTCAGGATCAATTCCAATATGAAATTGATTATCAATGGAAATGACGCCACATGCAACGCCACAATAAGTAAACGAAATAGACATAGTACCTCTTTTTATAACGACCATGAATTGAAAAACCAGTCATTAACAATAATGGAATGAGCATTTATGTGCATAGCTCTTGTAACTAGATTATAGTTTTTATCATCAATTTAATCAATGTCTGTTTATGTTTTGACGCCTTCTTTTACGTTTATAATACTTAGTTTCCACAGACCTCAGTTAGGTAATCCACAAAAAAATCCCAAGTGCACTAAGCAACTTGAGATTTTCTTTCTGTCTGGGCATGCCTGAGTCATTCAGGGCTTTATATTATTTGTCCTTTTGATCTTTGTGATCTTTTTTATTTTTCTTTTTACGTCCGTTGCGGCCAAGTCCTAGACCTGTTACCGATACGGTGAAGCCTGCGATATTGATGGTTTCTTCAATCTTACCTTTGCTTGCTTCTTCCTCATTTGAGAGATTAATTGGCATCTTGTGTTTAGAGCCTTTACCCTCAGCTTGACTTGAAACAGGTGCTTCAAAGTCATCGCCTGGTCCATAAGTGACTGGTCCATCATGAGCTTCCACTTGCTCTTCGACTTGGTCGAGAACTTCTAGGTCTTGGATTTCTTCAACAACGATATCGTCTGCCTTGTCTTCCTTAGGTTTACCGTTAATATCGCCTGTAAGCGGGATATAAACAACGGTTTCTTCAAGGTTACGTTGACCTACTGTCTTACCTTCAACCTTGTCCTTATCAGCACTGTAACCTTCTACTTCAGGAGTGATGACTGTTTCAAACTGACCTTTATTTGAAGTCCAGTAGCTTGAACCAAGCTCTTCACCTGTAACCTTATCAATAGTCAAGCTACGTGTCCATTGAGCAGTTTGGATGTTATTGGCAGGAAGTTCTGCTTGTCCATCGCTAGATGTGTAGAGAACTGTGAAGGTTACGTCTTTGATGTAGCTTTCGCGTTCTGGCCATTTGGCACCATCAGGATTTGCTGGATTGATTGGTGTACCAGCTTCTTGGATGTTATCTGGACCTACTTGAACGGTACCATGACGAAGGGTAACCATGAAGTTTTGGTCAACATGAGAATCGCCATCAAAGATAACGCCGTTTGTGAAGCCATCAGCAAGAAGAGTATAACCACGGTCGCTATAGTACTTGATACGTTCGATTGTTGAGTATTCAATCACTTCACCTGATTTACCAAGCAAGTCGACCACTTCAAGTTTCTTACGAGTTGTACCGTCAACATAAGTGACTGTAGCTTTCTGAGCATCCTTGAGGTAAGTAACCACTTCCATGATTTCAGGAGTTTCCACAGAAACATCTGTCATTTCAGCGACTTCTATACGGTCTGGTGTGAATCCGACAACCTCTGGTGAAGGAACAGCTGAGAAGCCAGCTTGAGTACTTGACCATGCTTCATAATTGATAGCACCTGTCACAAGGTTTACATTAGCCAAACGTTTGAAATCAAGAACTTCAACGTAGTCATCGCTAGCCAAGCCACCTTCTTCGAAGACATACTGGATGGTACGTGTCACATCGGCACGGTTTTCAAGCATTTCTACGCTATTTGGCCAAACTGGGCTATTCACATCATTTGGATCTACGACTTCACCTGCAACTGGTGCTGGCATATCTGGGTCGATAAGAACCAAACGTTCACGAAGAACCACTTCGAAGACTTGATCAAAGTCAGAATCACCGTTGTAAGTGTGGTCAAAGGCTTCTGCATAACCATCGTTGACAAGTTCATAACCTTGTTTGAGCAAGTTTGCGATTTGTTCATCAGTAGAGTAGTCAATCTTCTCACCTGAGCTTCCGACAACAACATCACGAGTCAATTCTGACTTATCAAGCTCATTCATGTAAAGGATAATAGCTTTTTGCTCATCCTTAGCATAAACCACGTTGGTATCTTGACCTGGGTGTTCTGGAGTAATAAAGGCCTTTTCAGAAATGTAACCAAGAACATCTGGAACGACTGTTTCCATAGCCATGGTTGGATCTTCTGGATCATTGTTATAGCTTGGAGTAGGTGCATTTTCAATAGGTGTACCATACTCATCTACTGGAATAATCTTACCAAGTTCTGTGTAAGTAACTGTATCTTCCACTTCTGGAAGGTCTGGTCGAACTTCAAGTCCACCAGCTTGACGTTTATCTGCATAGAAGCCTTCAACTACAGGAACTTCTACAACATCATAAGTGAAGCTGTCTTGATCCCAAGTGCTTGTTTGTTCCACTTGGTTAAACTTACCGTGGAAGCTGAAGCTATCTTGAATGTTGATAACTGGATCTTTGTAGCCAGCACCTTGGAAGGTAACCGTTTGTTTCGTATCTTGTGTGATATCATCCAAGATTGGTTCGTAAACCAAGGTTTGGTCCATGCTGAGGTCAATTGGCAATACCAATTCACTTTCAGCCTGGTAGCCGGCAACTTGTGGTGCTGGTGTTTCAATAACTTGCGTAGCATCTTGAGGATCATTAGCATAATGAACTGGTTCTGCATCCGCGATTGGATTACCAAAGGTATCAACAGGGATAATCTTACCGAGTTCTTTATAGACAACACTGTCTGTAGCTTCTGGTTTATCAGGTGTAACAATCTGCATACCAGCCACTGCCTTGTCCGCATAGTAACCTTCGATAACTGGGACATTAACCTTAGCAAAGGTATAGCTGTCTTGATCCCAAGTGTAAGTGTCTTCTGCTTGATTGTACTTACCAGTGAAAGTAAAGTCAGACTGGATATTAACAGACGGTGTTGCTTCGCCAGCTCCTTTGAAGAAGACCGTTTGCAAGGTTGGTTGCGTTACATCTTCAAGGATTGGAGCGTACTCAACAAGAATATCGTCTGTCAAGCTCTCAGGCATGACACTTTGTTGCATTGGACGGTAACCCGGAATGTGAGGAACAAGTGTCTCACTAACCTTAGTTGGGTTATTGGCATCGTTGTTGAAGGTTGGCGTTGGAACGTTTGGAATCAAGCGTCCATTTGCATCAATAGGAATGATTTTACCAAGTGGAACGTAGGTAATGGTTTCTTCGATGTTATCTTCAGTAACTTCTCTACCTTTAACTTCTACTCTATCTGCAAAATAGCCTAAAACAACTGGTGCATAGATGTCATAATACTTGGTCTTGTTTGGTGACCATTCTGTCTCGTCAACAAGCTCACCTGTGACCTTGTCAAAGGTAAGGGTACGGACCCAATAGGCCTTTTGCACATCGGCATCTGGTAAATCCGCATTGCCGTCTGTACTCTTGTAAAAGACTGTGAAGCTTACTTCTTTTTCGTAAGCATACTTAGATGGCCACTTAGGTCCATCTGGATTATTAGGATTGATTGGAGTATCTGGGACTTGCTCATGGTCAGGCCCTACCTTGGCAACATCGTGTTGCAAGAGGACAAACCACTCTTGATCATCAATATCCTTATCATCAAAAATGGCATCTTTAGGGAATTCGTCCTGAATCAAGTCATATCCCATGTCCTTGAAAGTCTTGATACGTGTTGCTGTTCCGTATTCAATCGCTTCACCCAATTCCCCGGTCAACTGGTCACTAACCAAGTAAGCACCGGTAGTTTCATCAATATAAGTGATGCTGGCTTTCTTGAAAATTTTACGATACACAACCGGAGTATCCCCTCCTGGTTTGTTCGGTACTACACTTTTAATATCTGTCATATAATCTTGAACAGCTGGTGTTGCTGTCTCACCCGCCTTTCGTGGATCTTTTTTGTTATTGTTATACTGCTTAGTCAAAGCACCTGGAATATATTCCCCATCTTCTGTCACAGGGATAATGCGTCCCAATTTCCTATAGGTCACATGTTCCGTTACCGTTGGCACATAGGGTGTGACAACGTTAAAACCCGCTTCTTTTTGGTCAGCGAAATAGCCCTGGACAACTGGTACCGATATCTTAGGATAGGTATAACTGTCCTTGTCCCATTCGATTAAGCCAGTCTTCCTATCTCTAGTCCCCGTAAAAACATGATTTTCCATGACTTCAGGGTCTGGAGTTTTAGAATCTGCTCCTTGAAAAATAATCTCTTGCTTAGATGGAATCCTCACGGTTTCCGATTGGGCATGATTATCAAAGAGGGCTTCGTCAGCTCTAGCAAAATCTAATGGAGAGGGGGCACTGTGGTCAGAGCGACTTTTTGGGTTAGTCAATAATTTAGAAAGATCTATAGTATCAACTAAATCAGAGTCCGCTGATTTATGTGCAATATGCTCTTCAGCAGTTCTTGCTGCTGCTTCAGTCGCATCTTCCCTATAGGCTCTCAAAAATACTCCCCCTTTCTTCTTTTTATGAGAAATAAAATCCTATACTTGCTAAGTTCTCATGGAAATCTTTTCTATTAAGATTTCATTTTCCCTCGGAGAAACTAACAAGTTCTTATCAAAGATTAAAATTTTTGATATCTCTTATATATACTATAATACGAGAATCGAATTTTTACAAGTAAGGTGTAAGAACTTTAATCATTTTAACCCCTAAGTAAAAAAATAGCGCTTTAATGTGCAATATCTATCAAGTAGTTTATGAAAGTGACATCAAAATGAGATTACCCCGACAACTTAAATGATGAGTCTTTAATGGAGTTTTCTCTCCCTAAAGACACTCTCATAAGAAATAGACTATAAACTATCACAACTACTTCTCATCTTTGAAAGACTAGAACCTTACCTCAGTTGTAAGGGAACAACCTAAGAGAATGGCACAGAGAAGGTCTGTGCCTAGTCCTCGACTATGGAATGCCAATGAATAACTAGCATTACTTTTAGTATAGATTGACTTTTACGCTTCGTCAATAGATTGGAACCATTTAATGAAATTCCCCAGTTTCTCAAGTTTCTCGTATTAAGTTATAAATAACTAATAGCTTTTTTAGCATGATTACTTTTTCATGGAACTACAGATGTAATGATTACTATCAGACTATCATGACTAACTCAAGATGGTTTTAAAATCACTTGTTCAGCCATCATTAAATCCTTAATGAAATCCGAACATGCCATAAAAACCGAGACTACTGTCTCGGTTCATACAGTTTGGAAACGATTAGATTTGTCCTCGGCCTTGAGCGTCAAAGTAAACCCACCATCCTGGACTCACTTCAACCCAACGGTTAACAGCCATCTCACCTGAATTTGGATCATAGTAACGAACAACGCCGTTCACACGAACCAAATGACCTTTGATTTGCTTACCATTGTTATCAAAGAGGAGGTTTTGACCATTGATAGTAACCATGCCTTTGACAGCATTACCATTACCATCGAAGTAATACCAGCTACCATCGATTTCATGGAATTGATTACGGTAAAGCTCACCTGAGTTTACATCATAGTAACGAAGGTTGCCATCAACATTAGCCAAAGCACCTTTCACTTGACGACCATTTTGATCAAAGTAGAGGTTTTGACCATTGATATTTTGTGAACCTTTTACGGCTGCTCCATCATTATTGAAGTAAGCCCAAACACCTGGTTCAATTTCAGCAAAACGGTTGCGAGCCATTTCGCCTGAGTTAGCATCATAGTAACGGATAGTGCCGTTCTCATTAACGGTACGACCTTTAACTTGGACACCATTGTTGTCGAAGAAGAGTTCTTGACCATTAATGTTTTGGTGACCTGTTACACGTTTACCGTTACCATCATAGTAAGCCCAAACGTTATTACCAATTTGAACGAATTGGTTACGTCCTGATGCATTATTATTGTTATCTGGTTTTGGATCTTGTTTGCCGTTTGCATTCAAGACACCGTTTTGGTCATAGTAGAAGACTTGACCTCTACGGTTTTGACGGTAACCATCACGCAACTGCACACCATTAGCAAGGAAGAAGTATTGTTTGCCATCAATAGTCTTTTCACCGATTGCCATGCGGCCTGTGTTATCAAAGTAGTAAACATTTCCGTCGTTATCTTTGATGAAGGCATTCTTAGCACGTTTGCCATCGTTATAACGATAGTAAACACTGCCCCAGCTCTTCTCGAACTTACCACTACCATCACCGTTTTGGTTGTCGTTGTTAGTTGATTGGTTGCTTCCGACTACTTTTGGAAGGCTAACTTTACCACCATTTGTACCATAGTAACCACTTAGACCATTCTTAAGCACGTACTCTGAACCACGGTCAAGAATATTAGTACCATTCATGTACTTCGCAGACCACTGTGTAATCTTCTCGTCAGTAGTCATACGTTTACCAGTAGAGATTTGAACACGGTCAAAGATTTGTGGGTAAAGACGTTTCAATTCATCAAGGAAGGCACCACCATATTTACCTTGGTAGTCGTTACCAAAAGTACGTGTCTTAGCAGCATAGAGGCTATGATTGATGATTGCACCGTCTTTAGTTTCACCATAGTTATTAACACGAGTTGCAGTGACCACTTCATCACCCGGAAGGTTGTAGATTTGGTCTGGAACCCAGTCAGCAATCGCTGAGATACCTACAGCGTGGAGCGATTTAAGAGCTGCTTTCAAGTCAGCCAATGAACCGTACTTGTTGTCCTTACTCATACCAATGTCATAACGGTCTGTAAAGGCATAACCATTTTGGATGACTGAGTCAAGGAAGCTACCGTCATCACTTGAAACGTATTGTGGGGCAAATTCGAATGATGTGATACCCCATGATTTGAAGAGGTTTGCATTTTCAGCAATCTTCTTATTAGTGTATTGTGATGAATCTTGGACGAAGTCTTGGAAGTTAGAGAAACCTTCGTAGATAACTTGTGAATCAAGGGCAGCATTTGATTCGTAAACCAAACCACTGCTGTTCTTTTCTTTACTTGGTGCCACACGCACGTCTTGAGTTTCAGAAGCACCTACTGGTACCCAAACCGCAAGGTAACCATCAACTTGAGGGTTACGAATACCACGGATTTCGCTTGCATTAAATGTCAAATTACCGTTACCATCAGTGTATTTGACAATACCGTTAGCATCGCTGTCATTCAAGTAAGTAGCCACACCATCCTTTGTTGTCAAAAGCAATGGGCGATAAGCTTGGTTACGGTGAGCCGCACCCATGTTAATAGTCAAGTTACTTGTCAAACGAAGGGCAGGTTGGTTTGAAACGATAACTGCCATACCTTGGTTACGTGTTTCTGCTGTACCAGCATCAGAAGCACTGTTAGCCCCTGTACCATAACGTACAGAAGTCAAGACACCTGCAGCATCCCAACCATTAGTATTACCATAACCGATGTAGTTAACCTTCATATCTTGACCACCAGCTGCATAGCGGATACGGCCTTTCAAGAGGGTTTCAATAGCATCGTAATATGGTGATTTTTGAGCCATATATTGACCATCATCTGTGTACATGTCTCCATAGTAAACACGTGGCACAGTGTCCTTATGCGTAAGCATCAAGGCATATGCTGATGGGATATTATATTGTGTGTACTGCTTGTTAGCGCTACGCATGTCTCTGTTGTAGATTTCAAAGGCTTTCTTCATTTCATCAAGAGTGAAGGTATTCCCTGTTGATTGAGGGTTGATTTCATTTTTGATGATTTGACCAATGATTGATTGTACCTCAGAGTCGTGAGCACGCACAAAGGCGTAGTTAGCCATACGTTTAGAGTTTTTACCACTTTCAGAACGGTCATTCATACTATTTGAAATGAGTGGTTCAACTCCTGAACGGTTACCGATTGGACGCAAGAGTGAATATACCAATGCCAAGTGCATAGGGTCATCCATTGGCAATTGAGCACCTTTAGTGTCTTCATTGTAGTATGGGTCATTGTGAGACCATGCTTCCAAGATAGACATGTGTTTAATGGCTTGATCTTGACTTTGATCAGCACCATATTTAGCTTTGAAGTAATCTGAAGCAATTTGGAGAAGGTCGGCATTGACATTATCCACGGCATCGACACGAACACCATCGAAGTTTTCATCTTCAGAACCACCAGTGATAGTACCGATGTTCATGATGTAGTGGAGCCAGTTCAACTGCTCAGCTTGAACCGCAGGGTTTGAGTTATCGATATCATTAGCCAACAAGAACTCGAAACCACCGTTGCTTGTATCCTTAGTATACTTAGGATTGCGTTTACCTGTTTGGCTAGTCGGTGTGCGGTTCAGGAGACGGTAGTCTGAGTTAGCCTGGCTTGTACGACTGTCGTTGTTATAAAGAAGGGCACCACCTTGCAAGTGGTCACTGTTATCAAGGTTTTCAGAAGTTGAATTCCAACCAGGTTGAGTCTTCACGAAATTTTTGATAGTTGTACGCAACCAGTTAGTGTTGCCTTCACGCGCAATACGTTCCTCAATACGCTTTTGAACTTCAAGCGCTGCTTGGTCCATTTGAGTTTGTGAACTGTATGATGTGTAGGTTTGATTCGTACCAAGACCTTGCTCCTTCATGTAGTTAAGGTAGCTCGCTTGGATAGCCTTACTTGGCCACCAAACCGTAAGCAATGGACGTTTGTCATTTTCACTTGAGGCAGTCCACTCTTTACCGTCTTTCAAGATTTCTTTTGGACGGTACCATGTGTTGGCAGTGAAGTAACCGTCAACAAGTTCGATATCTTTATCAGTTGTACCATAAAAGGCATTCTTATCGCCATTTACAGTAACGTTTGTGTTTGTGCTATCAGCTGATGAACCTGTTCCACCGTTCTTGTCGAAACGGTATTCTTTTTGATTAGACAATTCACCAGTTTCAGCGTTGAAGTATTGGCTTCCGCCGTTACGTTCAAGGACATAGTTCTTACGAATAGTGCCGTCATCTTCAACGTAGTATTGTTTTCCATCAATTGTTTTGATGTGACTTGGACCATCAGTTACGACATTGTTAGTTGCTGGAAGGTCGTTGTTTACTACTGTGACAGTATTGTTGGCATTATTTGTATTGCCGTTAACTGGGGTAGCACGACGGCCTCCTGTAGGACCACGTCGAGCACCAGTCGCACGACGTTCACGTGTCGCTGCGCGATCAGTAACTGTTGTTGTGTCAGTTGTAGTATTGTTATTTGTTGTATCAACAGCTGTATCATTGGTTGCTGTTGTATCTGTTGTAGTTGCCGCACGATCAGTACCGACTGGCGCTGCCGTATCAACAGCATTCGCTACAACTGTATTTGTTGTATCAGTTGTCAAATCGAAAGTTGCTGTTGGAGCTGCTTGGTCAGTTGTGACATCGTTTGTCGCTGCAACTGCTGTAGTTGGATCCTGAGCAGCCGTTGTATCGTTAGATACAGTACCCGTATCAACAGTAATATCGGGGATAGCTACAGTAGCATCCGTGTGTTCGTCGGCCTGAACGACACCGTCGTTAGTCCCTAAAGAAACCGCTGAGACTGCACCGAGCGACATCCCTGTAACTGCGATGGTTACCCATTGTTTCTTAACTTTGTGCATTTTATAATGTACTTTTTTGTCCATAATAAAAAGACTCCTTTTTCCCATTTATAGCTTCATTCTAAATCATTGAAAGCTTTTTTTCAATAAGATTCGATAAATTTTCATAATTTTTAGAAAAGTCCTTTTGTTGTTTTAATGACATTAGCTTTAAATGAGTATTTAGAAATATAAAAATGGTCATTTTAGTTCATTGAGAAACAGAAAACTGACACTCTATGGCTATTTAGAATGATTATTGATAAGGTACTTCTTTTAATGGGATTACAAGGAAATCTAATGAAAATTCACAAAATCCTTAAGGCACTTCTCTCAAAGCGACAAAAAATACCATCCTTACCAAACCATTAGGTCTGTTAAGATGGTGTCTTTTTTAGTCTAGCTTCTCATATAAAAACTAAATTCTAACTATCTAAGCGACTCATTACTTACCGAGGTGTAAGGGCTTTAAATTGGGGCACTATAGTGCCAGTAAGAAAGCAGAACATCGAGCAATAATTCATCTTATAAAAATGGCTCAAAAGCCTATCGATCTTGCTGAAACTAAGGTAAAAAAGAAGTATAATAAAGGTGAAAAGAGTTAACCTATTTAGATACAAATAGAGGGGTAGGTGAGAAAGATGTCAGTACAACATACAAACTTCAACACAAGCCAAGATAAGGGTAAGACTGGTCAAGAGTTCAATAATCAAGAGCTCATTAAGAAGAATGCTCCAGACAACAGGGCTGCTTCTATTTTCCTTGCAGTCGCTTTTTATTTAGCTATCGTTTATCTTGCCTTATTTTTGCTCTTAGGACTGTCAAATCCTTGGGGAATGATTGTAATCCTTTTTCTACGTTATAGCTTGATTAGTTTTATCATTGCAACCATCTTAATAGGAAAAGGCCTTAAAAAAGAAAATATAGTTTTGTTATACTCAAGCAATGTTTTTTATCTTGCTTCAACCCTTTTGGCTTATGACCCTGCCTGGAGACCTTATCGAGTCACACCATTTCTCATAACCCTTCTTGTAACAGTGGGAACAGTCATGTATAAACAAGATAATGAGCAAGACAACAAATAAGAGACCATGTTCAAGTGGTCTCTTATTTTTATGTAGTCATTAGTATTTCAAAAAGTCAGTACCATTTTGAACCTTTCACAACATCTCTAAATCAAAAAAACACCTCCTAGCTAGAATGGTTATCTAACATGAAGGTGTTTTTATTGTGCTTATCTAAGCATTGCAAAGACTCTTACAATTCAGAAATACGAATAATCTTCGTCCTATTCTTCATTTTTCTTACGTTTGGCAAGAAATCCAAGACCAGTTGCAGTTGCCAAGGCACCCAAGGCCATACCTAATGATGAGTTTTCCTCACCAGTCTTCGGAAGTGCTTGGCTACCACGTTTGTGCTTAGGATCTCTCACTTCAGAAATTGATTCTGAAGTAGACACTGAAGCACTTGTTGATGCTGAGGCTGAAAGACTTGCTGATGTACTCAATGAAGTTGAAATACTTGTTGAAGTGCTTGTGCTTTCAGAAGCACTCAAGAATGCCGATGTAGAAGCGGACTCGGAGACTGAAGCGGAGGCGCTCGCTGATTCTGACGCACCTACTGAGGCTGACGTAGATACTGAAGCGGATACGCTCGCTGATTCTGACGCTGAGACTGAAGCAGATGTGCTTGCTGATACAGACTCGGATGCACTTTCACTTTGTGATTCGCTCAACGATACAGACTCACTAGCTGAAATCGAAGTACTTACTGAGGTTGACACAGACTGTGATTCTGAGACTGACTCACTTACTGAAGTTGATTCTGAGTTTGAAATGGATTCTGATTCAGACACAGACGCACTCTCTGAAACGGACTTGGAGTTCGATACTGACTGCGACTCTGAAATTGAGACACTTACTGAAGTCGATTCTAAGGCTGAGACTGAAGCGGATGTACTTGCTGACGCTGATGTACTCAATGACGTTGAAGTACTTGTGCTTTCAGAGGCACTCAAGAATACTGATGTAGATGCTGACTCGGATACTGAAACGCTTGATGAAGCAGTTTCTGATGCAGATGCACTTGCACTTTGCGATTCGCTCAACGATACAGACTCACTTGTTGAAATCGAAGAACTTTCTGAAGCGGCTGCGCTTGCTGATTCTGACGCTGAGACTGAAGTTGAAACTGAGTTTGAAATAGACTGTGATGCTGAGACAGAAGCACTTTCTGATGCAGACACTGAATTAGAGACTGATTGTGATCCTGAAACAGATGCATTCAATGACGCTGACTCACTCAAGGATGCTGATTCAGAAGCCAAAACTGATGCACTTGTGCTCTGTGATTCACTCAAGGATACAGACTCACTAGCTGAAACTGAAGCACTTAATGATGCTGACTCTGAGTTTGACTCAGATTGTGATGTTGACGTTGATTCACTCTCTGAAGTCGAAACTGAATTTGATTCTGATTGTGAAGCTGATGTCGATTCACTTTCTGACGATGACTCTGAAGTTGAGGCAGATTGTGATTCTGATACATAGGCTGAGACTGAAGCTGAAACTGAGTTTGAAATAGACTGTGATGCTGAGACAGAAGCACTTTCTGATGCAGACACTGAATTAGAGACTGACTGTGATCCTGAAACAGATGCACTCAATGACGCCGACTCACTCAAGGATGCTGAGTTAGATGTCGAAACCAATTCACTTGTTGAAATGAAGCTTGAAGCCGAGTTCGAAACAGATTCAACAGTTGAAATAATCGCAGAAATTGAAGCACTGAAAGCTTGAGACTGACTTTCAAATACAGAAGCACTTAATGAGCTCGAAGTACTCAATGATACTGATTCAGAAGCCGAAACTGATGCACTCGTGCTCTGCGATTCACTCAATGATGCTGACTCACTAGCTGAAACTGATGCACTTTCTGACGCTGATTCTGAATTAGATACAGACTGTGATTCAGAAACTGAGGCACTCTCTGATGCTGATTCGGAGTTAGATACAGACTGTGATTCTGAGATTGATTCACTTACTGACGCTGACTCTGAAGTTGAAGCAGACTGTGATTCAGAAACTGATGCACTTAATGACGCTGAAACTGAGTTTGACTCGGATTGTGAAGCTGATATTGACTCGCTCTCTGACGCTGAAACTGAGTTTGAAATAGACTGTGATGCTGAGACAGAAGCACTTGTTGATGCAGACACTGAATTAGAGACTGATTGTGATCCAGAAACGGATGCACTCAATGACGCCGACTCACTCAATGATGCTGAATTAGATGTCGAAATCGATTCACTTGTTGAAATGAAGCTTGAAGCCGAGTTCGAAATAGACTCAACAGTTGAAATGATTGTAGAAATTGAAGCACTGAAGGCTTGAGATTGACTTTCAAATACAGAAGCACTTAATGAGCTCGATGTACTCAATGATGCTGATTCAGAAGCCGAAACGGATGCGCTTGTGCTCTGTGATTCACTCAATGATGATGACTCACTAACTGAAACTGATGCACTTACTGACGATGAAACTGAGTTTGAGACTGATTGTGACTCAGAAATTGATTCGCTTACAGATGCTGATTCTGAGTTTGAGACTGATTGCGACTCAGAGACTGACTCACTCTCTGAAGCTGACTCATAATTTGAGACTGATTGTGAATCCGAAATTGACGCACTTACTAAGGCTGACTCTGAAGTTGAAGCGGATTGTGACTCAGATACTGACGCACTTTCTGATGCGGATTCTGAGTTAGACTCTGATTGTGATTCTGATACAGAAGCACTTACTGACGATGACTCGGAATTAGACACTGATTGTGATTCGCTTACTGATGCACTTTCTGATGCGGATTCGAAAGTTGAGACAGATTGTGATTCAGACACTGATGCACTCTCTGAGGCTGATTCTGAGTTTGAAACAGACTGTGATTCAGAAATTGATTCACTTACTGACGATGATTCTGAATTAGACACTGATTGTGATTCAGACACTGACGCACTCAATGATGCTGACCCAGAATTTGAAACAGACTGTGATTCTGAAACTGAAGCACTCTCTGAAGCGGATTCAGAATTTGATACAGATTGTGATTCTGAAATTGATTCACTTACTGAGGCTGACTCTGAATTTGAAACCGATTGTGACTCAGATACTGAAGCACTTTCTGAAGCTGACTCTGAGTTTGAGACAGACTGTGATTCCGAAACTGACTCACTCTCTGAAGTTGAAACGGAATTCGACTCTGATTGTGACTCAGAGATTGACGCACTTTCTGAAGTCGAAACTGAATTTGATTCGGATTGTGACGCTGATGTCGACTCACTCTCTGAGGCTGAAACTGAATTTGATTCGGATTGTGAAGCTGATGTCGACTCACTCTCTGAGGCTGACTCTGAGTTGGAAACAGACTGTGATTCAGACACTGACGCACTTACATAGGATGACTCAGAAGTTGATACTGATTGTGATGTCGACGTTGAGGCACTTTCTGAAGCTGAGACTGAATTTGACTCCAACTGTGATGTTGATGTTGACGCACTTACTGAGGCTGAAGTTGAGTTCGACTCAGACTGAGATGTTGAAGTTGAGGCACTTTCTGAAGTAGAAACTGAGTTTGACTCGGATTGTGATGCTGATGTCGACTCACTCTCTGAAGTCGAAACTGAATTCGATTCCAGTTGTGATGTGCTTACTGATGCACTTTCTGAAGCTGAAACTGAATTTGACTCGGATTGTGATGTTGACGTTGAGGCACTTTCTGAAGCTGAGACTGAGTTTGACTCGGATTGTGATGCTGATGTTGATTCACTCTCTGAAGTCGAAACTGAGTTTGACTCGGATTGCGATGTTGATGTTGATTCGCTCTCAGAGGTAGAAACTGAGTTTGACTCGGATTGTGATGTCGACATTGACTCGCTCTCTGAAGTCGAAACTGAATTCGACTCGGATTGTGACGCTGATGTTGACTCACTTTCTGACGATGACTCGGAAGTTGAGGCAGATTGTGATTCTGAAATTGATTCACTTACTGACGATGAAACTGAGTTCGATTCAGACTGTGAAGCTGAAACTGATTCACTTACTGACGCTGATTCGAAGTTTGAAACAGACTGTGATTCTGAAACTGACGCACTTAATGAAGCGGATTCGGAATTAGACACTGATTGTGATTCTGAAATTGATTCACTTACTGATGCTGACTCTGAGTTTGAGACAGACTGTGATTCTGAAATGGATTCACTTAATGACGCTGACTCTGATGTTGAAGCAGACTGTGATGCTGAGACTGATTCACTTACTGATGCTGATTCGGAATTTGAGACAGACTGTGATTCTGAAACTGACGCACTTAATGACGCTGATTCTGAAGTTGAAGCAGACTGTGATGCTGAAATGGATTCACTTACTGACGCTGATTCGGAATTAGACACTGATTGTGATTCAGAAACTGATGCACTCTCTGAGACTGATTCGGAATTAGATACAGACTGTGATTCTGAAACTGATGCACTCTCTGACGCTGATTCTGAAGTAGACACTGATTGTGAGACTGAAACAGACGCACTTACATAGGCTGACTCGGAAGTTGAAACAGACTGTGATGCTGAAAATGACTCACTTGTTGAAGCTGATTCTGAATTTGAAACAGACTGTGATTCTGAATTTGATTCACTTTCTGAAGTAGAAACTGAGTTTGACTCGGATTGTGACATTGATGTCGACTCACTCTCTGAGGTAGAAACTGAATTCGATTCGGATTGTGAAGCTGACGTTGATTCACTCTCTGAAGTAGAAACTGAGTTCGATTCAGACTGTGAAGCTGAAACTGATTCACTTAGTGAGGCTGATTCTGAATTTGAAACAGACTGTGATTCTGAAACTGATGCACTTTCTGAGGCTGATTCTGAGTTTGATACAGACTGTGATTCAGAAACTGATGCACTTTCTGAGGCTGATTCGGAGTTTGAAACAGACTGTGATTCAGAAACTGATGCACTCTCTGACGCTGATTCGGAGTTTGAAGCAGACTGTGATTCTGAAACTGATGCACTTTCTGAGGCTGATTCGGAGTTTGATACAGACTGTGATTCAGAAACTGACGCACTCTCTGATGCTGATTCTGAGTTAGACACTGATTGTGAGTCGCTTACTGATACACTTACTGATTCTGACTCTGAGTTTGAAACAGACTGTGATTCAGAAACTGATGCACTCTCTGACGCTGATTCGGAGTTTGATACAGACTGTGATTCTGAGACAGACGCACTTTCTGATGCTGACTCTGAGTTAGACACTGATTGTGATTCAGATACAGACGCACTTTCTGATGCTGACTCGGAATTAGACACTGATTGTGATTCGCTGACTGATGCACTCTCTGACGCTGACTCGGAATTAGATACTGATTGTGATTCGCTGACTGATGCACTCTCTGACGCTGATTCGGAGTTTGATACAGACTGTGATTCTGAGACAGATGCACTCTCTGACGCTGATTCACTTTCTGAAGTAGAAACTGAGTTTGACTCAGATTGTGATGCTGATGTCGACTCACTTTCTGACGCTGAAACTGAGTTTGATTTGGATTGTGATGTCGATGTTGACTCACTCTCTGAAGTAGAAACTGAGTTTGACTCGGATTGTGACGCTGACGTTGATTCGCTCTCAGAGGTAGAAACTGAGTTTGATTCGGATTGTGACGCTGACGTTGATTCACTCTCTGAGGTAGAAACTGAATTCGATTCGGATTGTGACGCTGACGTTGATTCACTCTCTGAGGCTGAAACTGAATTTGATTCTGATTGTGATGCTGACGTTGATTCACTTTCTGAAGTTGAAACTGAATTTGATTCTGATTGTGATGCTGATGTCGACTCACTTTCTGAAGTAGAAACTGAGTTTGACTCGGATTGTGACGCTGACGTTGATTCACTTTCTGAAGTAGAAACTGAGTTTGACTCGGATTGTGATGTTGACGTTGACTCACTCTCTGAAGTTGAAACTGAGTTTGACTCGGATTGTGACATTGATGTCGACTCACTCTCTGAGGTAGAAACTGAATTCGATTCGGATTG
>NZ_JACLQM010000018.1:0-32280 GCF_016648655.1 Streptococcus sp. 17.1
TTTAAAGTTTTGGAACCTTTTCAAGTTTGTGGCAAGTCTGTTAAGACAACTTTTATATCTTAACACCCAATTTAGTTCTTGTCAATAGGGTTTAGTAATGTTATTAACCTTTTTTAGACTGAACTTTTTTGAATCCTTGATACAACACCCATCCAACAACTACACCAAAAGCATTCTGGCAGAAATTAGGAATCACTTCTGCGATTGAAGCTCCTGTTCCATACATAAATACTGAAGCAAGTGCATAACCACCCACCATCACAACTGCTGCAATCAGAAGACCTAGGATACGATAGTTCCCTTTAAAGCCAGCAAAATAACCTTGTGCACCATGGATTAACAAACTGATAAACATCCATTGCGGAGCAGATGATAGCAAATCTATCAGAAAAGCAGACAATCCGCCCACAATTGCCCCCTCTTTCTTCCCAAGATAGAAGGCTGTGAAGTAGATTCCCCCATCTACCAAGGTTAAGAGCCCTGTCGGAGTTGGAATTTTAGCTACGAATCCAAAGGTCACTGATAAAGCTGTTAAGATAGCCAATAATGTTAGCTCTTTTGTTTTCTTATTTTGCATATTGAACTACTCCAAATTCATTTGATTGTTTAATTGATTCATAAACAAAGGCTTTAGCATTTGTCACAGCTTCTGTTTCTGAACATCCTTTAACTAATTCACTAGCTATACTTGAAGCAAATGTACATCCTGCACCGGTATTGTTTTTATCCAACACAACTTCCTCAAATAATTTGTAGTCTGCTCCATCATAAAAGACATCTATCGCTTTATTTCCATCCAAACGGTTTCCACCTTTGACAACGACAGTCTTAGCTCCTAATTCATTGAGATAGCTAGCCGCATGCTTCATATCATCCAGAGTCTTGACCTTTCTATCTATAAGCAGTTCGACTTCAGGTAAGTTCGGAGTGATAACCGTGATATAAGGGAAAAATTTAACCAATTCATCACGTAGTTGGGAAACTTCAACGTCATGAGTCTCCTTACATACTAAAACGGGATCCAAGACAATTGGAATATCAGAATGATTTTTAACAAAATCCAACGTTAATTCTGCAATCTCAACGTTAGGCAACAAACCAATTTTAATTGCTGAGAAGGGGACATCTTTTAGTGAATCAAGTTGTTGTTTAAAAACATTAGTATCAACCGGAATGACCTCAAAACCGTTCTCAGTCATAGCTGTTAGACAGGTAAGAGCCACAAATCCATGCTGTTTATTTGTGGTAAATGTCGCTAAATCTGCATGAAGTCCGCCACCACTAAAAATATCATTCCCTGAAATCGCTAAAATCAATTCATCACTCATATCGTATCTCCTTTAAATATAGCCCATTTCCTGCTGCCGTTGGTCCTGCAAGATTACGGTCACGACTTTCCAACACTGTCTTCACTTGTGAAACAGGCATGCGGCCATTGCCAATCTTTAACAAGGTGCCAACCATATTTCTAACTTGCTTATAGAGAAAACCATTACCAGAAAAAATAAAGATATAAAATCCGCTTTTCTCATCGATAGATACACTGGCCTGGGTAATTGTGCGTACTTTATTTTCTACAGAAGTTCCTGAAGCTGTGAAGCCTGTAAAATCATGTGTACCGACCAAATCCTTAGCAGCCTCTTGCATAGGTTCTAAACTTAGAGGGTAGGGATAGTGGGTCGCATAATTACGCATCATGGGGTTCTTAGGTCGCCCTGCATCTACTAGGAACTCATAAGTTTTACTGTGTTTGTTGTATCGCGCATGGAATTCCTCCGATACAAGTTCGATACTAACAACATCAATATCATCTGGACATTGCGTATCTAAACCGAAACGCAACTTCTCTGGATCTCGCTCTTGAGGCAAATCGAAGTGGATAACTTGTCCATAGGCATGAACACCTGCATCTGTACGACCCGCTCCATGAACGGTGACAGGTGTACTGCTATTTAACCGTAAGAGAGTCTTTTCAAGTTCTTCTTGAATGGAACGTGCATTTGGTTGTCTTTGAAAACCTGAGAAAAGTGTACCATCATAGGAAATTGTCGCTTTGTATCTAACCATAGAATTATCATATCAGATTTTTTTAAGGATAAAAAGTAGGTCAATCGCCAACTGACCCCATACAGTTTTTGGCGTAAAGAAAAAGACGCATTAAGCGTCCTTCCTTTATAAATCTTCTAAGGCATCCTTTACTTTATTGAAGAAACCTTTTTTCTGTGGTGCGATTTTTTCATCACCACTTGCTTTGGCGAATGCAAGGAGAGCTTCTTTTTGAGCATCATTTAGCTTCGTAGGAGTTACAATCTTAACTGTAACGTGTTGGTCTCCTTGTGAACCTCCACGAAGACGTGGAGCACCCTTTCCTTTTAGACGGAAAGTTTTGCCTGTTTGAGTTCCTGCTGGGATGGTCATCTCAACATTTCCGTGAACTGTTGGTACTTCGACAGTGTCACCAAGAGCTGCTTGGACAAAGGAAATATTAAGTGTATAGTAAATCGTTGATCCATCACGCGTAAATTTATCGCTTGGATTAACATTGATGATTACAAAGAGATCTCCATAAGGTCCACCATTGAAACCAGCTTCACCTTGACCAGCAAGACGGATTTGTTGACCTGTTTCAACACCTGCTGGAATCTTGACAGATACTTTATGGCTTTGTTTTTCATGTCCTGTTCCATGACAAGTTTGACATGGCTCTTTAATTTCTTGACCTGTTCCATGACAAACATCACAGGTTACTTGACGACGCATCATACCAAGTGGCGTTTGCGTATCGACATTAATAACCCCTTGACCATGACAGCGACCACAGGTTACAGGGCTTGTTCCAGGTTTTGCACCAGATCCTGAACATGTCTTACATGTCGCTTCACGGTTGTAGTGAACTTCTTTTTCTGCACCAAAAATCGCCTCTTCAAAGCTTAGGTTGACACGGTACTGAAGGTCATCACCTTGACGTGGAGCATTTGGGTTACGAGTAGCACCACCACCAAAGAAGCTAGAGAAAATATCCTCAAAGCCTCCAAAGCCTGCACCACCATCAAAACCACCAAAGCCTCCTTGGCCACCAAAACCATTCGCACCATCTGGTCCGTATTGGTCATAGGCTGCACGTTTTTGGTCGTCACTTAGAGTTTCGTAGGCCTCTTGGACCTCTTTATATTTTTCTTCCGCACCTGGTTCTTTATTAATGTCTGGGTGGTATTTCTTAGACATCTTACGATAGGCACGTTTAATTTCATCTTGAGAGGCATCCTTAGATACCCCAAGACGATCGTAATATTCGGTATTGTTCATACAAGATACTAAGAGCGAACAGAAAGCGACTGAAATTTAGGAAACCGACAAGAAATCCTGATTTCTTAGGAGGTTTATCTAATTTCCAAGCTTTCCGCTCGTGTTCAATTTCTCGAACTCTCTCTGTTCCTTTCTATTCTATTTGTTACGATACGAAGCACAAATATATCTTATATTCACTTCACTTATTTTAGCGAAAAACAGAGGCTGGGTTGCAACCTCTGGATTTCTTACTATCATTTACTAATTAGTCAGAATTGAGCACGCCCTAACCTCTTGGTGAAAAAGATAAATCTTCCTAGAAACTAAAGTTTCTGCGTCGAATCTCCTATTTTCACTATGAGGTTTTAACGGGCTTTGCATCTTATTTTTCAGTAAACTCTCCGTCTACGACGTCGTCGCCTGAGTTATCTGCTGTTTGTGCACCTTCTGCTCCTGCTTGAGCTTGTTGTGCTGCTGCAGCTTGTTCGTAAAGTTTAACCGCAAGAGCTTGAGCTTTTTCGTTAAGAGCTTCCAATTTAGCCTTCATGTCATCAAGATTGCCTGATTCTTGAGCTTTCTTAAGGTCATCAAGAGCTGATTGAGCAGCATCACGTTCTGTATCGAAGCCTTTACCTTCTGTTTCTTTGATTGTCTTTTCAGTTGCAAAGATAGCTTGGTCAACTTCGTTACGAAGATCTACTTCTTCTTTACGTTTTGCATCTGCTTCAGCATTTGCTTCAGCATCTTTCATCATCTTTTCAATTTCTTCGTCTGTCAAACCAGAGTTAGATTGGATGACAATTGTTTGTTCTTTTTGAGTTCCAAGATCTTTAGCTTTAACAGATACGATACCGTTCTTATCAATATCGAAAGTAACTTCGATTTGTGGGATACCACGAGGTGCAGCTGGGATATCAGTCAATTGGAAACGTCCAAGAGTCTTGTTATCTGCTGCCATTGGGCGTTCCCCTTGAAGAACGTGGATATCAACGGCTGGTTGGTTGTCTGCTGCAGTTGAGAAGACTTGTGACTTAGATGTTGGAATTGTAGTGTTGCGGTCGATGAGTTTTGTGAACACTCCACCCATTGTTTCGATACCAAGTGACAATGGAGTTACATCAAGAAGGACAACGTCTTTGACATCACCAGTAATAACACCACCTTGGATAGCAGCACCCATAGCAACTACTTCATCAGGGTTAACTGATTTATTTGGTTCTTTACCAGTTTCAGCTTTAACAGCTTCTACAACGGCAGGAATACGAGTTGAACCACCGACAAGGATGACTTCGTCAATATCTGACAAGCTCAAACCTGCATCTGAAAGGGCTTGACGAACTGGAGTTTTCGTACGTTCTACAAGATCACGAGTCAAATCATCGAATTTCGCACGAGTCAATGTCATTTCCAAGTGAAGAGGTCCAGCCTCACCAGCAGTGATGAATGGCAAGCTGATTTGTGTTGAAGTAACACCAGAAAGGTCTTTCTTAGCTTTTTCAGCTGCGTCTTTCAAACGTTGAAGAGCCATCTTGTCTGTTGACAAGTCGATTCCATTTTCTTTCTTGAATTCTTCAACCATGTGGTCGATGATTTTTTGGTCGAAGTCATCACCACCGAGTTTGTTATCCCCTGCAGTTGCCAATACGTCAAAGACACCGTCACCAAGTTCAAGGATAGATACGTCGAATGTACCTCCACCAAGGTCGAATACCAAGATTTTTTCTTCTTTATCAGTCTTATCCAAACCGTAAGCAAGGGCTGCTGCTGTTGGTTCGTTGACGATACGTTCTACTTCAAGACCAGCGATTTTACCAGCGTCTTTAGTTGCTTGACGTTGAGCATCATTGAAGTAAGCAGGCACTGTGATAACTGCTTTAGTTACTTTTTCACCAAGGTAATCTTCAGCATAACCTTTCAAGTATTGAAGAATCATAGCTGAAATTTCTTGTGGTGTGTATTCTTTACCGTTTGCAGAAACTTTTTCAGAAGTACCCATCTTAGATTTGATAGAGATGATTGTATCTGGGTTTGTTACTGCTTGACGTTTTGCAGCGTCACCAACGATGATTTCACCGTTTTTGAATGACACAACAGATGGAGTTGTGCGGTTACCTTCTGGGTTTGCGATAATTTTTGATTCAGTTCCTTCAAGAACTGCTACTGCTGAGTTTGTTGTACCTAAGTCAATACCAATGATTTTAGACATATGTTTTTCCCCTTTTTACTTAATTTCTATTTTGCTTTTTTATCTTTCATTCATAGTTTTCTGTCATTTCGGACAAGTTTTCAATTAATTATATACAACTACCATAGCTGGGCGTAAGACGCGTTCGTGGAGTTTATACCCTTTTTGGAAAACTTGTGCAATCGTATCTGCTGGATGTTCATCATCTGCAGGCATTGTTTGAATAGCCATGTGGAAGTTATGATCGAAATCACCATCTGCTGGAATTTCTTCAATCCCTTCCTCTTTAAGAGCATGCACTAAACTTTCTTGCACCATTTCCAAACCTTTTTTGACATCATCAGTCAAGCCCTCAACGGCAAGAGCACGTTCAAGGTTATCAAGTGATGGCAAAATTGCTTTTGCCAAATCTTGGCTACGATACTTTTGCAATTGTTGACGTTCTTCATTAGAACGGCGCTGAATGTTTTGCATTTCTGCATGGGCACGAAGGTATTTGTTTTCAAATTCTTCGGCACGCGCTTGGGCTTCTTCAAGTTCAGAAGGTTCGCTTACTTCCTCTACAACTTCTTCAGTTGTCTCCGTAGCTTCCTCTTCTTTCACTTCTTCTTTTTTAATATCTTCAGTCAAGGCATACACCTCTTTCTATACTATTTAAATGTTATATCTTAGCTAACTTCATAATGGTTACTATTGAGGTAACGGTAATAATCCGTCAACTTCATAACCAAAACTCTACTAATAACATTGACCAAACTAACCATGCGACGATAATCCATTTCAACTGGGCCAATCACATGCATGAGCGCCATCCCACGATAAGGAATCAGGAATTTATGACTCATAACTGTGACATTTTCAAGCGCTTCTTCAGTTGATTCTGCAACCGAAATCTTGGTCACTTCATCATCGGAGATAGCTGATCGAAGCTCAAGTGCCACATGTTGTGGATTGTCCAAAAATTGATAGGTTTTTAAGTCGGCATAAGTCAGTGATGCAACCTTACCTTCGATGAAAATCAATTCCTTAAAAAGTTGTGAAAAGATATAATCAAACAAATCTAGAACATTATCTGTTACCTTGAAATATTTTTGCACAATCTGAGGAATCTCAGTTCTCAATCGGTAATGGATATCTAAGACAGTGTTTCCCAAAAAACGTTCTTGAACAAGCTTATGAAGAATTTCCAAATCACTAGACAAGAAATTCTTTGGAATAGCAAACTGAACTGTCACAGGCTTAGATTCATCTAGAGTAAGAACCGCTAAAGCGTCGTGATTGGATAGATGAACAATGTCAAATCCAGTCAGACGTTGTCGTGTCGGTTCCACATCTTGAATCACTGCTGTGCATCCTGTCATTTCTGCCAGCAGCTTTGCCGCTGCATCCAAGATATCTTCAAGTTTAAAAGCTTCAAAGTCAAAAGCTTTAACCACTTGATAAACATCTTGTTCATCAATCGTATCAAGATTCAAAGAATTAGCGACAAAATACTGGAAACCTGCTCGGCTTGGCATACGCCCACTAGAAGTATGAGCTTTTTCAAGATAGCCCATTTTTTCTAGCTTGGCCATGTCATTACGAATAGTCGCTGAACTCGAATCAATTGATTCTTGTAACGCTTTAGAACCAACCGGTTCATGTGTACGAGTGAACATCTCAACTATCAAATTCAAAATAGTGTTTTGCCTTTGCGTAATCACGATGTCACCTCATTTCTATTTATTAGCACTCTAACACGTCGACTGCTAACTTATGATTCTATTATACACCTAAACTTGAACATGTCAACCCAAAAAACCAAAAAATTAGCACTCTTTTTGAGAGAGTGCTAAAAATACATCTCAAGACCTAGAGAAGCAAAAAAGAGCACCTCCGAGGTACTCTAATCTTATCGATCATATTTTGACAAATGATAGGTCTCAATAATAGATATGAGGTGTTTGGCGTACTCTGGATCACTGCTAAAACCCGCAGCTTGTAGTTTTTCTGCCGCAACTTTATAACTAGTCGTTCCTGCCACCTCTTTATAGGTCGACTCGCCCCACGTTCCTTGGCGAAGTTCTTCTAAATAAGTCATCATAGAACTTGACCAATCCTTAAAAACTGCAAAATCCACCTTTTGGTATTGCCATTTCCCTTTACTGTAGATACTATCCTTTAAACGAATACGTTCTTGACCCGGCTGAGCTAGCAGACTGTAGATGTTATGGTATTTAACAGATAAAAGACTGCTACCATAATTCGACTCATATGCAGCTTGGCTAAGGAGAATTGACGCTGGCACACCATAGTTTTTGGACATCTTTTGAGCTGTTGGAGCTAAGGTCTCAATAAACTCTTGCTGCGTGTAAGCAACCTTTACCGAACGAGCATTATCATCTGTAGAGACATGAAGAATCAAAGGTAAGACAATACCTAAAGCGAAAACAGCAACTAAGGTTATGAAGGCTTTTAGTTTAAAACGTCGTCTCACTTAGTTTTCTCCTTTAATAATGCCAAATATTCCTCCAAAGTAAGATTATGTTCAGTCATATACTCTGCTGACTCTTTACCAACATAGCGGAAATGCCAATCCTCGTAGCCTACACCTGTTGACGATGTTTTACCATCTGGAAAACGAAGAACAAAGCCATATTTCGGCGCCAACTCTTTGACTTTAGCTACTGTATCTGGATCTGCTTCATTTAAGCTATCTACAGTACTCATATCAATCGCAAGACCTGTCTGGTGTTCACTCGCTCCTGGTGGTTGTGAATAGGTTTGAACCTTTTTCTCCGCCTGAGACTCCGTCAAACTTGGGTCAGCAGCCATTTCCTGCTGAACATAACTGTTATAAAGTTCTGTCTGATAAGCGACACTACGATAACCGGATATCAAGTGATAACTTGGATCAATTTCTTGAGCAGCCGCTAAAAACTCCTTAACATTCTTAGCAATTCTCGCATCTACAGAAACACCATCGACATCAGCAATCTCAGGGTTAAGTTCTTTAGACTTATTATCTCGATTTACCAAAAGCAATTCCCAGTCTTTAGGCGATACATCAGGTAGTCCCTTTGTATCCTTGCTTCGAGTCGCATCGGTAGCTTGCTTACTACTTTTTATTACCGACGATCCATTGGTTTGTTGAACCGTACGACTGACACCAAATACAGAATAAAGTCCTGCTGCAACTAAAAGGACTGCAATCAAGACACTACTGATAACCAAAAACCAGTTGGTTTGCTTTTTCGCCTGACGGCGACTTGGATAGTTATTTTTTACCATTTTCTTTTTCTATTATCTCTCGCCCAACCTGACGATAAGTCATATCGCCAAGTGCTTCTAATGTAAATTTACCATTTTCATAAGCAACAACAGTAACCGAACCGTTGTCCAATGAAGGATGCTCGACAGAAGGATCAATTAACCATGCAAAAGTTGCGATAGTCATACCGTGACTAACGACGATAGCATCACCACCACCAGACCTCTCAAGATCCTCAGCAATAGCTGTAAACCCTTCTATAATACGTTTTCTGAGCACTTCCCAAGACTCTGCCCAACCAGCCGTATCCACATCAAGGATACCTTGTGCAAGTTCAGGATAAGTTACCTCATGTAACTCCTTACCTTGAAAAGCATCTGTTCTCGGTAGCACACCGTAGAAAAGTTCACCATCATAGCCACCATCTAAACTACCAAAACACCACTCACGAATACGTTTGTCACGTTTATAGGGAATAGTTTCTAAACCCGTCTCACGCAAAATGATATCCATAGTTTGAATCGTTCGACCTGAATCACTAGAATATGCAGCTTTAAAAGGAATACCTGCTGCTTTCAGACCTACCCCTAATTCACGAATACCTTCTTCACCGAATGGGGTCAATGGGCTATCAGACCAACCTTGTGCACGACCAATGGTGTTAAACATGGTTTTGCCGTGTCTTGCAATATACAACTTAACCTTACTCATAGTGCCCCTTCTTTCCGTCATTTTTGAATTCATTATAGCACAAATCCCCTCGACTATCTAGCCAGCGAGACCATCAGAAAATGCCTTACCAATTGGCAAAGCATTTATCATCCGTTTAGTTTTTAAAGCTGTGAACAGGAGCTGGGATTTGACCACCACGCGCAATGAAGTCAGCCGATGAAGCTTTGTTTACCTTCATTACCGGTGCATACCCAAGAAGACCTCCAAGTTCCAGCATGTCACCTTCCTTACCATAAGGAATAATACGAACAGCTGTTGTTTTCTGGTTAATAACACCGATAGCCGCTTCATCAGCAATCATGGCCGCGATTGTAGTATCTGGCGTATCAGCAGGAATAGCAATCATGTCTAGACCAACAGAACAGATAGCTGTCATAGCTTCCAATTTTTCAAGGTTGATATGACCAGATTTAACAGCCGCAATCATACCCTCATCTTCAGAAACTGGAATAAAGGCACCTGACAAACCACCAACTTGGTTACATGCCATGATACCACCTTTTTTAACTTGGTCATTAAGAAGGGCTAGAGCTGCAGTAGTACCATGCGTACCAACAACTTCAAGACCCATCGCTTCAAGGACACGGGCTACTGAATCACCAACTGCTGGTGTTGGCGCAAGAGACAAATCCACAATACCGAACTCGACACCAAGACGTTCACTGGCCATTTGACCAACCAACTGACCAACACGTGTGATTTTGAAGGCAGTCTTCTTAACTGTTTCAGCTAAAACATCGAAACTTTCGCCTGGAACTTTCTCAACTGCACGTTGCACAACACCAGGACCTGAAACCCCAACATTGATTACAACATCAGCCTCACCAACACCGTGGAAGGCACCTGCCATAAATGGATTATCTTCAACCGCATTGGCAAAGACAACCAACTTACCTGGACCCATTGGATCTTCCTGAGAAGCCTCTTTGATGATACGCCCCATGTCACGTACTGCTGTCATGTTAATACCAGTCTTTGTTGAACCAATGTTAACAGACGAACAGACAAAATCAGTCTCAGCAAGCGCACGTGGAATAGAATTGATAAGAATCTCATCACCTTTTTGGTAACCCTTTTGAACGAGCGCAGAGAAACCACCAATAAAGTTAACGCCGATTTCCTTAGCTGCTCGGTCAAGCGCCTTCGCAAAAGGTACATAGTCTGTAGCATCTGTTGCCGCACCGATGATTGAAATCGGAGTAACAGATACACGTTTATTAACAATCGGAATACCAAGTTCAGCCGCAATCTCGTCGCCAACAGTTACCAAATCCTTAGCCTTAGATACAATCTTGTTATATACTTTTTCAGCTGCCTTATCGATATCTGAATCGATACAGTCTAGGAGTGAGATTCCCATGGTAATGGTACGAACATCAAAATTCTGTTCCTCAATCATGGCAATGGTTTCTGTGACCTGTTTAATATCCATTTTAAGCTACTCCTATCTTACAAGTTGTGCATCGCATCAAAAATCGCTGAACTTTGGATGTTGATTTTAACGTTCAATGACTCACCAAAGGCTTCCAATTCAGCACGTAGGTGTGTAAAATCTTGTTTGTCTTCTGATGATACAACCGCCATCATGGTAAAGAATTCATCAAGAACTGTTTGAGAAATATCATCAATATTCAAGCCAAGTTCTGCCACCTTAGTCGCAACACCCGCAACAATACCTGATTTGTCCTTACCTACAACTGTAATAATCGCTTTCATGAGAAGCCTCCATCATTTTATTTTGTATAATTTTAGCATATTTTGATTAAAAATGCTATTTTTTATGAAATTTGCATATTTTTTCTTGAAAAAGACGAATGTTTCCGAGGAATTTAACTAATATCGTTTATGAAAATATCCTCTCTTTGCCCCAACTACTTGTGGATAAACTTGTTCACAACCTAAATAATATCTTTCTTATAAAACCTTGAAAAATCAAGATTCAACACTATCAACAGACTTTTCCACACCTGTGGATAAGTCTGTGGGTAACTTGTCGATAAACAAAAAAATATCGCCAAATTCAGGCGATATCTTAGCTTTATTTCCATTTTAAATTAACATGGGCATTCATTTCTTTATAAGCAGTATCTATACGCTCTTTGGTTTCTTCATCCAGTTTATTTCTATATTTACCACCTTTAATGAAATCCTCTAAAATATAAGTTTGGTAAGTATACAAAGGGTATCCCTCTGGCGAACTTGTTCCTTTAGGCGTACGGTTAACCCAAGTCGGATGTGCTTGAGCCGTCTTAATCGTGGTTTGACCATTCTTTTTCTCAAGGGTGACATCCATTAAGACACCTCTCTCTGTCCACTCTGCACTATCCACACCATCCATAGTCTCTATGCGCTGGTTAGAAATGAAATTCCCCATTGAGTAAATAATAAGTTTTTGCTGTCCATCCTTTTTAACCACCTCAGAAGGTTCTACCACATGAGGATGACCTCCAAAGATAATATCGGCACCCCAATCAATCATCTTATGATAAAGTTTAACCTGTTCATCTGTCGGTTCCAAACGATATTCAACACCCATCTGAGGCATGATAACCGTGATATCCGCTTCTTTTTCGGCACGCTGAATCTCGGCTTTCATACGTTTTTCATCCAAATTCGATAAGTGGTCTGCAACCTCTTTATCCGTCAAGTTCGACTCTAGGCCATTGTAACCATAAGCATAGGAAAGTATTGCAACTTTGATACCATTAACATTCTTGATAAGAAGTGGTGCCTTGTCTCGCACCGGCTTTTCGTAAACGCCAATAGGATCAATTCCCACTTTTTTAAAAGCATCAGCCGTTGTAAAAGCTCCCTCTAAACCAGAATCCAAGATATGATTATGGGCCAAATCCATAACATCATAACCAGCATCCTTAATAGCTGCTGTCACTGATTGAGGAGCATTAAACAGAGGATAGCCTGACAAAGGATAATCAGGATTAATCGTTCCCTCGAAATCACCCAAAACCAAATCAGCCTGCTTTAACCACGGCTTCACATAAGTAAAATTCTCCGTGAAATCATAGCTGCCATCTGCCTGCAGGGCACTCATATAGAGACCGTCATGATAGAGCAAGTCCCCATTAGCCATGATACGTGCTGTCTGTACCTGGTTCGAGGCATTCTTTTGCTGTTCGTTCTTACTATGAACAATTAAAATCTCAAGAAAAAGCAAACCTAAGACGAGAGCAATCAACCCCATCAAAATCTTATTAGTCATCGCATTGTCACGCTTTTTAGCCTGGCTCTGTTTCATAATACTCTCCTTTTTCATACTTCTAGTGTACCAAAAAAACTTATCCATTGATGATAAAAAAGATTAATAAACGGTTACATCTCAATTCCACGACGGTTGAAAACATCAGTTTTCTTAGACAAGATAAAAACTCTACTTCATATGAAGTAGAGTTTTGTTAATGATTAACGTGTTGGTGTGTATTCCAAATCTTTACCGTGTTTAGCTACAAAATCAGACATTTCAGAGTCTGGAATTTGACGCAAGTAGAGATTAGCACGAATCGTTTCATCTTCCTCACGACAAGTCGAAAGAACGAGGTATTTATCTGAAGCACTAACCTTCAAATCCTTGTTTTTAACACTTGCTTGATCATAAATGATATCCAACTGTTGTTTAAAGTCTTTATCGCTTTCAAATGATGTACGATAGAAAGCTGTGTCTTCAGGCACAATTACCATAGCAAGCGCTTCATAATAATACTTACGTTGAGGCGTCTCAATAACAACATATTTGTGTTTATCAAAAAACGACTGATCACTATAGTAGTTAACATCGTTGAACATACGACTATCAGCAACCTTACTTCCTCGAGCATGACCGAAGAGCCAAGTCAAACGATCGCTAAAATCTTTCTTATTATCTGTATCCATGAAGACAGTTCCCAAATATGGAACGTTTCCTCCATCAAATGTTTTATCTAAGTAGGTTGAATTGTCCGTTGTTTGAACAACTGGCTCATCCAATTTAGTCCCTGGTGCATAGACATAAGCGATAGTATCAGGGTTTGTCGCCTCAAGACCATCAAATTTATTTTTGAGGTAGGCTTTCTCCTCATCTGAAACTTTATAAGTGTTTGCTTTTTTAGTCGTTAAAACACTCTTAACACCATTAGAGGATGATGCTGTCGGAGACATAAACTGGAAGCCAAGGAAGATAGCCAAAGCAGCAATGACTAAGGCCGAAATCCCAGCAATCAGTTTTTTGCGAGATCCAGTAGATTTACGATTATGATTACTCATGAAATGTCAAATCCTTTTCTTTATCCATAGAAAAATATCACCGAAGCTCTAGCCCCAGTGATATTCTTTTTTGCAATAGCAGTTAATTATTTAACAGCTGCTGTGTTTGGAAGAGCTTTAGCTTCAGCTTTAGCTGCTGGAGCTTTCTTTTCTGCAGCTTTAACAGCTTTAGCTTCTTCTTTAGCGTCTTTGTTAGCGTTAGCTTTATCAGTAACTACAAACTCATCTTTGATGATGTTTCCGTTAGCATCACGTTTTGGTTCGATGTGTTCACCAGCATCTTCAAATTTTTGTTTAGTTGAATCTGCGTCAACGTTGTTAAGACCATCTTTAGCAGCTTGAGTAAGACCACCTTCGTTGTTTGTGAAGAAGTCACCACCAGTTGCTTCAGTTTTGTTATCAAGGTTTCCAGTGTGAACGTTACCGTCGTTAGCGAATACTGCTGCTGATGAAGCGAATACTGCAAGAACTGCAGCTGATGTAAGCAATACTTTTTTCATAATTGTTTCTCCTCTAATGGATTATTATATATTTAGTATCAGGACCTCCCTGACATCTATAGATTATAACACTATCTAGAGATATGTCAACAATTTTTAAAAACTTTTTTAAATTTTTAATATATCCTACAATTCCTACAAACAAAGGGTTTTTGAAGTCTGTTACCAAATAGTAATAATTAATCATTTTTAATTTTAATGTTATTTTAGGTAATTTATTATGTCCTCTGCTAAGTTTAAATACAAATTTAAATCATATATAAAAGCATAATTTGTAAAATATACATTCATTATTATGTGAAGTTTTTTGGCCAAAAATCAAGAGATATTTAATAGACGCATAAAACCCTTTACTGATAATATGTTTGAAGTATATAACAATATCATCTTTCAAATGAATGTACTCATTCACTCTGAGCGCTTTTGTATGATAACTACATAATATGCAAGACCTCAAAATTGAATAGATTAGAGAAATATTAGCATTTTTGAAAGTATTTCGGCCTAAAAAGTTCTATTATTGGGTTAAAATGCTTGAAAAATAAACTATTATCTTATTTTTGAATGCGTTTCAACTAAGGTGAAGTCAAGAAAATTCCTTTGAAAACACTCCCTCTTACCAAAACCTCTTCTCAGAAAAACAAGTCTCCAAAAAACTAATACACAAATCAATTGGATTGTTTTACTTCTCTTATTTCAGACGAAATAGTTCTTCCACTTGTTTATTAAAGACTTGTGCTATTTTTAAAGCCATTTCCAACGAAGGGTTGTAGCGGTTATTTTCTAAGTGAACAATCGTTTCTCTCCGTATTCCTACTTGATCTGCTAAATCTTGTTGAGTCATACCATAAGCTTCCCTTACTTCTTTCAAGTTAGTCTTTATTTTACTTTCTTTCGCCATATTTCATCCCCTTTTTTCAATGATAAAGTAAGTAATGGCAAATAATAAGAGTAAAAAAGCCACCAAAATATAAAGAAATCCAGCATTCAAAACGAAAACTTTACAGACAGCTATCAAGGTTGCAATTCCCAATAATATAAAGATTGCTATTGTAAACAAAATGGAAGAGGACTTTGCAATATTTCTATAAAATCGTTCATCAGGTTCTTCATTAATTCTCTTGAATAAGAAGTAAAACATTAATAACAATTGAACACTTAATCCAATTCCTAACATTATATTCTTAATCAAAGAACCAGGAGTTAGAAGCCAAACTCCAATTGTATAGATCGATGACGAGAGAAGTACAAGCACTGTATATAATTTTGCAGTAATCCCAAACATATTTTTCTCTTTCTTTTGATAGGTTGATTTTGAGAGGACCGATTGCATCGTACAAGCCAAATACGTAGGAAGCCAAGACATCGTCATAATAGCACCTTTTGCTAGAATCGGTAGGTGATTCCCCAGCAATAAAACTAAACATACAACAATAAGCACGCTAGCGATATAAAGGATTATCTTTAAGTTCTTCGACATTTTCATTTTCGTCACCTTCTTTCACCATGTTATAAATACATCACACCTTATCTGTTATAAATATATCACATTGTTATAAGAATTTCAAGATGAAGACAAAACTCTAGTAAGATTTTGAACAATTTTCAGAAATCTATACAAAAAAGCACCCATGAGGTAAACTCTTGAGTGCTTTGAAACGTTGATATAATCGTATCGATTAACGTTTTGAGTGCAGTGGTTGCCATCCAATCAAATGTCGCTTCGCTTGTTTTCTTGGGGCAACTATGCATAGCATATCTCTATGCGACTAAAGTCGCTAGAGCTATCCTAATTGCGCACCGCCAATTCTCATACAAAAAACACCTTGCAAGTTGCAAAGTATTTTCGTTTGTATTGTGCTTCCCAGCAACGAATTAACGTTTTGAGAACTGTGATGCTTTACGAGCTTTCTTAAGACCTGGTTTTTATAACCGATGCTATTTAGCCATTATTTTTAGTCTTTTTCAAGATTTGTTGCTTAAAAAACCATAGATAACATTAACAATCATCAGTAGCGGGGCAAGAGAAATAAAATTTGGAAAAAGATAACCAACTAATAATATGATCACTAGCTGCAATCCATATAATAGTGCCCACCGATAAGGTATCTTTTTTCTTCAGCTGATAACGGTCTTTGACTCGTCTTGATCACCATTGCTGTCATGATTATCCAAGCTACATCCCAAAGGGCAAGAACGATGAGGTAAAACAGGAGAAAGGCAAAATTAGCGGAATGCTGTCCAATCCCTCGAGTCGCTAAGGGAACAAAACTAGCTGTTAAAAGCCAAAAACTATTGACTCCAAATAAACGAAAGCTGACATGATCTACTAATTTGTAGAGTTCATGATAATATAGCCAGACTGCCATGATTTGCAAAAAACTAGTAATGTAGATAAAAAGCATGGGTAGCATGCTTCTAAGTCCTACTACTGTCAATTCCTCAGGTAACTGTAACTCCAAGGCCATAATTGTGACAATAATGGCCAATATAGCATCTGACAAGGCTTCTACCCTTTGTTTTTCCATTCTGCCCTCCTAATGACTGCTTTTTTGCTTTTTTCTAATGGCTGAGAGGTAGTTTCTAACGGCTGTGTTGAGGGCTCTATGCTGCAGCCATCAATCCCACAAACTAAACCTGTCTCTTCTGAATTGCTGTCTAATAGTTGAAAAGGGGTATCTATCATTTTATTGTGCTCCTTCCTCTGCTTGAATTTGTTTTAATACCGCTAACATGTATTCATAAGGCTGAGCACCTGAAATGCCATACTTATTGTTCAGAACAAAGAAAGGTGCACCTTGAACGCCTGATTGATTGGCTTCTAAGATATCGCGTTTGACCTCGTCAGCAAACGCATCGCCAGCAAGAACCTGCACTGCCTCTTCTTGTGGTAGAGCGAACTCACTGATAACAGCTAGTAACACAGAATGATCCGCAATATTGGCATGTTCTTCAAAGTAAAGATAGTACAAGGCCATAATGAAATTTTGATGATCTTTTTTATCTAAATACTTCTGCGACCATTTAATAAGACGGTGAGCTGAAAAGGTGTTGGTTGGGATAATCCCCGCCATATCAATACGAAGCCCTTCTTCATTTCCCATGCTTTCCATGTGCGCAAACTGAGCTTTAGCTTGCTCAGTGGTCATACCGTGACTGGCAGCAAACTCTGTGAGCATGGTTTCACTTGTTTCTAAAGGCGCATTGTGATTTAGCTGGTAAGCTTTCATTGTCAAATCTTCCGGGTTTAAACCAACAGCTGCCATAGCACGCTTCATCCGACTAGCACCAATGTAACAAAATGGACAGGCAATATCTGACCAGTAACTAATTTCCATATTTCTTCCTTTCTTTCCACTACCAAGAAGCTTTTTTCAACCCAGGAATGACACCTTGGTAAACTTGCTGGCGTAAACAAATCCGACAAAGTTTAAACTTGCGGTAAACCGAATGCGGGCGGCCGCATGCCAAACAGCGTGAGTATTCTTGAACCGGATAGGCCTTTTTTTTCTTTTGTATCAAAGCTTTTCTTGCCATTTAAACCTCTTTCTTATCAACCAATTGACCCTTTTTAAAGACTAATAAACTCGTCAGGGTAGGGTGAATGCCAAATAAAGAAATAAGACGGGGCACTTGAAAAATATCTGCTTGGTAAAGCACCAAATGCTCTCGTTCAGCCGTGTCTATGAGTTCTTTTTGCCCAAGAGACGATAGACTGCATTGATTTCCTGAAACAAGAAGAGCTAGATTTTGATGTTTGGCTAACAGTTCTTCTAATTCGATACTAGACGTGACTGATTCCATCATAGGTTATCAATATAGGCCAATGTATCTAGGGCAGCAATGGCACCGCTACCTGCTGCAGTAATGGCTTGTTGGTATTTTGGATCTTGCACATCACCAGCTGCAAAAATACCTGCAACAGAGGTCTTTGATGTTCCTGCCTGTGTTTGAATATAGCCTTTATCATCCAATGCTAATTTTCCATCAAGAAAATCGGTGTTTGGCTGATGACCAATGGCCACAAAGAGACCGTCAGCCTGAATGTGCTCAATATCACCTGTTTCATTATTACGAACATCCAAACCAGTCATTCCCATCAGATTAGATGTAACTTTGACAGGCGTGTAATTTAACATCCAATGAATTTTATCATTTGCCTGAGCCCGTTTGGCCATAATATCAGATGCGCGTAACTCATTGCGGCGGTGGATAACGGTCACTTTCGATGCAAAGCGTGTCAAATAGAGGGCTTCTTCCATAGCGACATCACCCCCGCCAACTACAAGGATTTCACGCTCTTTATAGAAGAAAGCATCACAGGTCGCACAAGCGCTGACACCTTTTCCGATGGCCTCTTCTTCGCCTTCAATCCCTAGGTATTTAGCGCTAGAGCCTGTTGCGATAATAACGGCCTTGGTATCAATGATTTCACCATTATCCAGATGTACCTCGAAAGGAGACGATTCGCCTTCAATTTTTTGAACAAATCCAAAGGTCATTTCGGTGCCAAACTGTTCTGCTTGGCGGCGCATTGTTTGGACTAATTCATTGCCATCAATCCCGTTTTCAAAACCTGGATAATTTTCTACGAGGGTTGTGGTGGTTAATTGACCACCCTCAGAATAGCCTGTGATCAATCGATTTTTCAAACCAGCTCGACTTAAATAAATGCCAGCTGTGTACCCTGCAGGTCCTGAACCTACAATAATTGCATCATACATAAATCACCTCATGATAACTGTGCTTGGATTTTTTCTATCAATGTTTGTTTAGGATGAACACCAACAAGAGCATCAACGGGTTTGCCATCTTTAAAAATCACCATTGTTGGGATAGAACGAATGCCAAAGAGATTGGCCAGATCTTGTGATTGGTCCACATCCACCTGAGCAATCGTTACTTTTCCGTCAAAGTCCTGTGAAAGTTCTTCCACTACCGGCTCCATCATCTGACAAGGTGGGCACCACTGCGCCCCAAAATCGATAAAACTTACCCCATTTTGGATAGATTTCGCAAATGTTTCGGTTGTTAGTTGTGTCGTCATAAAAAACTCCTATCTAAAATAAATCGCTTCTATTCAATCATATATTTGAATAGTATAAGAATAAAAGAATGAATTTCAAAAAGGTTAACTTAGCCCTTCTAAAAATCCAATTTGTATCACTTAGTTTCTTTGAGATACTAAATAAGAAGTATTTCAAAGATGAAATTCAATGAAGTTGTTGAATAGGTTGAGTGAAAAAGAATTCAACTTTTTTATTGAATAATTGAATTGTAGCACACTAAATCTATTTTGCAATGATTTTGCTCACGAGTCTCCGGTTATAAGAAAAGACTAAGGAATACACCTTAGTCAAGTTCTGAACGAGAGGATGCACCCCACTTCCAATCAGCAAAACTGCGATTGAGACTATAGATACTGTAGCCTAAACTCTGTAAATCCTGTGCTGCTAGGTTAGCATAGCCACATTGGCGCCCGCGACAATAAACAATGATGGTCTTCTCTTTGGGAAGCTGAGCTTTTTTTTGATCAAACTCATCGATTGGTAAATTAAGAGCTTTTGGCAAGTGCCCTGCCTCATACTCCTCAACAGGCCTTAAATCAAGCAGGAGAACATCTGTCTGAGCTGCTAATTCAATTGCATTAGCGAGCTCAATCTGAGGAACACCAGCTGCCTCATCATAGTCTGACTCAATCGCTCTGACTTCTGCTAACTGTTCTTCACCGACGGCAAATAACAGAAGGACTAACTGG
Source organism: Streptococcus sp. 17.1 (assembly GCF_016648655.1). Lineage (NCBI taxonomy): Bacteria > Bacillati > Bacillota > Bacilli > Lactobacillales > Streptococcaceae > Streptococcus > Streptococcus sp. 17.1. The sequence goes on from NZ_JACLQM010000018.1 coordinate 19,971, forward strand.
ACAACCTTTTCAGAAGCCAAGCTATAACGGATAAAATTACCATTTCGACTCGTCACCACCAAGTGACTTTCTTTTAAAACCTGAAGGTGGCGCGAAGTATTGGCAACAGAGAGACCCGTCGCATGCGCAATTCCCTCAACTGTCTTTGGTCCCTGTGATAATATATTTAAAATATCAAGACGCTTCTCACTTCCTAGCCCCTTTGTTAAGCGAGATAGCTCTTGGTAAATATTTTGTTTGTAATCAATCATTGTCTCTTGCATCAAATCAACTCCTTATCTATTCAATTCAATAGTATAATTCTTAAAAACAGTTGTCAACTATTCCATTCGAAAGATGTTGATACTCATTTGTGGCAAAAAAGCCGGCATTCGCCAAAAAATAAAAAGAATACTTATCCTTAACATTTACTAATATTAATAGGAAGAGAACTTCATTATTCCTCTTAGTTCTATAAAAAGTGTGGCTAATTTGAGGCAAAATATTAAATTAAATTTGCCACAAATTAATGGCTTCACTATTATTTTAAATCAAGAAGTAGTAAATAATCTTATTTTTTTACTACCAGACTGTCTTTAGATATTAGCTTTTCGTCACCAACTACAGTTGACATAGACCCACAAAAAACTTAAAAACCTTGCGAGGTAAGACTGGCACGGAGAAGACCATTCTATCATCACAAGGTAAGAGTATTCAAATCTTATTGAAGACTCAAATAATAACAAATTTTAATTAAGGATAGTAATATCATAGGTTTTTCTAGAAGTTTCTTGAGGTGAAATTTTCGTTACCTGTCTTTTATCTTCTAAGAAATTACCTTCTTCAAGTGAAGTGGAGAGACCACTCCAAGGTTCCAAAGCAATGAATGGACTTTTATTAGCTGTAGACCACAGAATCAAGTTTGGAAAATCATCAAAATCAACTCGAAGACCCTTACCAGACTTTCTCGAGCGAAGTGTCACGCTGCGAGATTTCAGTCGGTCAAGTGTAATGGCGTCATGAGAAAAAAGTGAGTAATCCAAATCAAGAGACTTTTGGTTTTCCAAAAATGGCGTCCGATCTTGTAAATCTAATAACCCTGTCTCAGGGAAACTCTTTGGTATCGAACAAGACTCAACCTCACTAAATTCAAGAGAATAGTCCTCATACTTTTCGCCTTCTACTAAAGGACAATTGAATGCTGGATGGGCTCCAATGAAGTAAGGCATCGTTTTTTCAGTTTCCAAGTTCGTTACCTGAAACTCGGTTCTAATGGATTTCCCATTTAAGGTATAAACAACTCTTAGTTCAAACCGATAAAGGTAATTATCAAGCATCTCAGCATTTGGTTTAATACTGAAAGTCACGCTATTTTCATTAACTTCTTCAAGAGTAAATTCTTCTTTTCGAACAAAACCATGTCTACGAATTAGACCTGTAAAAAAGGGTCTTTCTTGAGGTCTATAAATAGCCCAATCATTACGTAAACTACCACAGATAGGAAATAGAATTGGTGCCTGTCCATTCCAATACTCTGGATCAGCTTGCCAGAGATATTCTAACCCATCTTTGTCTTTAATCGAAGTCAGTTGACCACCAAGTGTTTTAAACTGAACCGTAAGATACTCGTTTTTTAATTCGATAGTCACAGTCAATTCCTTTCTTTTTGTTATTGGAAAGGCAAATAATCTACCTCGAAGTGAACAGTCTCACATATTGCTACATCGAGTAATTGTAAAACTTCCCATTCAAATTCGGATAATGCTAAATCAGAATGGCAAATCCACTCTTTTCCAGGTGAAACACACCAGTTACTACATTTTAGTAGTGAGGTAGCTTCAAGCTCAGGAATTATAGGACAATCTTCGAAATTAATAATATATACCTTTTCAAAGCCTGATCTAAAAATCGGATAACAAATTATTACATTCTCAGGTGATATTACTCTATCACTTGAGTTTCTGCTACTTTCTTATACCAATGTGCTGATTTCTTAGGATAGCGTTCTTGCGTATCAAAGTCTACATAGAACAATCCATAACGTTTTTCATAACCATTTGACCATGAGAAAACGTCCATAAGTGACCAAATGAAGTAACCTTTAACATTTGCACCATCCGCAATCGCGTCTGATAAAACTTCCAAGTGTTGCTTCACGTAATCAATACGACCATCATCATAAACAGTATTATCTACAAACTCATCTTTGTATCCGAGACCGTTTTCAGTGATGTAAATCTTCTTGTAATTCGGATAATCATTTTTCACTCGCATGATTTGGTCATACAAGCCTTCAGGATAAATAATCCAATCCCAGTCTGTGCGTGGAACATAGTCAGGAGCTACTCGACGACCAACACCCTTAATTTGGTACTTAGAGCTTCCTTTTTCACCCTTACCATTGTGAATGATTTCAGTCTCACCATCAAAAGCTTGCATCCAATCACTCATGTAATAGTTGATACCAAGGAAATCATTCAAATCTTTAGCTGCTTCAAGTGCTTGGAAGTCTTCATCACGAAGATCAAGTTCTCCACCATTCTCAGCTAGGATATGGTTGACACCTTCCATCGTTTTATCTGAATAGTGCCCAAGATATGTTGCATCCAAGATAAATTTGTTATGGATGATGTCTTCAAGTTCAGCAGCACGAACATCTGCTGGATTTTCCGGATCATAAGGGTATTTAGTTGGTAAAGCATGAACAACACCAATTTCACCTTTATAACCTTTATCCTTATACAATTTTACAGCTCGTGCATGAGAGACCATCATGTTGTGGTGTGATTGGAAGACTTTGGCAAGATCATATTGAATGCCTGGAGGGAATTTACCAACCAAGTATTGACCATCACCAATTGGGCCAATTTCATTGAAAGTTGTCCAGTAGTTTACCTCTGGAAACTCTTCAAAACAGAAAGCGGCATAATCTACAAAGTGTTCTATATTTTCGCGGTTTAAGAAATCTCCATTTGAATGAAGAGCTTCTGGTGTGTCAAAATGATGCAAAGTCACAAATGGTTCAACATGACGCTTGTGGCATTCAGCAAATAGTTTATGGTAGAATTCAACACCTTTTTCATTTACTTCGCCGTAGCCCGTTGGGAAAATACGAGACCAGGCAATAGAAATACGAATACCATTAACACCATATTCTTCAGCTAATTCTAAATCAACTGGGTATTTATGGTAAAAATCACTTGCAGGTTCTGCTGTATACCAATAATTATCTTCAAGATACTTATCCCATGCTACTGGGCCCTTACCATCTGTGTGAGTTGCACCTTCTGCTTGATAAGCAGCTGTCGCACCACCAAAAATAAAATCTTTAGGAAGTGTTTTAGTCATAAGTGTAAGTCCTTTCAAAAAAGCATTTGAGACGAGATTCTGAGTTCCGGAAACCAAGGAAATGAAATGATATGGTTAACACTGTGTTGAGGAAATAGAATGAGTGATCTCGTCTCAAATAACTTTTACAAATTTATTAATCAAACTGTTGTTGAACAAATGCAAGAGCACCTTGTCCATCACGTGTCAATTTGATATATTGAGCTCCTTCAGTTTTTGCAAGTTTAATGCCCAATTTATCTGTTTCAGCCTTCATATCATCGAAGTTTGAAGCGACCTGTGGAGCTAAGATTACCAAGTCAAACTCTGGCAACATTTCACGGTGAGCACCGTAACCACCCGCTGCTGCTTTGACTGGAACATTGTATTCTGCTGCTGCTTTGTTCAAGGCATTGGCAAGCAAGCCACTTGTACCTCCACCTGCACAAAGAACAAGGACATTAGTTTCTTTTGTGATATTATTGTTTGCTGCTACATCTTCTTTAGCAACGCCTGCTTTTCCAAGAACGGCATCTGCTTTAGCAGTATTGAAGTTTGCAGCTACTTTTTCTTTAAGAGCATCGTTTGTTTTACCAGAACGTTCTTCTTCAAGAATTTGTTCATCGTATACCTTAACAAATGGGTAATAAATGATAGTATCAACAACTACCAAGAGTCCGGCTAAGATAAATGATAGAATTTGGAAGTTAGTACCGAGTACAATTCCCAACGGACCAGGAGTAACCCATGGAAGGTTGGCAGAGAATGAGTTCATGTTCAATGTGTCAACAAAGAATTTAAAGATCCAAACGTTGACAATCGGAGCGAAAATGAACGGTACAAAGAAAATCGGATTCAATACGATTGGTGCACCAAATAAGATTGGCTCATTAACCCCAAAGAATGTTGGAACAACTGAGGCACGTCCGATGGCACGGTTACGTTCTGATTTACAAATCCACATGAACAAGAATGGAACAATCAGTGTAGCCCCTGTACCACCCATGGTAACAATAAACATTTGTGTACCAGAAGTGATAACTTTATCTGCATGTTGTCCAGCTTGGATAAGATGCAAGTTGGCATCGATATTGGCATAAGTGATAGCAGCGATTGCTGGTTCGACGATTGAAGGACCGTGGATACCAACAAACCAGAAGAAGGCATAAGCACCAAAGATAAGTGTAATTCCAAGGTAACCATCTGCAGCTGAGAAAAGAGGAGCAAGAAGGGTACCGATTGATTCTGCAACAGTTACACCAAGAATTCCTTTAACAATGAGTTCAAGTCCATAAAGGAGAACAACCGATACAGTGAATGGAATCAAGTCTTTAAATACTTGAGAGATATTTGGTGGAACTTCTTCAGGCATACGAATAGTAACATTATTTTTAACACAGACCTTGTAAACATTAACTGTCACAAAGGCTGCAATAAATGCTGTCAAAAGACCTTTTGTTCCCATGAAGGCTGTCAAGAAGCCTCCTTCTTTAGCTGGCTCAGCTGCCATCAAAAGGAAACCAACCATAGACGCTAGCATCGTAGATAAGAAGTTAATCTGATTTGTCGCAGGTAGGTCACGGTTCATAGAGTCCGTCAAAGCTTTAGCGGTAGTACCACCAACAAAGAATGCTAGGATACCCATCGAATAGCTATAAGGAGTCATCAAGAATGTCTCAATATCTTTAGACCAGTGGAAACCCCAAGCATTTGGTACATAGGCAATAAGGATAAAGATAGATGAGAAAAGGATGACTGGCATACCAGCAATAAATCCATCACGAATAGCACGAAGATAGATGTTTCGAGAAATTTTCTCAAAGAATGGTTTCCCTTTCTCAATAAGTTCAATGAGTTTATGCATTATTTTGCTCCTCTTTTATAAAGTTCGATAAGGTGATGAATCACATCTTTTAATAAGACAGTAGTCATTAAGTGGTCCTGACCATGCATCATGGTAACGCTGTATGGAAGTTCCTCCCCAGAAGCTTCTCGAGCCAACATAGCTGTCTGAGAATTGTGAGCCTCTGCAATACAGCTTCCTGCTTCTACTACAAGACTATCTGCCTTAGCGAAATCACCATTTTCAGCCGCTTTAAGCGCTTCTAAAAGTTTAGAGCGAGCATCTCCAGCATAAGCAACAATTTCAAACCCTAAGAGAGTCATCTCTTCTCTGTTCATAACAATATCCTCCGTTTTGTATTTTTTACTATACTTTATCAGTCCATGGACTAGCTGTTTTAACAAGAACTTTGTTAAGTTCATCAATATTTTCGAATCCAGTAGTACGCAACCACTCACGTGCTGCTTTTTCACCTTCTTTGATGTAAGGTTCTACAGATCCTGCCCAAGTAGCACGTCCACAAAGCACACCATTAAACTTGGCACCTGAGTCGTGAGCAAATTGCAATGTTTCTTGGAACAATTTAGCAGATACACCTGCACTTAGGTAGATGTATGGAAGGTTAGTCGCTTCTTCTTGTGCTTTAAAGAAGTCAGCAGCTTCAGCTTTACTGTAAACCACTTCACCATCAGCAAAACCTTCGACATATTTAACGTTAACTGGTACTTCTACTTTAAGAACATCAATGTTAAAGCGTGGATCAGAGAAAACTTTCATCGCTTCAATGACTTTGCGAGGCTTCACTTTTGCATATTCAACAGAACCTGCATCTGAGATTTCTTCATCATAAGCAAGGATTTCCAAGAAGAAAGGAATATCTTCAGCTACACATTCAGAACCAACACGTTCAATATAAGCTTGTTTTTGTTGGTTAAGTTCATCTGAGCTGTCTACATCATAGTAAAGCAAGAACTTAACGGCATCAGCGCCTTGCTCTTTGATGCGTTTTGCAGACCAAACATCCAAGCAGTCAGGCAAACGTTTTGTACTTGATGTATCATAACCTGTTTTTTCATAGGCAAGAAGAAGACCAGCTTCTTTATCCAATGCTTTTGTTGCTGGAAGTCCGTATTCAGGATCAAGCAACATTGATGATGCATATTTTGTAAGTTCATCAGCAACCAAAACCTTTAGTTCTTCCATTTGAGCCACTGTTGGCTCTGCATCTTGATATTGTGCCATCAAACGTTTCAAAGCACCACGTTGGTCAAATGCCAAAGCTGAGATAACACCGTTTTTATCTGAAAGTTTTTCCAAAGATTTGCGTTTCTGTTCTGTAAGTACCATTTTTATACCTCTTTTATACTTTTCCTACTAAGTTCTTTTACAAGATGAATGTCTCTAGTTTATACGTAAAAATTTTCAACCAATTATTTTATCTAATTATGAGATTTATAGATCTATTATCTAGTCGTGATACTCACCACGGTCCCATTTTTCAAGGAATTCTGTAAAGAAATCTTCATCTGCTTGATGTGCATTATGAGTTTCAACGTGTTCGATTTTTGCAATCAATTTTTTATTTTCTTCTGTTGGCTTGTACTCTGCTTCAATGAAAGCTTCAATAATGTCATTCATAAGAAGACCACCAGTGATCATTCCACCGAAACCGATAACATTCGCATTTAACTCTTCTTTTGCATATATAGCTGATGTCATATCACGAACTAATGCTGAGCGAACACCTGGAACTTTATTGACTGCATTGTTAATACCGACACCTGTACCACAGATACATACTCCCAAGTCTGCTTGACCACTAACTACTGCTTCACCGACTTTTTTACCATAGATAGGGTAGTGAGTGCGTACGTGGTCATATGTCCCGAAATCAAGAACCTCATGTCCTTTTGATTTCAAGAATTCTGATACTGCCATTTTTTCATCTGTGACAATGTGGTCACATCCAATTGCGATTCTCATTCGTTAACTCCTTTTCTCAACACATCTTGTTAAGCATATCTACTCGGATTTGATGGCGTCCACCATCATATTTACCGTTGACGAAACCTTTAGCGATATTTTTAGCAAGCTCATCACCAACAATTTCAGCACCCACTGTAATCATTCGTGAATTGTTATGTCCGCGTGTCATATATGCTGATCGTTCATCTGAAACTTCCGCAGCAACCATACCTTTAATTTTTGTTGCTACCATGAATGGGCCAGCTCCATAGGCATCAATGACAATACCCAAATTTTGCTCATCTTTGTTTACTACAGAAGCAACTGCCAAGGTAACATCAACGAAATCCTGTCCGTCCTCAGTCACATCAATTACCTCAAAACCTTCTTCAACAAGAAAGTGTTTGACAACATCTTTTAATCTCTTACCTTTGAGATCTGCACCAACAACAATAGCCATTTTGACTACCTCCTAAATTTTAGAAAGAAATGCTACGTAGAAGTAGAAAATATTTTGCAAAATGTTCGAAATAACGTTTTCATCATTTCTTTGTTTATATAATACCAAACACCTAAACAAAAAGCAACACTTTTTGTTTATTTTTTGTTTGTTTTTTGTTTGCTTTTTTAAAAGTAGATAACACCGTTAAATTATTGTTCATTTAAACCATCACAAAATGGACGTGAAATATCTATTCAAGTATTACAAAAGTCTTTTACTTTCTATAATTTACTGATTAAGAGGTCCTACCTTATTTTCGTCTTATACAAAATCTGACCTAAGTTAATATACGTCAACCCTCTGTTCTTATTTCATCATCTAACGTTTGTTTTTTGTTTGAAATTGTTTGTTTCGCCTTGAAAATATTGTCTTTTATGATACAATTAAAAGAGAATTATCTTTGGAAAAAAATTACTTTATGAAAGAAGAGTCTTCATATGAACAAAAAACGACGATTAGAAAAAATTTTAGATATGTTAAAGATTGACGGGACCATAACCATAAAAGAAATAATAGATGAACTAGATATTTCCGATATGACAGCCCGTAGAGACCTTGATGCTCTAGAAGCTGATGGACTTTTAAGACGTACTCATGGTGGTGCACAATTGCTTTCCTCTAAAAAGCCACTTGAAAAGACACATATCGAGAAGAAAAGTCTAAATACAAAAGAAAAAATTGACATTGCTAAAAAAGCCTGCTCTTTAATCAAAGATGGCGATACTATTTTTATTGGACCCGGAACTACACTTGAACAACTGGCATTAGAATTGAAAGGTCGTAAAGGTTATAAAATTCGTGTCATTACAAATAGTCTCCCTGTGTTCTTGATTCTAAATGATAGCGAAACCATTGATTTATTGCTTCTTGGCGGTGAATATAGAGAAGTAACTGGAGCTTTTGTAGGTTCAATGGCTTCGACAAATTTAAAAGCAATGAGATTTGCCAAAGCTTTTGTTAGTGCAAATGCTGTTACCCATAATTCTATTGCTACATATAGTGACAAGGAAGGTGTGATTCAACAACTTGCCCTAAACAATGCTGTAGAAAAATTCTTATTAGTAGACAGTACTAAATTCGATCGATACGATTTCTTTAACTTCTATAATCTAGATCAACTCGATACCATCATTACAGATAACCAGATTAGCCCTCAACACTTAGAGGAATTTAGCCAGTACACTACTATTTTAAAAGCGGACTAGAATTATGACTTATAAAAATATTGTTTTTGACCTTGATGACACTCTTTATGACCATCAACTCCCCTTTAAACGTAGCGTTGAGAAATGTTTTCCAACGATTGATATCCAACAAATAGATAACATTTACAAACGTTTTAGATATTGGTCTGATGTTGCTTTTCCTAAATACACGAAAAAACTCATCAGTATTGAGGAACTTAGAATTTTTCGCTGTCAGAAGACTATGGAAGAATTTGGCATCGATAGTATATCTAGGACAGAAGCTCTAGACTTCCAGGCTGACTATGAATATGAACTCGATCAGATTACAATGATTCCTGAGATACATCAACTACTGCTGGCTCTACATGAAAACCACATCCCAATCGGTATTCTAACTAATGGCCCTGTTGACTTACAGAGTCGAAAACTCCAACTTATTGGTGCCTATCAATATTTTGAAAAGAAAAAAATCATTATTAGTCAGACCACAGGGTATAGCAAACCTCAACAAGAAATCTTTGACTATACTGCCAAAAAGTTAAATTTCTTACCTTCAGAAAGCCTATACATTGGGGATACCTTTATCAACGATATCGAAGGAAGTTATAACGCTGGATGGCATCCTATCTGGTTCAACCATCGAAACAGACAGATAGCAAAAGAGAAAGAAGAAATGCCTGCTTATGAGGTCTTTAGTGCAAGTGAGCTTCGAGATTTAGTTCTTGGTTTATTTGATATTAATCATGACTTCAAATAGATCTAAAATCATGAAATATCATGCTCCTTCACCGATAACGAGGATATGGAAGCCAATCACGGTCCTTCCCTTTACTTTGGGAGCCGACAAAGTCAGCTCTACTTCAACTTTTATGAAAAGCGATACGAAATCGCCCGTATGGAAAATATCTCCTTGGAAGAATCCTTGGAGATTTTTGGTATCTGGAACCGCTACGAGCTACGCTTTTCAGACCAGAAAGCCCAAGGCGTTGTGGAGGAATACATCAACGGTGTAGACTTGGGAGAAATTGCACGAGGTATCGTGAATAAGGAAATCCAAATCTATGATGGTGTCACCCGTTTTGGAGCCTATAAGCCCGATGAAAAATGGCAAAGGCTATTTGGAGGGGTTGAACCCCTAAAACTCTCAACCAGTCCACAACCCTACAGTATCGAACGAACCATTCGCTGGTTAACCTACCAAGTCGCAAACTCTCTTGCACTCGTTTCTGAAGCAGACAAAATCATGCGAACAGAATACATGAAGATGATTCAAAATAGCGGTGAAATCACCGATCGTGGGGAGACTATCTTAAGACTCCTCAAAACCAATAAACACTATGAACACTAGAAAGGAAATCCCTATGGAATACAAAGTCGAAATCAATTCACTGAACAACTTTAAAGCCTGGTCTGGTGGACTAAGTACCTTAAACACTGTTCGTGAACGTGGTGGCATAGATACCCTAACCACCATTTGTGAAGACCTCTTTTCTGGGAATACCCCCACCGAGCACTCCGCACTATCTTTTAGCCCAGGACAAGCTGGAGCAGATCCAACCTATAGCCACATCGCCTTTGTGGAACAAGTCAAATCAGATTGCTCCATCCTTATCTCTGAATCAAACGTCAAAGGCCTAGGAGTCGTTAGCTACCGCACTTTTGATGCAGAAACAGCAAAACAATTTACTTATGTTATGGGAAATAAAGATAGTTGAATAATGTTGAAATTTTGTAGCAATTTTAATGTTTTATATGATATAATTACTTCAAAACTTAAATTTAGTGAGAAATATTATGTCAAAGAAAAATTCGAAACCAATTAAAAAAAAATCTAAAATGAAGTACATTATAGGAACTGGAGCAATAATAGTTTCTACAACGTTATTACCGAAAGTCTTGAAAAAAACCACTAATTATTTATATAAAAAACAAGTAGAGATAAATAATCGACAGCACTATAGTGTCTCATGGGAAGATGAACTAGTCAAAAAAAAATAAGTATATAAAGGAAGAAATCAATGCAGATTGATACAGATAGTATTGCTCAACAATGTATTAATGCAATTAATGATAAAATAAATAATCTAAAACAGCTTAACATAATAGTTATTGGTAAATCTGGGGTAGGAAAAAGTACACTCATTAACAGTTTGTTTAGAGGTGACTTTGCTGATACCGGTCTAGGTAGACCAGTAACACAAGAAATCAGAAAAATTGTTAAGAGTGACTATCCTCTCTCCATTTATGACACTCCCGGTTTCGAACTTTCTTCTGACCAACAAGACAACGTAAAAGATGAAGTAATAAAATTAATAAGCGAAGGTTACTCCTCTAATGACATCAACAAAACAATCCACTGTATTTGGTACTGCATTAATGTAGGAGCAAACCGTACCTTTGATAGTTCTGAGGTAGAGTGGCTAAAGGAGTTCTCTGAAAAAAATAAAAACTCCAAAGTCCCAATAATCGTGGTACTCACACAATCTGTTCCAAGAAAAAAAGCTTTGGAAATGAAAAATCATGTAGAACAAGAAAACCTTGATATTTGTAAGGTTGTACCAATTCTTGCTCAGGACATGGATTTTGATGAAGAATATGTTGCGAAATCCTTTGGGCTGGATACCTTAATAAATGTAATGTCTGAAGTATTACCTTCCGAGCTTCAAGATACACTACAAAATATTCAAAAAGTATCTCTAGAAGCAAAAAAAAAACATGCTAGGGCTGCTATTGCAACAGCGGTAACAGCAAGTTTTGGAGAAGGTTTCGCTCCAATCCCCTTTGCTGATGCATTTTTACTAGTGCCAACTCAAGTTGCTATGATTAGTGCGATTACTGTAATATTTGGACTCGAAATAAATAAAGCTTTCCTAACAGCTTTCGTAACATCCACTTTAGGATCTGGTAGTGCTACATTAATCGGTAAAACTATTGTCTCTAATATATTGAAATTTTTCCCAGGTATTGGTACCGGTGTTGGTGGAGCTATTTCTGGTACAACCGCTGGTCTTATCACTACTGCTTTAGGTGAAGCATACTTACTTCTAATGGAACAAATTTATAAAGGGGAAATCAACAAAGATACTCTCAACTCTTCTGAGGGACAGAAAAAAATGAATAAACTTTTTAAAGAACAGCTATCAGTTCAAAAGAAAAAATAACGACCAAGGTAAAATGAAACCTTGGTTTTTTACTTTTAAGGCTCTTTGTCAACTGTAGTGGGTGACGAAAAGCTAACATCTAGAGAGAACCTGATAGGTTTTCTCTTTTTGTATGTTCAGAGTGATGAAAACACGCTTCCTAAAGTTAATAAAGTTTCTAAAACCGAAGCCCAGACGTTTAATATCTTTGATAAGCTTATTGGTCCCCTCCAATTTTGCATTTGAGTAATGTGTTTCTAGTGCATTTTTGATGTATTGTTTATGTTTACGAAAAGTCCTAAAGACTGTTTTGAAGTAATGATTGACCTTGCTTATATTCTCCTCTATGAGTTCAAAAAACTCATCC
>NZ_JACLQM010000019.1:0-27288 GCF_016648655.1 Streptococcus sp. 17.1
ACATACAAAAAGAGAAAACCTATCAGGTTCTCTCTAGATGTTAGCTTTTCGTCACCCACTACAGTTGACAAAGAGCCAAAAAAACAAGCAGTCTTTTCCAACTACTTGTTTCATGATTGTTATCTAGTTATTAAATAATTGCAAGTTGGCAATACGATCGACTGCTTCGACCAGACGTTCTGGCTCTACCAAAAGCCCAATACGAACATAAGCATCTCCTGCAGAACCAAATCCTTTACCTGGTGCCACAGCAACATGGGCCTTCTCAAGCAAAAGATCCGCAAAACTCTCACTAGTGTAACCCTCTGGTACAGGCATCCAAGCATAGAAAGAACCTTTGGATGGAAAGGCCTTCCAGCCAATCTTAGCAGCTGCCTGGACAAAAGCATCTCGACGGCTATCATAAGTCGCATTCAGTTGAGCAACAGCCTCCTCAGATTTAGGATCTAAGAGGGCTGCAATCCCAGCCTCCTGCAAGGCAGGAAAGATTCCCACAAAAAGATGGTCTTGAATCAGATTTAAGGCTTCAATCATCTGGTCATTCCCAGCAGCAAAGGCTAAACGCCAACCAGCCATATTGAAGGTTTTCGAGAAAGTATAGAACTCAATGCCCACATCTTTAGCACCAGGTGTTGATAAGAAGCTAGGATTCTCATAGCCTCGATAGCCCAAAGCTCCGTAAGCTAAATCACTCACCACACCAACTTCGTAAGTCTTAGCCCAGGCAACCAACTTTTCATAAAAGGCCTTAGTCGCCACAGCACCCGTAGGATTATTCGGATAATTGATATAGATAAACTTAGCACGGCGAGCTGTCTCTTCAGGGATGGCATCCAAATCTGGCAAGAAATCATTTTCAGCCGTCAAAGGAAAGGTCTTATAGGCTACACGTCCTAGACTCACTCCTGATAAATAATCAGGATATCCTGGGTCAGGTAGGAGCAAGAGGTCACCTGGATTCATCAAAGCTAGGGGCAATTCCACAAGCCCAATTTTAGCCCCACCCATGACACAAATCTCACGCTCCGCATCCAAATCGACCCCATAATGTTTCTTGTAAAAACTAGCAGCAGCTTCCTTAAAAGGACGATTGCCTCGAAACTGTGAATACTTATGGCTAGCAGGATTTTTCGCTGAGGTACAAAGCGCCTCAACAATATGGTCATAGGTTGGTTGGTCTGGATTCCCCTGACCAAGATTGATAACATCTGCTCCTTCCGCCACCTTGGCATTAACTTTAGCAACCAACCCTGCAAAAAACTGTTCTGGCAATGCCTTCAATAAGTCAGATTCTTCAAATAACATAAACACTCCTTAATGATACAAGTCCGTGCGACGATCCTCAAAAACAGGAATCTGACCTCGAACCTTATCTACCTCTTCAAGATTAATATCAGCCGTAAAAACGCCCTCCTCATGCTCCTTGGTTTGTAAGACCACATTTCCAAGTGGATCTATAACCATAGAATGTCCTGAAAAGATATCGTTCGGTCCTGATCCAACACGATTGACAGCAACTACAAAAGCTTGATTTTCAACTGCACGCGCCTTTAACAAAATCTCCCATTGCTGCACTCGAGGTTCCGGCCACTGCGCTACCACAAAAAGCACCTTGGCCCCTTGTGCCATCTGTGTTCGCACCCATTCAGGAAAACGGATATCATAACAAATGACACTGGCAGCTATCACACCATCAAGCTCAAAAACAGACTCATTCGACCCAGCAGACATGTACTGGTCCTCTGCCATAAGGCCAAAGAGATGGGCCTTGCTATAGGTATTGATTAAGTCCCCAGACTTATTGTAGACATAGGTCGTGTTGTAGAATTTACCATCTTTCTCAATAGCAACGGACCCTCCAATAATAGCTACAGCATGTTTCCTAGCAAAATGAGACAAGAGTTCTTGAGAGTCCAATCCATCCTTATCCGCAAGCCCATCAAGTTCGTTTAAAGCATAGCCTGTATTCCACATTTCAGGAAGCACAATAACATCAGGATTGTCATCAAGCGCCCTTTCCAGCATCTCTATGACGTGTTTTTTATTTTCCATAGGCTGCCCGTGAACGACATCCATCTGTACCAACGCAATTTTCATAATAACCTCTATTCTATATTAACCATTATAGCACTCCAAAAGACGTCACAAAAATTGAAAAATTCAATCTCATGATAAAGAAAGGCTATCAAAAAAGGCTGGACATAATGTCCAACCTAATCATTATTACACTAAGCAATATCAACGTAACGACGAGCACCGCTCACTGTCATGTATGAAAGCCATGTGTGACCGTCCGCTGTCAAAACCTTATCGTAGTTAACACTCATACCCTTGTCATAGTAGGCCAACTCTGGGCTTGAAACCTTGGCTTCTGCCTTGATTGACGCACGACCTGTGAAGGTATAACGGCCTGATTCTGGAAGACTTGGTTTATCCGCTGGTTTAGCAACCGGTTTAACTTCTGGTTGACTTGCTGGCTTAGACTCTGCCTTGGCTGCTGCAATATCAACGTAACGACGTGCACCGCTTGCTGTCACGTATGAAAGCCATTGACGGCCATCGGCTGTCAAAACCTTGTCGTAGTTAACGCTCATACCCTTATCATAGTAGGCCAACTCTGGGCTTGAAACCTTAGCTTCTGCCTTAATTGACGCACGACCTGTGAAGGTATAAGTGCCTGATTCTGGAAGACTTGGTTTATCCGCTGGTTTAGCAACTGGTTTAACTTCTGGTTTAGTTTCTGTAGCTTTAACTGTCGCAATATCAACGTAACGACGGGCACCGCTTGTTGTCATGTATGAAAGCCATTGATGACCATCGGCTGTCAAAACTTTGTCATAGTTAACACTCATGCCCTTGTCATAGTAGGCCAACTCTGGGCTTGAAACCTTAGCTTCTGCCTTGATTGACGCACGACCTGTGAAGGTATAAGTTCCTGTCGCTGGAAGGTTGATGGCACCTGTAGTGGCTGGTTTGCTTTCAGCAGGTTTGCTGCTAGTAGCATAATCGCCACCTTCGATACCAAAGTACTCTTCCAAGCTCAATCCTGAATCGTGGATGTCTTTAGCTTCTTTACCCACATAGCGGATATGCCATGCTTCTGGCATGTAGCCGGTTGAAGCTTCTTTACCTGCTTGGAAACGCACGATAAAGCCATAGTTATGTGCATTGTCTTTAAGCCATTGACTAGCTCGTGCATCCTCAAGCAAGTTACCTGATTTATCAGTCAAATCAAAGACCAAACCAGTTTGGTGTTCGCTATATCCAGGACGAGCTGAGTAACGATCTGCAGCTGCCTGACCATCACGGCTAACATAATTGTCGTAAAGAGTCTTTTGATAGTCATAAGAACGGAAACCACTGTATGAACGTCCGACATTCAAACCTTGGTTAATCATATCATCACGAAGGCGAACAAAGGCTGCCTTAGCTGTAGGATTTTCACCTGGATTATAGTCCTTAGAAAGACCATGCTTCTTATTGACAATGATAATATCATCATATTTACCACGAACACTATAGTAAGAACCGTTATTGGTCAATTTCCCTGTCACTTGAGTTTCAGTGATTTGAGGGACTGTAGCTGTAGTTTCTGTGATATAGGTTCTCTTACCATCCAACATATAGTAAAGATGCACAGAATAAGTACCCGCATCACCCTTATGGCTGGCTTTATCTACATGAACCTTATAGCTACCGTCTGATTGTTTGTCGGCATGATACCAAGTGAGGTCATCTTGGCCATTCTTATCTGACCAGATTGGAACACGGACTTCTTTAACTTCTTTGCCACCACCTGAAACATTGGTAACGACAACATCAAAGCCGTTAGACGTTTGGTTGGTAATCGTCAATTTTCCTGTTACTTGAGATTCAGGAACTGTGGCTGTAGTTTCGGTAATATAAGTTCGTTTACCATCCAACATGTAGTAAAGATGCACAGAATAAGTACCCGCATCACCCTTATGGCTAGCTGTGTCTACATGAACCTTGTAGCTACCGTCTGATTGTTTGTCGGCATGATACCAAGTAAGGTCATCTTGACCATTCTTATCTGACCAAATTGGAACACGCACTTCTTTAACTTCTTTGCCACCGCCTGAAACATTAGTTACGACAACATCAAAGCCATTAGACGTTTGGTTGCTGATGGTCAATTTCCCTGTCACTTGAGATTCAGGAACTGTGGCTGTAGTTTCGGTAATATAAGTTCGTTTACCATCTAACATATAGTAAAGATGCACAGAATAGGTACCAGCATCACCCTTATGGCTGGCTTTATCTACATGAACCTTGTAGCTTCCATCTGATTGTTTATCGGCATGATACCAAGTAAGATCATCTTGACCATTCTTATCTGACCAGATTGGAACACGGACTTCGTTAACTTCTTTGCCACCACCTGAAACATTAGTTACGACAACATCAAAGCCATTAGACGTTTGGTTGTCGATAGTCAATTTCCCTGTTACTTGAGATTCAGGGACTGTGGCTTTGGTTTCTGTGATATAGGTTCTCTTACCATTCAACATATAGTAAAGATGCACAGAATAGGTACCAGCATCGCCCTTATGGCTGGCTGTATCTACATGAACCTTGTAGCTACCGTCCGATTGTTTGTCAGCATGATACCAAGTGAGGTCGTCTTGACCATCTTTATTTGACCAAATTGGAACACGAACTTCTTGGACTGCCTTGCCACCACCTGAAACATTGGTAACGACAACATCAAAGCCATTAGAGGTTTGGTTGTTGATGGTAAGGTTACCAGAAACACGGTTTTCTTGTGGTTTAGACTCAGTAGTTTTCAAGGTCGCAATATCCACATAACGACGTGTACCACTGTAGCTAATGTAAGAAATCCATTGGTGGTTATCCGCAGTCAAGACCTTGTCATAGTTCACTTTGTAGCCTTTTTCCAAGGTATAAAGCGTTTCTGCAGAGGCCTTAGGTTCGTTTTTAACATTCAAGCTACGTGTCACATTATAAGTACCACTTGCTGGAAGTTTTTCAGCACCAGTAGTTTCTGGTTTTGCTTGATTAGTCTCTGTTGGTTTAACAGTTGGTGTTTCAGCTTTAGCAGGTGTCAAAGTCGCAATATCGGCATAATAGCGAACATAGTCATACCCAAGGTAAGAAATCCATTGGTGATTATCCGCAGTCAAAACTTTGTCATAGATAACATGGTCACCCTTACTGAAAACAAAAGTAGGTTTGAGGTCTGCTTTTGGTTCTTTCTTAATATCTGTGTCACGTGTAAAGTAGAAAGTTCCTGTCGCTGGGATGTTCAAAGCACCTGTTGTGGCTTGAGTGCCATTAGAAGGCTTACCATCCCCATTACCACTATTACCGTTACCACTACCAGCTGCCACTGGTTTCACTGGCGCATAACGACGCACGCCAGAGTATGATTTGTAGCTAATCCATTGGTAGCCGTCAGCCGTCACGACTTGATCGTAAAGGACGCTGTCTCCTGGATTTACATAAAATTCAGCCTTGGCAGACACCTTGGGTTGATTCTTAATCTCTGTACGTTCCTTGTAGACATGAGTCCCTTGACTTGGAAGGTCGCTGTCTGTAGTTGTAGCTGGTTGGCTCACCAAACTAGTATTGACAGCTGCTCTCGTTAAGGCAGATACCTCAAGGTTAGTGGCTGTTTCAGATGAAGCATTTGTGTTCCTTGTCACTTCTGAGCTGGCAGCTGTTGATTCAGAAATTTTATCAGCTGCTTGTGAGGTACTAGCACTCACTTCACTTCTAGCCTCGCTAGTAGCAGTTTCACTAGCGGTTTGGCTAGTTGTTGAGACTTGGCTAGCTTTCTCGCTTGATGCTACCCCATCGGTCGCTACACCATTGAAAATATCAGCTGCTGTCACAGCATCACTATCTGAGGTAGCACGCAAAGTGGCATCTGAAGGTGTTGAAACTTCATGATGCTCATCAGCCAAAGCTTGACCTGCAAAGACCAAACTTGCTCCTAAAAGGACTGATGCTGCCCCAAATGAATATTTACGAATGGAAAAACGTTGTTGTTCGTGTAAAAATTTTTCTCGTTTCATATCAATTATTCTCTCTATCGAATTGATGTTACTGTTTGATTGTAACACTCGGTGACAAACATTACAAGTATTTTACAGAATATTACTGAATATTTCTCACTTGTCCATTAGTATACCAAATTTATTTGACTTGTTCACACCTAAATCATAAACTGTCCAATTTTTGTCATAATCGAAAGTCGAAGCAAGCCATACTAATTTATTCGTAATTTTGTTAGAAAAAAGTTAAGAGAAATATAAAAGATCACTATTAAAATAGCAATCTTTTTTCATGTTAATTGCGATAAAATGGATAATTTTCTGCATCATCACTTTGACCAATAACAAGATGGTCTGAATCGCCATTACCAGTTCCAGGAATAGCCCAAAAAGCTGCGCTATCAATATCAGAAGCAATTGTTCCTGAAAAATTTCCATTATTTAAATGTCCAGAATAGAGATGATAAGTATAACCACTCCCATTTTGTACTGTGCCATCTGGTGAAATTGTAACAAATTCTCCTCGAGAGTTTGTCCAAGTACCAGCGATTGAACTATAATCACCTGAACTTAGTTGCTTCCCATTAAACGATGATGATGATTGTGTTTCTTCTCCTGTTTTTTCTTTTGTAGGCTCAGAAACTTCTCCTGAAGATAAGACCGTTTCATCAGTGTCTTTAGTTGCAGAATCTTTGGCAACAGAAGACTCACTAACCTCAACTGTTTCATCTTTTGTGTCTTCATTTTTTACATGCGGGTTTGAATTTTTCTTATCGTTCTTAGTAGATTTACTTGAGCTTGAAGATGACTTCTTAACCGTTTTGACTGGACTGCTACTTGTGCTAACACGAGCTGATTCATGGCTGTTAAACTTAGTCACCAGGAAGATGGCAAGAATAACTACGATAAGAGCTGCCACGATACCAATAAGTTTGCTTGTATTTTTCATGAGTGATGTTCCTTTTCTGATAATTTACTAGGTTATTATAATATATAGACAGCTAAATTTTTCATTGAAGTCATAAACGGTGGTTTTTTCGTCATAATCAAACCACATCTTCTATTTTTAGTGTCTGTTTAAAACGATAGTCTTTAGATTGTGTTGACAAAGAACAATTAGGATACTTCCCTAAAATCTCTCGAACAGTGGACAGACCTATACCACGTCCCTCTCCTTTACTTGAGCGACCAAGTTTAAAGATACCGACTGTATTGATAGATTCTGGAGCAATGGTATTTTCCACTATTACTACCTTTGTCTCTCCACTGATAAGAGCAATGTTTACTTCTTTAGTACTGCTATCCAAACTAGCCTCAATAGCATTATCCAAGAAGATGGACAGCACCGTTATGAAATCCAACAATTCCATCCTCGATACTTCAAAGACGTCGCTGACCTCAAGGTGAACGGTAATAGACTGTCCCTGTGCTTCCAAGATTTTACTAGTCAGGACACCTTTAACAGCTTCATCTTTAATATTAATCAAGTTGGCAATTTCGTACTGTTTTCCCTCAATCCGAGTCTTTGTTTTTTCAAGGATATTATCGTAGATATCGGAAATCATAGCTATATCCTTGGAGTCAATGCCATATTTGATACTAGACAAAACATTTAGGTAATCATGCCTGAAGCGACGAATATCCGTATAGAGTTGCTCGATTTGTTGACTATAATGAGCCAAATCACTAATTTGCCTATCTTTTTGGAGTAGGACTTCTTCTTTTAGTCTTTCACTGAAAGTCGCATTAATGTAAACAAGTGTCGCAAGAAAGAGTAAAGCATAGGTCACCACGAGATAAACATGCCAATCTCTTCCTCCAGGGCTCTGTTGCACAAAAAAGGTGATATATTGGAGAAGGGGAGCATAAGATAACATTGATATATCTATAAGCAATAAAAAGTACTTTGAAAATGACTTTCTAAAACCATAGTTCAGTGCTTTGAAATCTACTTTTAAGGTCTTAATGATTAACCAAAACACAGGAAAGACTAGCAACTCAATGACAAGGTTTAAATGAAAATGGTTAAGTACAATCAAATAATGTCGATTGATGACTAAGGCAATCCCATAAATAATAAGATTGTGAACAAGACTCTCTATGACGATTGGAAACAAGCCATAGAAAATATCTAATAACCTATTGCCATAACGATTTCTGTAGAGGGAATAAACAACCAAGAAGGCATGCCCTAAAACATAGGATAGGGCTGGAGAAAGCACAAACAAAAATCGGATAATCAAGGGGATGATGATATACCATCTTAGCTTTATCTTCTCGGAGGTAATGTATTGATAAATGACAATAAAGAGGATAATCTCCGCTAAAAAGTCTAGATTATCCAACAAAAAATTGATTGCTGTCATAGGCTGATTCTCTCAAGCAATTTCTTTAGTTTCAACTTTGAAACATAGCAAACGCCACCATTTTCAAAATAGACTGTCCCCGTACTTTTATCTAATTTGATGACATTTTCTGGGTTGATAAGGAAAGATTTGTGGCATTTAAACAGTCTAGGGTCACTCTTTTCAATTTGTGAGAGACTGCCATAAAACTCAATCTGCTCCTCTTTAGTATAAAGGATAACCTTATGAACGATA
Source organism: Streptococcus sp. 17.1 (assembly GCF_016648655.1). Classification (NCBI taxonomy): domain Bacteria; kingdom Bacillati; phylum Bacillota; class Bacilli; order Lactobacillales; family Streptococcaceae; genus Streptococcus; species Streptococcus sp. 17.1. The sequence continues at coordinate 8,639 of NZ_JACLQM010000019.1, forward strand.
TCCGAGGTCTCAAAGTACAAGATATCATGAAAGGGAACCTGAATAACGGTCTTAGCATTCTCAATCCGAAAAGCGTCTTCTGGATTCTGACTCTGTATCTTTTTGCAGGTTAATAAGATAATACTTTCCACACGCTTTTGAAAGTCCTCACCCTCCAAAGACTTATCAATAAAGTCTAGAGCTACCAGTTGGTATTGAAAAGTTAAGGGAAGATACTCTGAATGAGTCGTGAAGAAAACAATACTGGCATAGGGATCATTCTTGCGAATCTGCTTAGCCACTTCCAAACCTTTTTTAGTATCGTCTTTAATTTGAATGTCCAAGAAAAAGAGCTGATGAGACCCTCGCTCGGTAATAGACTCTAACAGTTGATTGGGTTTGTCAAAAACCTCAAAGTCCCCCACTTTAATATTATTTTTCTTAAGAATCGTATGAATAACCTCTTCAATACGATTTTGTTGGATAAAATGATCTTCTAAAACATAGATGTTAAGCATGGCATAACTTCCTTTAGCATAATCTTAAGAGAAATTCTAAGTTAGAGCATTTCTTTAATAAATGAACCTCTCTTATTTATTCAAAATGAGATTTATTGTTCTCTTTACTTATTTTACATTTTTATTACAAAAAAAAACAATAGTTTGTAACATTTTTTTGCTCCAATCAACCAAAAAAACACCCCACAAAGTTAGATTTTATCTGTCTAACTTTTGGGGTGCAGTTCATAAATAGCAATCTTTTTCGTACTAGTTACGATAATAAGGGACACCTTCAGCAGTTTGGTCCTGACCAATAACAAGGTAATCAGAGCCGTTACTACCTCCAGAAATCGCTCTCAATGCAGCTGAGCTTGTATCTGAGAAAACTCCTGCATAGAAAATATTATCTGAAACTCTTTGAGGCTTCAATTGAGCAGTATAACCTGTTGAGTTTTTAATAATTGTACCATCAGCATTAATTGTAACTGATTCACCATTCGCATTAGTCCAAGTTCCCACAAGAGAGCTAATATCACCATTGTCAAGGGCACCAAAGTCAAGCGATGATTGACTATTATTTGTGTTCTTCTCAGATTTAGCCTTATCTGTTCCAGCTGCAGATTCAGCCACTTGTCCACCATCTGTAGTGCCTGCTTGAGCTTGTTCTTGAGAGGAAACTTTAGGTGCTACTGCTGAGGCCTGATTGTCATTTTCTTCATTTGTGACTGCTGAAGATGATGATTGAACTGATTTCTTATCCTTCTTAACAGCCTTACTTGAGCTTGAAGATGACTTCTTAACCGTTTTGACTGGACTGCTACTTGTGCTAACACGAGCTGATTCATGGCTGTTAAATTTAGACACCAAAAAGATAGCGAGGATAACTACGATAAGGGCTAATACTAAACCAATAAGTTTACTTGTATTTTTCATGAGTGATGTCCTTTACTGATAATTTACTCGGATATTATAATACAAAAACAGCTAAATTTTTCATTGAAGTCATAAACGGTCGTTTTTTCGTCATAATCAGAAAATAACATTTAAAATAAAAATACTATATATATATCAAACTGCCATGGGTTTTGGAACAAGCATCTTAGCAACAATCTCTTTTTGTTTAGCTTTCGAAACCAAGCATGACTCTCCATTTTCAAAATAAATTACACCTAACTCTTTGTCCAATCTCACAATGTTTTCGGGATTTACAACAAATGATTTATGGCATTTATATAGTCTGCAGTCTTGTTTCACAATTTTTGACAATTGACCATAGAACTCAATCTGCTCTTCCGTTGTATGAAGAATCACCTTATGAACTGTTGGAGATGTTTCAAAATAAAGAATCTTATGAAAAGGAACTTGTATAGTTGCATTCTTTGTATCTACCGTAAAAGCACACTCTATTTGGCTCAAACCATTTTTAGAAAGTACTAATCCAATATCAGAAATAATCCTATCTTCATATTCAATATCAGGCAAATTCTTGTCAATAAAATCAAGTGCAGCTAAGCGATACTGAAAGGTTGAAGGTAGGAGTTCGGGATGTGCTGTGATGAAAACAATACTAGCATAAGGATCTCGCTCACGAATCTGTTGAGCAACCAATACTCCCCCTTCGATATCACTATCAGATCCAATATCTAGAAAAAACAGTAAATGCGAGCCCCTTTCCGTAATACGCTCTAATAATTGATTGGGTTTATCGTATAAATTGACCTTCCCAATTCTTAAAATATATATTTGTTTAGACTTGTGGATGGCATCCTCAAGACGAGCTTGTTGAAAATAATCTTCTTCTAAAACAAAAATATCTAACATGCTCAATACCTCCGTTTTATAACATTTCCTTTCAATAACTTGATGAATTAGCTACTTATAGAACGAATCCTATACTTTCATTTTGATTCTACAACTTTCTCTAATTTACGGCAAATATTTTCAAAACATATTGAACAATATATTTATTCAACTCTTGAAACTAAAAAACACCACCCTCAAAAGAGAGTGATGTTACGAATCTTAAGAAATATCCACATAGCGTCTTGCACCGCTATAGGTTACATAAGACAACCAGGTGTGGCCATCAGCTGTAAGGACCTTGTCATAGCGAACGGACATGCCTTTATCATAGTAGGCTAACTCTGGGCTTGCAACGCTTGGTTGATCCTTGATAGAGCTAGGTTTGGTAAAGGTATAGGTGCCAGTTGCCGCTAGGCTTGGACTTGCTGGTTGAGCAACTGCTGTTGCCTTAGCATCAATAGCAATGTAACGGCGGTTGCCTCCATGGCTAACATAAGAGAGCCAGGTATGACCATCTGCAGTCACCAATCTGTCATAGTTAACGGACATACCAGCATCATAGTAGGCCAACTCTGGACTTGCCACACTTGGTTCTGCTTTAATGCTAGAGCGTTCCTTGAAAGTATAGGTACCAGATGAAGGTGTACTTGGTTGGACTGGTTGTTCTACAGGTTTAGTTACACTTGTTGGTGCGATAGCAACATAGAAACGATGTCCTGAATAGCTGAGATAAGAAAGCCATGTATAGCCATCATTATTGACAACCTTGTCATAGTTGACTGACATACCAGCATCGTAGTAGCTAACATCTGGGTTGGCTACCAAAGGTTGAGTCTTAATGCCAGAACGAGCAGTAAAGGTGTATGAACCTGAAGCTGGAAGGTTGTGGCGGGTTGCATTTTGAACTGGAACAGTTGTGCTAGTGCCTCCGATACCTACCATCTTACCATCTTGGACATAGTAGAGATGGACAATATATTCGCCCGCTTCAGCCTTATGGTCAGTAACATTGATGCGAACCTTGTAGCTACCATCACTTTGTCTGTCAACTTGGTGCCATACAAGATCGTCTTGACCGTTTTGAGCTGTCCATACTGGAACACTTACGCCTTGGATAGCTTTATCACCACCAGAAACATTAGTGATATGAACATCAAAACCAAGGTTAGAGAGATTTTCAATATTGATAGTACCGCTTGGTTTGCTTTCTTGTTGAGCAAGTTTAGACACGGCTACATAACGGCGGTTGCCATTGTAGCTGAGGTAAGAAAGCCATTGGTAACCATCACCACTGACAATCTTATCGTAATTGACTGACATGCCAGCATCGTAGTAGGCCAACTCTGGACTTGCCACACGAGGTTCTGCCTTGATGCTAGAACGTTTTTTGAAGGTGTAAGTTCCTGCATCAGGAAGGCTATAGCTAGTAGTTGTATGCGTTTCTTCAACCTTGGCAGGAACTGTGTAAGTTGTGCCACCCACACCAACTAATTTACCATTAGTTTCAACATAGTAAAGATGAACATTGTAGAGGCCACGTTCATTCTTGTGGTCAGTTAGACTGACGTTAACCTTGTAGTTACCATCGTTAAGACGAGTCGCATTGTACCAGATGATGTCATCTTGTCCATTCTTTTCAGACCAGATTGGAACAGATACCCCAAGGACACCGTTTTGATCTGAAACATTACTGATAACCACACTAAAGTCACCATTATCATGGCTTTCAATAGCAATATCGCCTCTTGGTTTAGCTACAGCCTCTGCTGCAGCACCTAGATCGACGTAACGACGAGTACCATTGTATGACACATAAGAAATCCAACGGTGGTTGTCAGCAAGCAAAGATCTATCGTAGTTGACTGACATACCGGGATCAAAATTGAACTCAGTCTTAGCAGTCAAGCTAGGTTGATTCTTCACATCTGCAGGTTTAGTGAAGTAATAAGTACCACGTTCAGGGATGGTTTCATATCTAGTCGCTTCAGTGTTGCTACTAGTATTTTCGGCCTTCAAAGCTGCGATATCAGCATAGTAGCGTTCATAGTCGTAACCAATGTAAGAAATCCATTGGTGATTGTCTCTCTTCAAGACCTTGTCATAGATAACATGGTCGCCTGCACTAAAGACGAAGGTAGGTTTGATATCCATGATTGGCGCAGTACGAATTTCTGTTGTGCGACGGAAATAATAGGTACCGTTTGATGGGATATCAAGAGAACCATCAGCAGTCACTGGACCATCTACACCTGGCTGACTAGAATTAGTTAAGACAGTACGAAGACTAGTATCGACAGCTTCACGGTCAGTACCTCTAACTTCTGTTACTTCTGAAGTTGCTGAACGGTCAGTTTCACTAGCTACTTCAGAGCTAGCTACTGATGACACTTCAGAACGTGGGCTAGCCACTTCTGATCTAGAAACAGTAGCAACAGCAGATGCAGAATGAGCAACCTCTGCCGGTACTTCCAAAGAAGCAGCCTCGCTAGCCACTACACTATTAGCTTCAGAAGAGGCAACCTCACTGCTAGCAAGCTTAGGTCTTGGCGCTTCAGATCTTGAAGCTGGTTGATTGAGGACATCGGTAACAGCTTCTGAAGTTGCCTGGTCGATTTGAAGTGGTTCAGAATTATTTACAAAAACTTCATAATCCTTGCTGGTACTTGTGCTGTTGGCTTGTTCCTGAGCCAAAGCATGTCCACCAAGCATCAAGCTCGCACCAATCAAGACTGATGCAGCTCCAAAAGAATATTTACGAATTGAGTAACGTTGACGTTCCTTAACAACATATGCCTTTCTCATTTTGATCACTCTCACTTTCTAGGCTGTTTGATAAACATTGGAACCGTTTTCACATTTCTATTATACCCCTTTGAAATATTTTTTACAATTATTTCAATATTATTACTAAACTTTATTTTGTAGAAAATTGATATCTAATTCTTTCAAATAACTATAATTAAGAAAAACCCCAAGAACTACCTGAGGGCTTTTGCTACATCTAATTCCTTGACACATTAAGCAAATCTGAATAGATTAATTAATTCATTCTGAGTTGATTTGACTATAGGTATCAATCTAGTCTAACTCTGATTCATCATAGATGTATTCTTCTAAATGTTCAGTCACTGTAATCTCATCGCAGGAGCTAACATTTTGAAAGTCCTTAATGTAAACAATTTTATACTGATTTGGTAGAAGTACAGGAAAGGCAATTGGCTCACCATTCTTACACACGCGAAACATCTGAAAGCTATCTGTTACGTTACTAATAAAGACAAACGGAAACAAATGAGGACTGGGAGAATTCAAATAGTGATAGATACCCTTTAAGGTACCACTAGTACTTCTCACTTCTCCATGTTCTTTTTGAGACATTTTTAAAGCGTACTCCTTCTACTACTTGTAATTTCCTTTTCTTAAGTACCGAGGGACAATACCATTAATCTAATTTATTGTAAACATGCATTCGACCATATATCGCATCAGAACCGAAACGAATCTGTCCATTACTATCAAAGAAAATTGGGTCACTAGTTGGTCCATCATTATGAGCAAATCCTGCTACATAACCGCCATCTTGAGCAAAACCATTAAAGAGCTGACTACTTGTATCACTATAACCACTTTCAGCACCAACACGGGTTACACTACCGGATGGGGATACTGTAATTGTGTCCCCTAAGTCATTTTGATAGGTACCAGCAACACTAGAGAAATCACCATTAGCCATTGCCGTAGCATCAACCACTGTGGTAGCTGGTGTTTGTTCCGCTGAAGCAGCTGGTTGTTCTGTAGGAGTTCCTTGATTTACTCCAGCTGTTTCTTCACTAGGATTTGTTGGAGCAACTTCTTGTTGAGTAGATCCAGCAACATTTCCGGCTGATGGTTGTGAAGCCGTTTCTCCAGAGGTTGCCTTTGAGACCTCTTCTGAACTAGAAGATTTTGTCTTTTGCTCAGACTTCTTCGTTTTTTCTTTTGAAGATGGTTTTGTCGATTTCACTTTCTGACTAACCTTACTAGAGCTCGATGTTAATGTAGCTTCCTTCTTGTTATTACCACATGCACCAAGTAATAGAACGGAAGTTAAAGCGAGTGCGGTTAAAATTGTGAAACGTTTTGTAGCAGGTTTCATAATAATTCTCCTTATTACTCTATTTTAGACTGTGTCATTTTCAAAAATCTCAATGAAATAAGTTATATTCTTTAATTCTTCTTATGGGTATAATATACTGCATATTAGAAAAAAAGAACAGGACACGTATGTCCTGCTCTATTCTTTCATAGCATCTCTCATTTTCTCTGATATGATGTCAGTTAAAGAGGTGTCTCCTAGCAATCTAGCCAAGATTATCCCTTCTTGATAGGCCTTTTTAGCCTCAAAAATATCATTCTTTACAACATATAGATACTGTCCCTCTAGCATTCTCAAAATTGGTTTTTTCTGATAATCTTGAGTTTCCTCCATAATGTGATGCAGTTGATTGAATGCTACTTCCGATAAATGAAACTTTTTTCGTTCATATTCAACTATTGGAACCATTAATAAGGCATCCCTAAGTAAAAATAGATACTCCGTGGGAATACTATCATAACTATTTATAAGATTCCTACAAATGGTATAAAAGGTCCCTTCACTAAACCCATCTGACCGCATACTATCACCATCTCCTAACGAGATTTGATATAGTTCTATAAGTAGTAGATCATTGATAGTGTATACCCTTTTCTCACATAATGAAGGTAAACTCTTCTCCAATATGCTCATGCCAAATTTTTGGTGTGTCTTTGAAGTATATGAGTAAAGTTTTGACTGTAAGATATCAACGACCCTCTGTTCATCAACTGGCAAATCATCATAATAGATATCAATAATTTTACCCAGCTTTTCGTCTAGTTTCATTAGGTTATTTGGCTTATCTAAACTAGTCGCATGCATCAATTGATATTTGAGATTGAGGTATTCTACCGGCAACTTTGAGCCTATAGCCCTCTCTCCAAGCAATTCCGATAAAGATATATTCAGACGTCTTGCCAAGTGCTCTAAGGTCTCTAATTTAGGTTGAGACTTCCCTGTTTCTATACGTGTCAATTGCCGTACTGATAAAACCTCATCCCCTTCACAAAATTTTTCTTTAGTGAATCCTTGTGCTAATCTCAACTCTCTTAACCGATGACCAAAGTCTTGTCCAAACATCGCTAGCTCCCTTTTACTTGAAACTATTATAATTTTTATGATTTGTAATAGTATACCACCCAGTATTCACTATTTCAATTATGAAACGAAAATAATCATTACTTTCAATACCACTTACAAAGAAAAAAGATAGGATTTTCATCCTACCTTTTCAAGTTACTTTTATTGTATCACATCTTAGAGCTGTTCTGCTACTGCTGAAAGAAGATCTTGGATACCATTGGCATCGCTACCACCGGCCATGGCCATATCTGGTTTACCACCACCACGACCTGATACGATTGGTGCGAGAACCTTGATAACATTACCTGCGTGAACATCTTTAGACTTGCTTGCTACAAGAACATTAACTTTTTCGCCAATGTGAGCTGCAAGGACAAGGACGTCAGAGTAGTCTGCTTGTTTCCATTGGTCCGCGAAGGTACGAAGGGCACCTGCATCAGAAACTTCTACTTGGCTAGCAATGTAACGAACACCGTTAGCTTCTTTAACATCTTTGAAGACGTCACCAGCTGCAGCTGCAGCTGCCTTTTCTTTAAGCGCAGCATTTTCTTTTTGAAGGGCATGCAATTGCTCTTGAAGGCTAGCAACCTTGTTAGGCACTTCTTTCAATTGTGGTGCCTTAAGTGTTGCTGCGATTGCTTTGAGGGCATCTTCTTCTTCACGGTAAGCAAGGTAAGCTTCACGTGATGTCACTGCCAAGATACGACGTGTTCCTGAACCGATACCTTCTTCTTTGACAATCTTGAACATACCGATTTCAGCAGTGTTGGCAACGTGCGTACCACCACAAAGCTCAACAGAGTAATCACCGATTGAAACGACACGAACATTCTTACCATATTTTTCACCAAAGAGGGCCATAGCTCCCATTGATTTAGCAGTGTCAATGTCTGTTTCAATAGTTGTTACTGGAGTAGCTTTCCAGATTTCTTCGTTAACTTGTTCTTCGATAGCACGCAATTCTTCTGGAGTTACAGCCTCAAAGTGAGTGAAGTCGAAACGCAAGAATTCTTGTTCGTTAAGAGAACCGGCTTGAACAGCATGATCACCGACGATGTTATGAAGGGCAGCGTGCAAGAGGTGAGTCGCTGTGTGGTTCTTCATGACACGGTGACGACGTGTGTGGTCAATTTCAAGTTTATAGTTAGCTTCTACAACAAGTTCACCTTCAACTTCAACAGTGTGAAGGGCTTGTCCATTTGGTGCACGTTGAACATCAACCACACGTGCAACGACTGTACCAGCTGCATCTGAGATCGTACCGTGGTCTGCTACTTGTCCACCCATTTCAGCGTAGAATGGTGTTTGTTCAAAGACAAGGAGGGCTTGACCAAAGTTAACACTATCATGACGAGCATCATCAGCAACGATGACGCTCAAACGGCTTTCAGCAGTTTCCGCTTCATACAAGAACTCAGATGGTTCAGTGATGTTAGCGAGGGTTTCATTTTGCATACCCATAGAACCACCTTTGACGACGCTAGCACGCGCACGGTCTTGTTGTTCTTTCATGGCAGCTTTGAAACCTTCATGGTCAATCTTGAAGCCTTCATCTTCAGCCAACTCTTCTGTCAATTCCACTGGGAATCCATAAGTATCGTAAAGTTTAAAGATGTCTTTACCTTCAAGCGTATCTTTACCAGATTTCTTAAGGTTAGCAAGAAGCTCGTCAAGCATGCTTGAACCTGCATCGATGGTACGTGCAAAGGTTTCTTCTTCACGTTTAACAATCTTCTCGATAAAGTCTTTCTTCTCAAGAACTTCTGGGTAATAGCTTTCCATAATTTGACCAACAGTTGGAACAAGTTTGTACAAGAAAGCGTCAGAAATGCCGAGACGACGACCATGCATTACAGCACGACGGAGAAGACGACGAAGGACATAACCACGACCTTCATTACCTGGAAGAGCACCATCACCGATGGCAAATGCCAACGAACGAATGTGGTCAGCAATAACCTTGAAGCTCATTGTGTCACCATCTGGATTGTAAGTTTTACCAGACATTTTTTCGATTTCACGAATGATAGGCATGAAGAGGTCTGTTTCAAAGTTTGTTTTAGCCCCTTGCATTACGGCTACAAGACGTTCAAGACCCGCGCCCGTATCAATGTTTTTATTAGGAAGTTCCTTGTATTCTGAACGGGGAACTGCTGGGTCTGCGTTGAATTGTGACAAAACGATGTTCCAAATTTCAATGTAACGATCGTTTTCAATATCTTCTTCAAGCAAACGGATACCAATATTATCAGGGTCAAAGTCTTCGCCACGGTCAAAGAAGATTTCAGTATCTGGTCCTGAAGGTCCAGCACCGATTTCCCAGAAGTTATCTTCAATTGGAATCAAATGACTTGGTTCAACACCGCAGGCAATCCAACGGTTGTATGAATCTTTATCATCTGGATAGTAAGTCATGTAAAGCTTGTCTTTTGGAAAATCAAACCACTCTGGGCTTGTCAAAAGCTCATAACCCCATTCGATAGCTTCATCACGGAAGTAATCACCAACTGAGAAGTTACCAAGCATTTCAAACATAGTGTGGTGACGAGCTGTCTTACCAACGTTTTCGATATCGTTGGTACGGATAGCTTTTTGTGAGTTAGTGATACGTGGATTTTCAGGAATTACTGAGCCATCAAAGTATTTTTTCAAAGTGGCAACCCCTGAGTTAATCCAAAGAAGGGTTGGATCGTTAACTGGAACCAAGTTAGCTGATGGTTCAACAGCGTGACCTTTTGATTTCCAGAAATCAAGCCACATTTGACGAATTTGTGCTGAAGTAAGTTGTTTCATTGTTTCTCCTTAATCAATTGTTTCTTATTTTGAGCTATTCTCGAGCATTTCCACATAGTCAATAGCGACACATAGGGAAATGGCTAAATCGGCATAAGTATTTTCATAAACGGTAACAGTATAGGTCGATGTTAGATGGAAGAGTTCCTTTTGAATCCTAGCAACTACCTGATCTTGACTATTAAGCAGTTGAAAATCCAGGTCCCAAATATTCCCCTCTATTCGCAAGTCAAGATTATCGACATCATACTTATCACGAAGAAAGGTTAATTTTTTACGAATGTAAAAACTCGAACCATCCTGTAAATCCACCGTAAATTTGGGTAAGAGACTAATAGGCTCCTTGGTGATATGACTGATCTCACGACCATCCTCGCCAAAAATCGTAAAGGTCTTTGGAATCTTAAAAAAGGATCCTTCGACCTGGTAGGCAACTCTACCTTGATCATCCTTGATATCAAATCGTTCACCGCCCAATCGAAACTTCTGTTTGACAAAATAGGTTTTCATACGCCACCTCCAATAATGTCATACATTGCATTCAGAAAATACCCAAAGAATAAAAGACAAGACCACTAAACGAAGGGCGACGTGAACCGCGGTACCACCTTCATTCAATGAACTTGTCATTCTTATTTGTCTTTAATTGTAAACTTTGAGTAGCAAGTAATCAGATTCGTCCGTGGCTCGCAGCGACCGCCATTTTTCTGTATCAGAAGCAATGATTACCAATCTCAAAGGGAAGGCTAAAAATGTCATGATATTAGAACTTTCAGCCACTCTCCATTTTAACGTGTTTTAGGTCTTAGGTCAAGCTGATAATAGCATTATCAACTCTATCTTGTGATTTATTTGCTAGAGCTTGATGATGAACTTGATGAAGCCCCAGAACCAGTCACATACTGGTCAAGAATTGCGCTGAAGGCCTTGTCTACAACTTTAACATTGTATTTCTTAAGGACCTTAGCAATCACTGAGTTAGTGAAGTTAGTATCAGCTTTCTTACCATTGATGATAACCTTAGTCAAATCATCCTTATAGTTTTTCCAATCTGCATTTTTCTCAGCTTTTGAAACAGTTTTGACGATATAGTAAGTTGCAGCACCAGTTGAACTGTTTGAAACGGTCACTACGTCAGAAACGGCATTAGCATCTTGTTTGAAGGCTGCTGTCAAAACATCTGCTGGGAAGTCTTGAGAAGCTGAGTTAACTGTCTTAGAAGCCACTTCCAAGCTGTTATCTTTAGCAACTTGTGAGAAGTCTGCTCCTTCTGCTTTAGCTTCAGAGTCTACCTTATCTGCCACTGCTTTATCAGTAGTTGAAACTACTTGTACCTCTGTATTTGGTGTGTAGTTATCATAGGCGGCCTTGTAATTTGCTTCAGTCAAATCTTTTTGTGCGGCTTGGTTAACAGCATACTCAACCAATTTTTGTGTACGGATTTGAGTACGGTATGACTCTTCTGTTTGACCATAGGCTGCAAGTACTTGTGAGAATTGATCTCCGTATTGTTCTGAAGCTTGCTTATAAGCTTTGTCTACGTCTTCTTTGCTGACTTTGCTACCATATTCTTTTTCAAGAGCCTTTTGCAAAGTTGCACTCAAAACACTTTGTTGTGTTTGGCTGCTACCTTTAAGTGAATCAAAGACATCACCGACAGTAACAGTATCACCTTTCATAGATACCAAAGTTGTTTCTTCAGTCGTTTTGTTACCTAGAGAAACATACATAGCACCTGCACCAACGAGAGCTGAAACAGCTACAAGGGCAAGACCTCCGAGGAAGCGGCCACCTGAGCTTGGTTTACCAGCATCACGTGTCTTTTTCGTTTTAGCACGTTTAGCTTTTTCTTTCGCTTTTTCACTAGCGAGGGCGATGCTTTCCTCTTCTTCTTTTTGGCGATCAAGATGCTCTTGTTCTGCGTCTTTGTCTGCTACAACCTCTTCAACAGTTTCTTCTGTCGACTCAAGGTTTTCATTTTCTTTAGCCATTCTATCTACTCCTTAAATTGTCAATATCTTTGTTATTATACCACACTTACTTAAATAATGCTTAATCTGGCAAGATAATATTTTCAGAATTTTTCCGAAGCATAAGAAGTCCGTCACTCATAGGTACCAAACTAGCAGTCAAACCAGGGTTATCTAAGGTCGCATCAAAAAGACGATGCAAACCACGGTAAATCGTACGCTGACCACGACGAACCTCCATGATGTCTTTGGCAATATCCCCCCCTTGGAAGATATCATCAAAGACAATGACACCACCTACCTTGAGACGTTTTAGGATTTCAGGCAGAAAGACGATATATTTAGACTTGGCTGAGTCCATAAAAACAAAATCATAATCAGTGTCCAAATCTTGCAAAACTTCTGCTGCATCACCTTCGACCAAGGTAATTTGTTTGCGGCTGTCATACTTGGCTAGATTTTCCTTGGCAAAGCCAATCATTTCTTCATTACGATCAACCGTTGTAATCTGAGCATCAGGCGCATATTCAGCCATAAGAAGGGCTGAAAAACCAATAGCCGTTCCTACCTCAAGGATTTTCTTAGGCTGCAAGGTCTGTAACAAAAATCGGAAATAAGCAACAACTTCGTGCTGGATAATTGGAATATTTTCCTTACGAGCAAAGGCCTCCAGCTCAGCCAAATGCCCTTTATTTTCCTGAAGATGCGTTCGCATGTAATCCACGATATCCTTGTTTACTACTGGGCGACGCATGTTGTGATTTGCGTTTTTACTATATGATTTAACCATGTGTTTTATTATATAAAAAATCCCTAGCGAGTGCTAGAGATTTTTCTTATCTATAACTCAAATCCTCATCATTAGACTACTTGACGAATAACCCTCTTTTTCAAGAGGTAAGCAATAACTAAAGCTACCACGTAAAGAGCAATAAAAACAAGCAAGGTCATCTGGTAAGATTTTGTCAATTCATAGGTTACCGACAGGAGCATTGGTCCCACTAAGGCTGCCATAGCCCAGGCAGTCAGAATATAACCATGAAGGGTAGCCAATTCCTTTGCCCCAAAGATATCGCTAAGGTAGGGAGGAATCAAGGAGAATCCTGCCCCGTAGCAAGTCATCAGAACAGCCATCGCAACCACAAAGACAAGTGGAACTTGCAGGACAATTAGGAGGATAGCCATAACGATATTAACCGCAAAGAGGAGGATAAAGGTCTTCGGACGCCCAATATAATCCGACAAGCCTGCCCACAGAAGGCGACCAAAACCATTAAAGATTCCCATAACACCGACAACAACTGCTGCTGATTCCGCTGACATCCCAACCATATCTTGAGCCATTGGAGAAATAGCAGAGACAAGGGCTAAGCCACATGAGATATTGATAAACAAGATAAGCCATAACCAGTAGAAAGTTGACGATTTCAGAGCTTCATTAGCCGTAACCCCTTTGCTCAAATCAGCAGCCTGTCGGTTTGGACTCTCGTCAGCCAACAGTTGTGCTTCCTCTACACTTGGTCGTTTAATGAATTGTGAGACAAAAAGCATCACAATAAAATAAACAACTCCCAAGATATAAAAGGTCTGCTCAACACCACGTGCCTGAATCAGATATTGGGCAATAGGGCTAGTCAAGAGCGATGCGAAGCCAAAGCCCATAATGGCAAGACCAGTCGCAAGCCCACGCTTGTCAGGAAACCACTTAATGATGGTTGAAACAGGCGTAATATACCCCACACCCAGTCCTAGACCACCAAGAATACCGTAACCAAGATAAAGTATCCACAGCTCTCCCTGAGCAATGGCAACTCCTGTTAGAATGTTACCTCCGGCATAGAGAACAGCCGACATACTCCCAGTCACTCTAGGACCAAATTTTTCAACCAAACGTCCCATGAAGGCTGCAGAAAGACCAAGACAAAAGATGGCCAATGAAAAGGCAAAAGAAACTGAAGATTGATCCCAGCCAGTCTGGGCCATAATAGGATTACGATAGATACTCCAAGCATAGGTAGACCCCAACATAAGATGGAGTAAGACACCACACGTTGCTACAAGATAACGATTGGTTGTTTTCACAAAAACCTACTTTCTATTTCTGAACACGGTTCACTTATCAATTATAAAACGTTAGGTTTTTAGTCTATCATGAATATAAACAAGGAGCTATAAATATGCTCATTAGTCATTTTACGTAGCAATTAGGACTTGCATGCTATAAACGTTCGTTTTTTTAGATGTAAAAAGAACCACTCTTATTCAGAATGATTCTTTCATATAGTATAGTAACTTCTTTTTAAGAAAGGTGAACACCTTTTTCAACCAAGGCTTCCAATTCAACGAGACGGTCTTCAAAAACTTTGAAGGCAGCATCCAAGTAGTCGGTATTGGTCATATCAACACCAGCTTTCTTGATAACTTCCAAAGGATAATCTGAGCTTCCCGCCTTAAGGTAAGTAAGGTAAGCTTCTTTATCCTCCTTAGTACCGTGAACAATTTTTTCAGCCAAGTAGCTTGCTGCTGCAAACCCTGTAGCGTATTGGTAGACATAGTAATTCATGTAGAAATGCGGAATACGTTCCCACTCAAACTGAATTTCGTAGTTATCTTCAGCTTTAAGGTTATAGTATTTCACATTGAGGTCTGCGTAAAGTTTATTCATGAAGTCGGCTGTCAAGATTTGACCAGATGCATCTGCTTCATGGATAGCATGCTCAAACTCAGCAAATTGGGTTTGACGGAAGACAGTTCCCTTGAAACCATCCAAATAGTGGTTAAGAATAGCAAAACGTGTCTTGTCATCTTTAACCTCTTTAAGAAGCGTTTCTGTCAAGATATTTTCATTAGTTGTAGACGCAATTTCCGCCAAGAAGATTGGGTAATCTCCATAAACATATGGTTGTGTCTGACGTGTGAACGTTGAATGCAAGCTGTGGCCAGTCTCGTGAACCAAGGTAAAGAGATTGTCCAGAGTATCTTGCCAGTTCAAAAGCATGAAAGCATTTGTATCATAGGCACCACCTGAGTAGGCACCTGAGCGTTTTCCTTTGTTAGGGTGAACGTCAATCCAACGTTCCGTAAAGGCTGCATGAACCCCTTTACTATACTCTTCACCAAAGATTGCCAAGACTTCTTCTGCTTTCTTGAGGGATTCTTCATAAGTAAGAGCAGTTTCAGTCTCAGAAAGTGGTGTGTAGACGTCATACATCTTAAGCTCGTCAAGCCCCAAGACCTTCTTACGCAAATCAAGGTAACGGTGCAAAAGTGGCAAATGCTTATTCACTGATTCCAAGAGTGAGTCATAAACACTCTCTGGAATAAAATTGGCCGCAAGTGCTGCATGACGTGCCGAATTATAGTGACGAACTTTGGCTTGGTAATTGTGAACCTTAACAACGCCTTGAAGTGTTTGTGCATAGGTATGTTGGAACTGCTCGTAAGTACCGTACATCGCTTCATAAGCACCCTTACGAATATCACGGTCCTTAGCTTCCATGAGGGTGATAAAGTTACCATGTGTCAACTCAACCACATCCCCTTGGCCATCTGATACCCATGGGAAGAGGATATCAGCATTATCCAAGACATTAAAGGTATCCGTTGGACCGTTGAAAATATCACCGGCTGCTGCCAAGAGCTCTTCCGCTTCTTGAGAAAGAACGTGGTCCTTGTTTGCCAAGAGGCGTTCGAAATAGTGGTCATAAAGTCCAAGCCCTGGTTCCTCTGTTTTGAAGGCTGTTAACTTTTCAGCATCCAAGGCCATAAATTCAGGCTCAAAGTAAGCAAAGGCTTCACTCAACTGTGAATAAAGGTTTGAGGCCTTTGCTTGGTACTCTTGATACAGACCTACTGTTGTGTCTTGGTCATTTTTCATTGACGCATAGACATAGATTTTCTCCAAGCGACGCATAAGGCTCATATAAAGTTCTGTTGCCTCAAGCAAGTTCTTAGCAGAATCCAAGAGATGACCTGCATAAGCACTAGCCTTCTTCAAATCCTGAACAGTGCTTTCATATTCGGTTTCCCAATCTGCATCTGTCGCGAAAATGGTCGTCAAATCCCATGTGTATTTTTCTTCTAAATGAGTACGATTGTCTGACATAATATTCTCCTTAATTGTGTCTATTCTTTTCTATTTTAGCATAAAAGGTGGGAGGGTAGAGAGTTTGTCGATAAGAAAAATGCCTTTTTCGATAATATTTCTTAAAAAGCTTTTCAAAACCTTCAAGTGACTGTCTAATTTGTACAAAACCCTGCCTAGATTCAGGAAATCTTACTTGTGGGAAAAAATCCTGATCAGACAGGCATAATAAATTCATTCCCTTAAGATAGGCTTCCTCCTGTCTTCTCATCCACCTTGGATTTTTCCCCATTAATTCTCGTTGAATTACATGTGAGACTTTCTTTCGCTGAGTCACTTGATAGGTCTCAACCTTTTCTGCTTGATAAGGATAACGTAGAACTGTCATCAGATTTTCGGTTAAAGGCCAGGTCTTAGTTAAGTAATAGACTTTCCCAAAAATATCCTCATAGATGAGATACTTAAGTCTAATTTCCTCTTTCTTCCAATCAAGCTCCCATAGATGAAATCCTATCTTAGCCGTAAAATAGAAAAAGTCCCGCTGTAAGTCTGTTAAACGCCGTCCCAACCATAGGTCTTCCCCCAAAAGCCAACGCACTTCATAACCTGCTTGCTGATAGGCGCGTGTCCTCTCTCTCAAACGTTGCTGAGATAACCGAGAACACTGAACTTCTAGAGCCAGGGAATCGCCAACAAATAAATCTGCAATTTGCCCCATCTCAGACAAAACCTTTTCAATACTTACTTTTTCACCATGATTAACCAAAGATTTATACAAAGCTGCCTTAAGGGATAAATGTTGGGCCGATTCATTCTCCGAGAAGAACTGACAATCTTGCAAAGACTTATGAGCAAAATGTGGACACATTACCTGGCCATGTTTCAGAAGGACAACTCCCTGGCAACCAGGACAGCTATAGGATTCCTTACGTTGCAAACTGGTTTCTAGAGCTGAAACGAGCTTCCCCTCCTGATTTTTTGCAATTAACATGACTCTCTCCTTTGTGCACTCTCTTACTTATTCGTAAAAGAATTCACAAAATAAAAAAACATCTAGATTACTCTAGATGCGTCCCCCATTCAAACTGAAACTTGCTCCCTGCTGTATGGAAACTTAGGTTTATAGGTGTATTGCTTACCTTGGGATACAAGTGCCGCTCAGTCCATTTGATCTCTTTTCAACAATCTCAATTCTTCAAGGAAAATCCCCCAATTTTCCTAGGAATCAGGATTTTGAAAACAGTTTCTATCCCACATAACCATTAAAAATAGCTAATGTAGCATAGACAGATGCTCTCACAAACATCTGGTCAAATTCCGTCACTGAAGCATCATCCCAATATGCTTATCACCCTTTTGTTCCGCAATCCCAATAAAAGCTTAATCCTTGAGTTGATAATGAGATAAAACAATTTTTAGACTTTTACAAGTTAAAGTCTTTATTTACTAACATTGAACCACCATTTCCCTAGGTGCAGTTCAATACCAACAAACGCAAAACCGTGTTGGTCCAAAATGGTTTCTAGTCAAGAGTATCTTATGATTGATAGTCAGTCAATCTGAAAAGCTTTCCCTCTAGCTTTTTGACGCAGAACATCTTACTGCTTACAAGATACTATTTCCTAGAAGAGTAATGGCTAAAAACGCCACTCTCAAAACATATCACCTATCAGTCATTAGGTTTAATCCACCTTCTGATAGGTATATTAGCAGTTACTGCTTTATTTTCTTTCCCTCTTTGCTTTTGAAGATTAGTCTCTACCGATTCTGCTGTTTTTGAATCTGTCGTTTGCTCTACACGGATTAAAAATACCGCTAGCTCCCGCTACGATGATGCTGATGTTTTAAATCGATTAATCTGATTTGTTTGCTGTTTAAATCTTCTCTTTTTAAATCATCACAATGAAACATTGGAATTTGATAACTTAGAATTTCAGATTCTAAGCTAGTCTTTTTGACCAGGGAGTCACCCTGCCAAAAAACAAACTCTTCCTAACACAATCTATTATACTGTATTATAATTTTTTGTCAATTAATTTATTTCATATTTTTTGAAAATAATATTTAGACCCATGTTTTTTACATGGTTAGCTATAGAGAAAAGCCTATAATATAGGCCTTGTTTGCAGTTTTGAAAAAATTAGAAAATGTATATCATTTTTTCTTTTTTGAGTCTAAATCAAGGAGTTTTACTAAATGTCAGAAAATTTCATCTTTATTATTTCTAGCTATCTTGATTCTTCCAAATCATAACCACCCGTCTAACGGGTGGTTTGATCAAGGGCTATAAGCCCATAATACCAGCCAGCGCCTAAAGACGC
>NZ_JACLQM010000002.1:0-201121 GCF_016648655.1 Streptococcus sp. 17.1
GGATAATTAGTGGGGTATTTTAATTAATGGGGTATTAATATGAAAAAAAGGAGTCTATGATGAATTCTAAGAAAATCATTTCATCAGTTTCTTTGGCGACAGCTGTCCTTGCGACAGGTATTCTTAGTCAAGAAGCACATGCTGATAGTGTTGACACTACTACGACAACTGTCAGTCAGGCACAGTCTCAACCAGTTACTGCAGAGCAAGTTGCATCTGCAAAAGCAAGTTATGATACGAATCAAGAAGCTCAAGCACAAGCTCAGTCTGTGGTTGACAGTAAAAAGCAGGCTTTAGACACTGTTAAAGCAAATACTACAACGGCACAAGATGCTGTTGCACAAGCAGAGACAGCTGCAGCACAAGCGACAGATGTTAATATTCAGGCTGCTAAAGAGGCTATCCCAACAGCTGAAGCTAAAGTACAGGCTGCTAAAGAAGCTGTTGTAACGGCAAAAACGGATGTAACTACAAAAGAAGCTAGTCAGTCGCAAGCACAAGAAGCTGTTAATGAAGTGCAAGGTAATGTGAATCAAGCTCAGAAAGCAGTTGTAGAAGCGACACAGATTCAGTCTGAGAAACAAACAGCGGTTGATACAAGTGCAAAAGAAGTTGAAACAGCTAAACAAGGTGTCGTCAATGCACAAGCTACAGTAGCTGAGAAGACCGATAAAGTATCACAAGCTGGACAGACCGTTGAAACAGCTAAACAAAATGATGCAAAACTTGACGCTGATACAAAAGAAGCTGAAATCCATGTTGAAAAAGCAGACCAAGCCGCACAAGTTGCGAAAAGCGAAGTTGCTACAGCAAAAGTGAAAGCTGACGAGACAGCACAAGCCCTTAAAGATGCTGAATTTAATCATCCAACACATGTTGTAATGTCTGATGAATTCAAACAAAACTTTAAGCAATATGCATTTGGGTCATTGTCGGATGAGGCATTAGATAAGACTATTGCGACAGAAGCAGCATCTCGTAAATTGAATGTTGATTATATGTCAACAATTAAAGACGATACAACTGGTCCAAAATACGATATAACTAATATCCCACTTGAATTACAAACAGAATTGAGCCAATATTTCGCATATTTGGTGAACGATGTTCGCCAACAACTTGGACAACCAAAACTTGTTGTAAATACTGACACTATTAAGTTTGCGACATTAGTAGCTGAAAAATATGATAAGAATCATGATCCATTTAGTGAACATGATAACAAAGCTATCAATGAAGCAGCAAAAGAAATGGGATACTGGTATAACCGTAAAAACACAACTAATGCTTATGAAAACTTAGCTGGAAATATTCCAGATTCAGCATATGATTTGGATTCTGACGGTAACAGTACTTACAAGATTGGTGACAAAGTTGAGTTAACAAAATCAGAATTGTATAAATTAGTTGCTGAAAATGTAAACCAATTTATTTATGAAGGTAGTTCAAATGGTCATTATGGCCATGCCATCTCATTAGTAACACAACCATCAGTAGGTATTTCATTCACGGTATCACACACTGACGAAGGTTTTGGTACCGTTCCTATGATTGAAACCCATGTTCTATGCACACCGTTGACGGATAAGAGAACAGGTGGACCATTGCTAGATGCTAGCAAGAATGTACCTGATTTGAAAATCCCAGATAAGCAAGCTGCAGAAGTTGCAAACCGTGCGGCACAAGCTGCATTGGTAACAGCAACAGCACAAGCACAAGCCGCACAAACACGTTTTGAACAAGCGAAAGCTGCATATGATGCATTGGTAGCAACACCACGTCAAACAGCTGATGCTGAAGCTAAATTGGTAACAGCAAAAGCTGAATTGGCAAATGCACAAACAGCACTTGAAGCAGCTGAAAACACATTGGCAACCGTGACAGCATCACATGCTGATAAAGTAGCCGCTTTGGATATGGCAAAAGCATCACGCGATGAAGCTGTAAATGCTTTGACAGCTGCGCAAAACAAATTAGATGTAGCTAATCAAGAATTAGCACAACGTGAAACAGCAACAACAGTAGCAAAAGCAAAACTAGCTGAACTTGAACAAGCTGTGAAAGATGCTGAGCAAGCAATAATAGATGCAAAAGCTACTTATGAGCAACTTGTGAAAGCTAAAGCTAATCTTGAAACTGCTCGACAAGCTTACGCCAAAGTAGTGTCAGCACAAGATGCTGCTCAAGTTGCCTATGACAAAGCAATTGTAGCATTAACAAATGCGAAAGCTCAAACGGCATTGAGTGGCACCAAGTATACTAACTTAAAAGCTGCCTATGATGCTCGTATTGCTTATGAAGAGGCTCAACGAAAGGCAAAAGAAGAAGAAGCGCTACGCCGACAAGCTGAGCGTGATGTTAAAGCTAAACAAGTAAGACAGGGTGTGAATGGTACCCAGTCTAATCGTGTGAACTCAAGTAAATATGTTGGAGTTCAAACATTTATGTCTTCAACAAATGAAGTTCATACGACATCATTTTCTGCAGCACAAGTAGCAACAGCAGAGGCGACGCAAGCAGTCGTAAACCGTCGTGGAACGACTGACTATCAAGCGCCACTCCCACAAACTGGTGAAGCTGATACAGCAGTTTATCTTTTAGCAGGACTAGGCATGCTTGGACTTGCGGGTGTGACAACTCGTAAACGTCGTGGATAAAGTTGACTTTCCATCATATTTATTGAATAGGGGTAATGTAATATGAAAAAGATGTTATTAGGTGTTTCTCTTTTAGCTATGAGTCTTGTTTTGGTAGCCTGTAGTTCAGGTCCTAAGGGAACTTATAAGGGAAAAACTATGGGAGTTGAAGTGACACTTAAGTCTGATGGTAAGAAAGCAACCATGACCTCAGAGGCAAACTTTTTAGGAATGAGTTCTTCTCAAGATGAAGAACTTACCATTGATAAGAAGAATAAGACTATGAAATCAGATAAAGGAATCACCTATGACTATACCTTGGACGGTGATAAATTAACTTTGACTGCTAAAGGTTTGAAAGCTGAATTAACTAAAGAAAAATAATAAAAGTGGAACTATCTAGATTGTGCTAGGTAGTTCCTTTTGAAAGGGTATTATGAAAAAGAAACTATTAAGTCTTGTATTGTTGTCTAGTCTGTTGCCACTTGTCGCCTGCCAGAAGCTACCGACATCACAGACGAAAATTAAAAATTCGACTTCAACAACTTCTCAAGTTAAAGAATCACAAAATGAGGCTCCTTCAACCTCAAGTAGTTCTAGTAAAAAAGAAGATAACGAAAAACTCTATGCATCTGTTCTAGACATTTATCGTCCGATTATTGTGAATAAAAGTGTATCTTCTGTTCCTAGTGGTCTCGCCACTGATGAAGCTTATGCAACTAATATTATTTTTGATGCGGTCAATGCAGGTGAAACTATTCAATATAGTTTCGCTGATATTAATAAGGATGGTAAGGATGAACTTCTAATTGGGTCTCCTGAAAAAGTACACGTTATTTATTATCTTAATAATACGGATCAGCCTGTGTTTGCTATTAGTGCTGGGACTTCTGCCAAGGGTGGTTATTTGACTGATATGAAGATTTACAGTGATGGTACTATCTACTGTCAACAATTCCAAAGAATGAGACCTGAAGCTAAGGCAGAAACTTATGAAATTAAGAATGGAGCTTTCAATCAGACACAGTCTGTTGACTTTAGTATGGCAGATACAAAAGATGGCACAAGTCTAGTTGGTCTTAGTGGTGCTAGTTTATTTGAACTAGGTCAGGAGTCATGGAAAGATTTTAGTGATTCCAATGACAGTCAGACTAGTACAAATGAAGCTAAGAATAACTCTAGCAGTAAAGAAAGTAGTTCAACTAAATTTGATGCTAAACAGTCTGGCATGGATATTAATGCTATTCAAAAAGGTGATTTCTCTAGTATTGCTGGGACTTGGAAAAATGGTAGAGGTGACACCTTGACCTTTGATAATAACGGTTTAGTTAGTGATAAAGAGAAGGTAGCGACTGAATATGCGAAATTTACAGATGGCTACCTCACTGCAAGTACTGGTCCAAAATCAGGCGTAGGACCTGGTGGCGCAGCTATGGCATTTCTTCCTACAGGTGTATTCTTAACGAGTGCTGTTACCTCATCGAATGACAACGTAGATGACCAATCAGACAAAAATAAGGACCGTATATGGACCGGTCAGTCGCTAATTGGAACAACTGATGATAGTTATTTTTATTATAAAGTAAACTAATTTTGTTAATGTATGTTAGAGGTTAAAATATGAAGCAACTTGGTAAGTGGCTGTTAGTTGGTGTAGTGACTATTATAGCTTTGAAATATACTTATGGTCTTCTTTACAATGTTTTTCAACCATTTAGTGATTTTTTGATCACACATTTATCTTTTCCTGATTGGTTAGCAAATTTCCTAGGCGGAACCTTTCATACTAGTGTCTATGTACTTGCTGTTTGGTGGTTTTCTGGCATCCTTGGTCTGATTCCTCGTCTTGGTCAGTTCATTGAAAAGTATGGTTGGGTAGTTTTTATTCTTTCGTGGTTTGGTATTAGTGCAACAATAATTATTGCCCTCCTAGTTCTGGCAGCTATAGCTATTTGTTATTTATTCTCAGAAACAATAAATGAGCCAAGTGAAAGTAACACGATATCGGGTGGTATGGATACTTCTGTTCAGAATAATATTCGCTGTCAAGATGACAGAAACAAGGCATTGGATGAACGTGACCGTATTGAGAGAGGTTTACTACATCAGAAACGTTGTGAAGAACGTGCGGGAAATCAAGCAAATGCACGATATTATCAGGATGCAATTGATGCTAATCGGAGGAATGCTCCTCGTTGATCGTCTTTCAGCCTTTGACCCAAGTTATATCAACCTTCACGGTAACGAAACACTTTGCAATATGCTTGTCTGAGGACAGGTTCACATAATGAAAAAAGAACTGACAAAGTCGGTTCTTTTCTACTTTAACCCAGCTATACGGAGGCACTAAGGCTTTATCTTCAAATTAAAACCTCAGTATTGCTACTGAGGCTTTCTTTATTCGATAATCAAGAGTCCATCTTTAATTGCGAATGGATTGTCTTTATTGATGCGGTCGTAGAACATGATACCGTTAGTATGGTCGATTTCATGTTGAACAACAATTGAGTTGTACCCACGGAGCTTAACACGTTGTTTTTCGCCCTCTTTGTTGTAGTATTCAACAGTTACTCGAGCATGACGAACCACATAACCAGGAACGTCGCGGTCGACTGAGAGGCATCCTTCTCCATCACCCAAAGCAGCATCCTGAACAGAATGGGCAACTACTTTAGGGTTGTACATGATTTCTTGAAGGCTATATGCTTCTTTTGGTGGATTACCTTCAGCGTCTTCAGGGTTTGGAACGAGAACCGCGATAATGCGTTTTGAAATATCCAATTGTGGGGCTGCAAGACCGACTCCCCCACGAAGCCCCATTTTTTCAGCAATAACAGGATCTTGTGAATTACGAAGAAACTGCATCATTTTTTCACCTAGGATAATGTCTTCGTCTGATAGTGGGAAGGTTACATCTTCAGCGACAGCACGCAAGGTTGGGTTTCCTTCGCGAATGATATCATTCATATCAATCATATGGCTGGCGCGGATAATTTTGGTTTGAGCGTCCATTTGTTTACCTCTATTTTCTTTGATTTACTTGTTTATAACTATAGCACAAAAGGGTTGAAAATTAAACCATCAATGGTTAAAGTGAGGCTTTTTCTAATCGATAAAAGCCAGTTTTTCCAAGGTTTGTCGTTGCAAAATACGATAGGTCTTAAAAGCTTCTTTTTCAATAATTCCTTGATCGATAAATTGTTTGATGACTCGTTGCACATGGCGATAGCTAGTCCCAAAACTGGCAGCTAGGATAGATGGTGATAGTTGAAAAACACCCTCTTCCTCAATACTCAACATATGAGTAGCCAGACGCTCTTTGACAGAGTAGCTTGCATTTGTTGAGGCAGTAATACCCTGTTTATGCAGTGCCATGGCTAGGTTATGCCCAATTTGATAGAGAAAAACGGGATCTTTGAGGAGCTCTTCTTTATTATTTAAAGGGAGCTGAACTGCTTGAACCTCTTCTAAAGCAATGACTGATGACCCTGCTGGTTGATTGGTCATGAGTTCTACATCTCCAAATATTTGTGGTTGGTTAAGCATTTCTAGGATATGTTCTTTACCATTGAAGAGAGAACGCACAATTTTTACCTTTCCTGACAAAATGTAGGTTAGCTCTGTGATAGCTTGCCCTTGGGTACAAATATAATCATTCTTTTGAAAGGTGACTTTCTGTAATTGGTCGAGGTAGGGGGGTGGAAAGACCTGATCAAGTTGAGGTCTTATGTCATGATTACGCATACATCTCCTTTTTTAGGACCTAGGTCCTATTTTTTAAAGTCTCCTTAGATTATAATGAAAAAATAACTATCAGACAAGTAAGGAAAGGATGTTCTAATCCCTATATTATGACACGAATTTTAGAAAAAATGAGCCTACTTGGGCTATCCTTGCTCTTGATTTCGGCCTTTTCGATTTCAACAGCGCTACCACCTATGTTGGACTACTATAGCCCAACCTTTTCTGCCGCGCAAGTGGAGCTTTTAGTATCTGTCCCTTCATTTTCCGTAGTAGCGATGCTCTTACTTAATTCATTTATTGACAAATGGCTAAGTGATAGACAGCTAATTGTGACTGGATTGCTTTTACTTAGTAGTGCTGGGATTTTTCCTTTTTTTGTACAAGCCTATCCTCTTGTCTTACTGTCACGTATTGCTTTTGGGATGGGGATTGGCCTTATCAATGCTAAGGCGATTGCCATCATCAGTCAACGCTTTCAAGGTAAAGAACGGGTTCAGATGTTAGGTATTCGTGGCTCCATGGAGTTGATTGGTGGAGCTTCGTGTTCTCTTTTGGTTGGTCAACTATTGAAAATCCATTGGACCTTTGCCTTTCTTATTTATGGTCTTGGTTTTGTGATTCTGACCATGTACCTCCTTTTTGTGCCAACGATGGATCAGGTGGAGAGGAAGCAGATTACAGAAAGTAAACAAGGTCTAAACAAAAAAGACCTTAGTATGATCCTTGGCATGGCCCTTTTAGCAGGATTTGTTATCTGTATTAATTCTTCGATTAGTTTGCGCGTGCCTCTATTTCAGGTTGCTGGTAATACCATTGCGAGTGGGCAATCAGCTTTAGTACTTAGTTTAGAGCAGGGAATTGGAATTGTAGCTGGACTAAGTTTCGCTTCTCTTATAGGATATTTTAAGAATCATCTTTTGCATATAGTGATGTTTTTATTGGCGGTTTGTCTCTTTGGGATGTCAGTGGCTAGTAACTTACCGATTTTGATTTTATCCTCAGTTGGTGTTGGTTTCTTCTATAGTACTGTTTTGACAATTATCTTTAACCGACTTTCTGAGCGTATTGCTAGAAATCTGTTGAACAAAGCGACAGCCTATGTCCTCTTGGGGTGTAACCTAGGGTCTGCCCTCTCTCCTTATGTTTTGAAATTATTGGCACTTGTATCTCCAAGTTTTAGTTGGATTTTCCTAGCCTATGCTATAGTAAGTTTCCTACTTTTCCTTGGGTTTTTGATGAAATCAAGAATGACAAAAAAGTCTAAGATGTAGAAATCTAAACAGTGAATCTTGTGATTGACAAAGATTAGTAGATAAGCTAAAATAGAGAGGTCGTAAAGACAAACCAACTCTTTCTTGGTTTTAGGAGAGCCAATCCTAAGACTCGGATGGAGCAAAAAAAGGAGAAAAAACATGGCAATCTCAAAAGAGAAAAAAAATGAAATCATTGCTCAATACGCACGTCACGAAGGTGACACTGGTTCAGTAGAGGTTCAAGTTGCTGTCCTTACTTGGGAAATCAACCACCTTAACGACCACATTAAACAACACAAAAAAGACCACGCTACTTACCGTGGTTTGATGAAAAAAATCGGTCACCGTCGTAACTTGTTGGCATACCTTCGCCGCACAGATGTTAACCGTTACCGTGAGTTGATTAGCTCACTTGGACTTCGTCGTTAATTCAAGATACAAAGACCGTTAAAAGCACAAAGCAAAAATAGGAAAATTGACGAAGAAACTTCAGTTTCTAGGAGATTTTATCTTTTTTGCCAAGTGCTTAGGTCATGTTCAATTGAATACGCGAAGATAGAACTGCTCTATGAAGGAGCGGTTTTTCTTTTTCACTAGGATTTTAGCCCGAGTTCAGAACAGCTCTCTAGATTTAGAGGGCTGTTATTTTTTTGGTTTATGTTCAATCCCCAAGATACAAAGGCCGTCAAAAGTACAAAGCAAAAATAGGAAAATTGACGAAGAAATTTTAGCTTCTAGGAGATTTTATCTTTTTTGCCAAGTGCTTAGGCCTTATTCAATTGAATACACGAAAATGGAACTGCTCTATAATGGGGCAGTTTTTCTTTTTCACTAGGATTTTAGCCCGAGTTCAGAACAGCTCTTTAGATTCAGAGGGCAGTTTTGCTGTATTCATCTAAGAATTTCTTACGATGATAGATCTATAGAGCAAGCAAAAGACCTCTAGGTTTAATTCTGGAGGCTTCTCTATCTTAAAATCTTTTTGATAACTGTTTGAAATTGAGGGAGTTGATGGATAGCGGTTCCGACAAGGATACCTAGCATATTTAAGGCGATATCTCCTAAATCAAAGACTCCCAAATGTCCAAAATACTGAATGGATTCGACGGTGAAAAGGGTCAGGAGACAAAGTAGGAGATTACTCAATCGTGAAGAAAAGAGGAGTCCCAGAGGAATGAACATTAATAGGTTCATGATGGGAACGAAGTGGCTCCCCCAGTATAATTCCCGAGCGAAGGAAAGGGGATTAAGTGAGAGACCTTGGGTACCAATGTTTTTCAAGAAAAGTAGGTAGAAGAGAGCAAGAAAGTAAATGAAGTAGAGTAGGAGCAGTGTCTGTTTTTTCAGCTGTCTAGTAAGAAGGAGTTTCAAAAAAGCATAGACAAAGTAACTAAGCAGGACTATGATGACTAGGTTTAGTAAGACTTGGAAGTAGGAGCCATAATGGGCGATGTAATGAACGTACTGTTCGAGATGGCCCCTATAAAACCAATAAGACAAGCACAGTGATAGGCTTCCTAGTAAGATGTTACTCAATGTTTTTAATGTTTTTGCCACTTTGCTCCTCCATTTGCATATGATGAGTACACATTATATCAAAAAAACGTTTAAAGAAAGTTAAGAAACTGTAACGAAGTTTTGATAGAATGGAAAGATAAGGCAGAATCAAAGACTAAAAAAGGACTTTGAAACAGCAACTCTACTTTTGACTAACAATTTAATGGTTTTTGTAAACAGGCTATGAAAGCTTATAAAATAATTAAATTTAAAAAATTAGGAGTCAGCATCTTGTTTCAGGATTATTAAAATGTTATTATATAGTAGTGAATTTTTAACATAAAAAGGAGTTCGTCTTATGAATAAAAAGGTTTTGGCGACAGCTGGAATTGCAGCACTTGCAGTTTCTGCTACAGTTGCTAAAGCTGATGAGGTAACGACAAACGATCAAGCCTCAACAACAGCATCAGTATCATCGACAGCTACACAAGCTGTCCCAACTCAAGCCCAAGTTGAAGCGGCTAGAGAACAAGCCAGCGCTGCAAATCAAGCAGTATCGCAACAAGAGTCAGTAGTTGCTAATCATGAAGCAGTTGCCAACCAGGCTCAAGCAAATCTAGCGACAGCAGATGCTAACTTGCAAAAGGCACAAACAGCAGCCGATGAAGCAAACCCAGAAACTATTGCTGCCGCTCAAGGTCAAGTAACTACTGCAGAAAATGCGGCTAAGGAAGCTAAGTCAGCAGTCGAAACAGCTCAATCAGCAGAAAAAACTGCCAAAGATGCAGCAGACAAACAGCAATCTGTCGTTAATACAGATCAAGCTAATGTCAATGCTAAAGCTAGTGAAGTTGCTAATGCTCAAAAATCAGTAGATGCTGCTAAAGCAGCTCTTAATGGTTCTAGCGCTTCTGAGGCAGCTTCTAACCAAGCTAAAGCACAATCAGTTTTTGACGCTGCAACAGCAGCTGAGAAAAAAGCTCAAGAAGAATTGGCAGCCGCTCAGGCAGCTGATAAAGAAAAAGCTACTGCTATCTCAGCTAAAGAAGGTCAATTGACTGCAGATCAAAATGCAGCAAACCAAGCTAAAGCAGCCTATGAGACTGCTCAAACAGTAGCTAATGAAAAGGCAGCTGCCCTTGCAGCCGCTGAAGCAGCTAAGAAAAAAGCAGAATCTTCAACAACTTTAACAGCTAATGTTCGTCAAAAATTCTCAGTGTCACAAGAGTATGTTAATGCCCTTAAGATTCATGAGTCTAAAACAGCGACAGCAGCAGAAATAGCTCAAGCTGAACAAGTCTTGAAGAACGTCAATAAACGTGATCGTGGTAACAATAGTTATCAAGATAATGAAGCGGATAAAAATGTTAAAATTAGTGATTTGAATAACCTTAGTGAAGCTCAAATTACAGATTTGTCATTGTATGCTTCAAGTTTGATTAACCAAATTCGTACAGCTTTTGGTACAACTCAAACATCTGTTTCAAAAGGTAGTGTTCTTGCAGCTGATCGTGTTTCAGATGGTTATGTAGCAGATAACTGGGGTTGGGAAGCTATTACCCATAAACGACATGATAGTGCGGCCCTTGACCGTGCTGGTAAGTCATTTAATAGTGTAAGTATTGGTGAAAACCTTAATACATGGCAAGGGTTGACAGGACCATTTACACTTAACGACATTAAGAAATATGTCTATGAAGCTATGCTTGACTTCATGTTTAACGGTAATGAGTGGAACCATGCCCGTTCTATCTCTGGACTTACAGCAGATGGTGGTGAGGCTTACATTGGTACAGATATCAGTGTTGTTGCCGGTGCCTTTAATGTTCACGTAAACAATGTCAACAAAAATTCTATCGCTTCTGATAGTAGCTTTGACACAACTAAGATTGCTAACCCATATGTAGGTAACTCATCTCAACCATCTTCAAATGCAAATCTTGCTGCTGCAAAAGCAGCTTATGAAGCTGCTAAGCAAGCTAACGATCAAGCTCAAAGTGATTTGGCTAGCAAGAAAGCGGCTTCTGAGTCAGCAACTCTTAAGCTTAAGAATACTCAGTCAGAACTTGCAGCTCTTAAAGCGACTGCAAGCAAGTTGGCAGCTGCTCAGAATAACCTTTCTGAAAAACAAGCAGCCCTTGCAACTGCTAAATCAGAATTGGAAAAAGCTAATGCTGCAGTTGAAAACCTTAATGCTAACGCACAAGAAAAAGCAGCAGCCCTTAGCAAAGCTAAAGCAACTCTTGATGAAAAACAAGCAGAGCTTCAAACAGCTAAAGATAAACTTGCGACAAGTTCTGCAACCTTGCAACGTTTGACAAATGCCTACAACGCTGCTAAGCAAGATACTGCTAAGAAACAAGTAGCATTGACACAAGCTAACCAAGCTTTGACTGCTGCTAAGAACCGTCTAGCAGCCCTTACAAATGCTTCAGGTAACCTAGCTAAGGCTAAAGCAGAACGTGCAACAGCCTTTGCCAAATTTACTGCGGCGAAAGCAGCTCTTTCAACTGAACGTGCGAAACTTGTTGAATTGTCAGCTAAGCGTGATAAATTAACGAGCGAATACACGACTGTTCAAACAGCCTTCGATAACTACATGAAAGCTAATGCAGACAAAGAGCGTCAAACACAATTGGCTAAAGAGTTCGCTAACATTACATCTAAAGGTCTTACACCAGTACCTGTTTACGATGTAGATGGTAAAGTTATTGCTTTCACAACACAAGAACAAGCAGCTCAAACTGTAGCCCAAGTTCCTGTTAATTATGGTCAAACAAAAGCTGAGAAACAAGCTCCTGTACAAGCAGCAGACAGCTTGCCAGAAACAGGTGAGTCAACTGCAGTTGGATTCAGTCTTGTAGGTCTCTTCATGACACTATTGGCTTTCCTTGGTTTCGTTGACAGACGTACACGTCGTAACTAATCATTATAGACAAAAAAACGGCAACTGCCGTTTTTTATATGTCTGAGAATCTAAAAAAGTTAAGGTCTAAACCTTAACTTTTTCGTTTTTAACCCAAGAAACGTTTGAGGAATTCCTTAGTACGTTCTTCTTTAGGATTTTCAAAGATTTGTTCTGGGCTACCTTGTTCAGCAATTACCCCTTTATCCATGAAGATGACACGGTCTGAAACGTCACGTGCAAACTCCATTTCATGGGTAACGATAATCATGGTCAAACCAGTTTCAGATAGCTCCTGCATAGTCTTGAGTACTTCCCCTACCATTTCTGGGTCAAGGGCTGAAGTTGGCTCGTCAAAGAGGATGGCTTCTGGATCAACAGAGAGGGCACGAGCAATCGCCACACGTTGTTTTTGTCCCCCTGAAAGTTGTTTTGGCTTAGCTTTCCAGTATTGTTCTCCCATACCAACTTTCTCCAAGTTAGCTTTGGCAATGCTTTCAGCTTCTTTACGATCACGTTTGAGAACGGTTGTTTGAGCTACGATAGCATTTTCCAAGACATTAAGGTTTTCAAAGAGGTTGAAAGATTGGAAAACCATACCGAGTCTTTCACGATAGGTCGTGAGGTCGTAACCTTTTTCAAGGACGTTGTCCCCGTGATAAAGGATTTCACCGCCGGAAGGTGATTCAAGAAGGTTAATAGAGCGAAGGAAAGTTGATTTCCCTGAACCTGAAGAACCGATAATTGAGATAACCTCACCTTTTTTGACGCTGAGGGAGATATCTTTGAGGACTTCATTTTTTCCATATGATTTTTTGAGGTTTTTGATTTCTAAAATCGTATCAGTCATTAGTGAACCCCTCCTTGTGTGTAAGTATCTTGATCCAAACGGCGTTCTACATAACGCAAGATGCGTGTCACTGTGAAGGTAAGGACAAAGTAGATTGCTGCGATAACAAAGAATGTTTGGAAGTATTGATAAGTTTGGCTTGCGACAGTGTTACCTGCGAAGTAAAGTTCCACAACAGAGATAACGTTCAAAACAGAGGTATCCTTGATATTGATAACGAACTCATTACCAGTAGCTGGCAAGATGTTACGGATAACCTGTGGAAGAACAATCTTACGCATGGTTTGACCGTGGGTAAATCCAAGAGCAGTTGCAGCTTCAAATTGTCCTTTATCTACGGCGAAGATACCACCACGAACGATTTCACTCATGTAGGCTCCGGTGTTGATAGAAACGATGAAGACAGCTGCTAGGGTACGATCAATATTGATACCAAAGGCTTGGGCAGTACCGTAGTAGATAACCATAGATTGTACAATCATTGGCGTACCACGGAAAACTTCGATATAGACATTAAGCACCCAACCGAAGAGTTTTTGGAGCAAGGCTACAAATTTATTAGCAGCCTTAGGAGCTGTGCGGTAAACACCAATCATAAGACCGATGAAAGTACCTACAACTGTACCGATAATTGAGATAAGAAGGGTAATTCCTGTACCACGTAAGAATTGTGGCCAGTTCTTAGCGATGATAGTGCTCATCTGACTAAAGAAGTTTCCTTTTTTAGCCTCATCAGTCTTATCTGCAGGTTGGATGTTAATGATGTGATCCATCAGTTTGACACGTTCCTCTTGGCTGATTCCAGCAAGGACCTTATTGACTTGCTCCATTTGTTGGCTGTCTCCTTTGCGAAGACCGACGGCCAAGGAGACGTCATCGTCTGAAACCTGGAAACCACCATCTTTAAGCGTAATCATCTTATATTTTGAGCTAGCTTCTTCGGCAGTTTTTGCTTCAGGACGCTCTGAAACATAACCATCGATGATACCAGATGCGAGGGCTTGGCGCATAGCCCCGAAATCACCCATAGCGGTTTGTTTGCTGACACCTGGGATTTGATCAATCAAATTATAGAGATAAACCCCTTGTTGAGCTGTGATTTTAGCATCCTTGAAGTCTTTGAGACTCTTAGCGTTGGCATAATCACCGTCTGAGCTGACAACCATGACAGGTTCGCTTCGGTAGTAGCTATCTGAAAAGTCGATTTCTTGACGACGTTCAGCTGTTGGACTCATACCTGCGATGATCATATCGATTTTGCCGGAAGTGAGGGCAGGAATCAAACCTGTCCAAGCTGTTTTAACCACCAAGGGTTTCTTCCCTTGAGCTTCAGCGATTTTTTTAGCAATCTGCACGTCATAACCGTTGGCATACTGTTTGGTACCTTCGATTGGAACGGCTCCGTTTGAGTCATCGTCCTGCGTCCAGTTGAAAGGTGCATAGGCAGCCTCCATACCGACACGGAGATACTCGTCTGCTTGAGCGCTTGATACTCCGCCAAAAACGAGGAGGAGCGCTGCAAAGCAGGCTATAATAATTTTTTTCATTGAAACAATGTCTCCTATAAAAATGTCATACCTTACTATTTTACAGGAAATTAGGATTAATGACAATAAGTTGGGATTAGAAAAACAATCTCTATATCAAGATTGTCTTCAAATACAAGTTGTAATTTGATATAATGGGAAGGACGATTTGGAGCCTTGATCATTTTTGGTGTGATGAGGCTAGCATTTTAAAACGGAGATAATTATGCAAACGGCACAATTTATTATTGAATTACTAAAAGCAGTCTTTCTTGGGATTGTCGAAGGTATCACTGAGTGGCTACCGATTTCATCTACAGGTCATTTGATTTTGGTGAATGAATTCTTGAACTTGAGACAAAGTAAGGATTTCATTGATATGTTTAATATCGTTATCCAACTTGGTGCTATTCTTGCGGTTATGGTCATTTACTTTAAACGTTTGAATCCCTTCCAACCTGGTAAGACAGCACGTGAAGTGCAATTGACTTGGCAACTTTGGCTCAAGGTGGTCATTGCCTGTATTCCTTCAGCCTTTTTTGGTCTTCTTTTAGATGACTGGATGGAGGCCCATCTCAGTAATTTCTTTGTAGTAGCTATCATGTTGGTAGTCTACGGGATTGCCTTTATTTGGATTGAGGACCGCAATCGACGTGTAGAGCCTAAGGTAACGGATTTGGCACGTATGTCTTACAAGACAGCTTTCTATATTGGTCTTTTCCAAGTCTTGAGTATCATTCCAGGGACAAGCCGTTCAGGTGCTACTATTCTTGGGGGTATCATCGTTGGTACTAGTCGTAGCGTAGCTGCTGACTTTACCTTCTTCCTTGGTATTCCAACCATGTTTGGTTATAGTGGACTTAAGGCGGTTAAGTATTTCATTGACGGGAATACCTTGACAGGTGGACAAGTGGCTATTCTCTTGGTAGCTAGTGTGACAGCCTTTGTTGTCAGCTTGTTCGTGATTCGCTTCTTGATGAATTACATTAAGAAACATGACTTCACTGTTTTCGGAAAATACCGTATCGTGCTTGGTATTATTGTGCTTCTTTATGGAGCTGTCAAACTTATTTTCGGATAATTACTTTTAAGTAAACTGAAAAGGACTTCAATTGAAGTCCTTTTTATCTGGTTTAGAGATTATTTGTGGATAAGTTTTCCAAAGATAAGGTAAGCTAGCAACCATAGGACCAGTCCACAAGTCAAGAAGCTAGCTAGGATTTTCAAGAAGTCCACGATATTATGCAAGGGATACCATCCGGACAAACAGAGAATTGGAAGGATGGTAACACACATGATTGAGAAGTGGAGAAGAGATTGCTGTTTGAGCGATAAACGGTTATCGTCGTAAATGGGTGCAGTTGCTAGTATGATGGCGACGATTAGCCCTGTAAGAAAGGTAGATTTGTTTACTTGATAAGGTTGCCCCGATAAGTAGAGAAAGAGCGTCAATAAACTCGTTATTCCTCCAGCAATGCTAGCTCGTAGCCACCCTTTTTTATAGGCAGTCATGGTCATCACCTCCATGTATATCTTCACTTTTATTATACTCCAATCTAGGATAGATGACAGGTATAAATGGGGAAATACAAGGTTTTGTTAGTATTAAGAAGTTTTTAGAAATCCTTTCCAAAATAAGACTCAAACTTGCTCAGAAATTGCTATCTCTTGGCTTTTCTAGTATAATGAAATAACTACTCGTGCGAGGTTTTTTACATATGGAAATGAAACAAATAAGCGAGACAACTCTAAAAATCATGATTACCATGGAAGATCTTGAAGAACATGGTATGGAATTGAAGGATTTCTTGATTCCCCAGGAAAAAACAGAGGAATTTTTCTATACTGTCATGGATGAGTTGGACTTGCCTGATAACTTTAAAAATAGTGGGATGCTGAGCTTCCGTGTCACGCCACGCAAGGATCGTGTGGATGTCTTTGTGACTAAATCAGATCTTAAGGAAGACCTTGATTTCAACGATTTGTCAGATATGGATGACTACTCAGGGCTTTCTCCAGAAGAGTTCCTCAAGGCTCTTGAGGGTAACTTTATGGACAAGGGTGACATCGAAGCACACCATAAGCTCGAAGAGCTTGAAAAGACCTTGGAAGAGGTTGATAAGGCTATGACAGAGCCTACCAAGGAAGTGGCTGAAGAAAATATTCGTGAAGACTATACCCACTATGTCTTGGCCTTCTCTGACTTTGATCAAGTAGTGACCTTTACACAAGGCTTGAAGGATGTACCTGTTGAAGGTTCTGAGCTTTATAAACTTGGGGATGTCTACTATATGACAATCCTTCTTTACTTGGCTGATGAGCCTGATTATTACGCGAACAATATGTATGCGCGTTTTCTTGAATATGCGAATGTGGCAGACCGAACACGTGCCTACCTGCAAGAGCATGCAACAATTTTGATGGAAGAGGACGCCTTACCGGTACTACAAGCAACGAAATGGAGCTAAGACATGCCTTGGACCATTAACTATATATTCGTTTTGATTGGGACCTTTTTGATCGCCATTGTGGCGACTCCTTTGGTACGCTCTTTGGCCTTACGTGTCGGAGCTGTTGACAATCCCAATGCAAGACGTATCAATAAAAAGCCAATGCCTAGTGCTGGTGGTCTAGCTATTTTGTTGGCCTTTGTACTAGCGACCTTGGTCTTTATGCCTATGATTATTCATAAGGATATCTGGCATGTTTCTTACATCAGGTACATTTTGCCGGTTGTTGTAGGAGGATCTGTCGTAGCTCTGACTGGTTTCATTGATGATATCTTGGAATTAAAGCCTCTACCTAAGATGCTTGGTATTGTCATTGGAGCTGTCATCGTTTGGGCATTTACAGACTTCCGATTTGATAGCTTTAAGATTCCATTTGGTGGTCCCATGATTCATTTTGGGCCGGTCTTGACCTTGATTTTAACGGTGTTATGGATTGCGGCCATCACCAATGCCATTAATCTGATTGATGGTTTGGATGGCTTAGTTGGAGGAGTTTCTATCATTTCCCTTATGACTATGGGGGTGATTTCTTATTTCTTCCTCTATGACACTGATATTTTCTTGACCATGACCATCTTTGTCTTGGTGGCTGCCATTATGGGATTTTTCCCTTACAATTATCATCCAGCGATTATCTATCTAGGTGATACAGGGGCGCTCTTTATTGGCTTTATGATTGGTGTCTTGTCATTGCAAGGGTTGAAAAATGCGACAGCGGTGGCTATTTTGTCACCTGTTATTATCCTTGGAGTGCCTATTGTTGACACAGTGGTGGCTATTGTCCGCCGTAAGTTGTCAGGGCGCCCAGCTATGGAAGCTGACAAGATGCATTTGCATCATCGTCTTCTAGCTATGGGCTTTACTCATCGTGGAGCGGTTCTAGTGGTCTATGCCATCGCTATCCTCTTTTCATTGATTGCCCTCTTGTTAAATGTTTCTAGCCGTCTTGGTGGTATTCTCTTACTCTTGAGTTTGATTTTGGGAATGGAAATTCTGATTGAAGGGCTTGAGATTTGGGGCGTTGGTCGAACACCTCTCTTCAATTTCCTAAAATTTATCGGGAATAGCGATTATCGTCAAGCAACCATGTTAAAATGGAAGCAAGGGCGAAAAAATTAAACATTTGAAAAGCCAAGTAATGGCTTTTTTGTTATAATGATTCTAATTAAGGAAAATGGAAGTTCTCTTTTTATTTTCCAGAAAATAGTAAGACTATTTTCAAAAAAATAATGCAAATTAGCGAGCAAGTGCTCGCTGTATATATGAAAAAGGAGTATACAATGTCTGTACTTGAAATCAAAAATCTTCATGTTTCTGTTGAAGATAAAGAAATCTTGAAGGGTCTTAATTTGACTCTTAAAACTGGTGAGATTGCTGCTATCATGGGTCCTAACGGAACTGGTAAATCTACTCTTTCAGCTGCTATCATGGGTAACCCAAACTATGAAATCACAGAAGGGGACATCCTTTTTGATGGCGAAAGCATCCTTGACTTGGAAGTTGACGAACGTGCACGCCTAGGTCTTTTCCTTGCTATGCAATATCCAGCTGAAATCCCAGGAATCACAAACGCTGAGTTCATCCGTGCGGCTATGAACGCTGGTAAAGAAGATGACGAAAAGATTTCTGTTCTTGATTTCATCACTAAATTGGATGAAAAGATGGAATTGCTTGGTATGCGTGAAGAAATGGCTGAGCGTTACCTTAATGAAGGTTTCTCAGGTGGTGAGAAAAAGCGTAACGAAATCCTTCAATTGCTCATGTTGGAACCTAAGTTTGCTCTTCTCGATGAGATTGACTCAGGTCTTGATATCGATGCCCTAAAAGTGGTTTCAAAAGGGGTTAACGCTATGCGTGGCGAAGGCTTCGGTGCTATGATTATCACTCACTACCAACGTCTTTTGAACTACATCACTCCAGATGTCGTACATGTAATGATGGAAGGTAAAGTGGTTCTTTCAGGCGGTCCTGAATTGGCTGCTCGTCTTGAGCAAGAAGGTTATGCGAAAATCGCTGAAGAGCTCGGTTACGAGTACCACGAAGAAGCGTAAGTCTGTTACTCGAAATAACTAGAAAAGGAGTAACCTATGTCAAAAGAATCTATTGTCGCTTTTTCACAAGCAAAAGCAGAGCCACTTTGGTTGCAAGACCTTCGTCAAGCAGCCTTTGATAAGCTTGAAAGTTTGGCTCTTCCAAAAATTGAGCGTGTTAAATTCCACCGTTGGAATCTCGGTGATGGAACGATTACTGAAAATGAACCATCAGCAAATGTGCCTGATTTTACAGCGCTTGGAAACAACCCTAAATTGGTCCAAGTAGGAACAAATACTGTACTTGAACAATTGCCAGCCGACTTGATTAGCCAAGGTGTGGTCTTTACAGACCTTACGACTGCTCTTGAGGAAATCCCAGAAGTCGTTGAAGCCTTCTTTGGTAAGGCTGTAGCCTATGATGAGGACAAATTGGCAGCTTATAACTATGCCTACTTCAATAGTGCAGCAGTCCTTTATGTACCAGATAATGTTGAAATTGACTTGCCAGTTGAAAGCTATTTTTACCAAGATGGAACTTCAAATGTTCCATTTAACAAACACGTTTTGATCGTGGCGGGTAAAAACAGTAAATTGACTTACCTTGAGCGTTTTGAAACGCTAGGTGAAGCGACTGAAAAAGCTAGTGCCAACATTTCGGTTGAAGTCATTGCTCAAGACGGTGCACAAGTTAAGTTTGCGGCTATTGACCGTTTGGGTGAAAATGTCACAACTTATATTAGTCGTCGTGGTCGTATCGGTCGTGATGCCAGCATTGACTGGGCTCTCGGGATTATGAACGAGGGCAATGTTATTGCTGACTTTGATAGTGACTTGATTGGTAATGGAAGTCATGCCAACCTTAAAGTTATTGGTCTTTCATCAGGTCGTCAGGTTCAAGGGATTGATACTCGTGTGACTAACTATGGTAACAACTCTGTGGGACATATCCTCCAACACGGTGTTATCTTGGAACGTGGTACTTTGACTTTCAATGGTATTGGTCACATTGTCAAAGGTGCTAAGGGTGCTGATGCACAACAAGAAAGCCGTGTGCTTATGCTTTCTGACAAGGCACGTTCAGATGCGAACCCAATCCTCTTGATTGACGAAAATGAAGTTACAGCAGGACATGCTGCTTCAATCGGTCAGGTAGATCCAGAGGATATGTATTACCTCATGAGTCGTGGACTTGATCAAGACACTGCAGAACGTTTGGTTATTCGCGGTTTCTTAGGAGCAGTTATTACTGAAATCCCAGTTAAAGAAGTGCGCGATGAAATGATTTCTGTAACTGATACAAAACTAAACAAACGTTAGGAACTATCGACGCAGATAGTCTAACCTATGATATATCTAGATAGGGAGATAAGATGTCAGCTTTAGATGCCTATAAGATTCGACAAGATTTTGCCATTTTAGATCAGGTAGTTAATGATGAACCTTTGGTATACTTGGATAATGCAGCAACGACCCAGAAGCCCCAAGTAGTTTTGGACACTCTCATGGCCTACTATCATGAGGACAATGCCAATGTTCACCGTGGTGTGCACACTTTGGCTGAGCGTGCAACAGCTGCTTACGAAGCTAGTCGTGAAAAGCTTCGTCAGTTTATCAATGCTAAATCAACCAAAGAGGTCCTCTTTACACGTGGAACGACAACTGGTCTTAACTGGATTGGTCGTTTTGCAGAGCAGGTTCTTGAGCCAGGAGATGAGGTGGTTATTTCAATTATGGAACACCACTCAAATATCATTCCTTGGCAGGAAGCTTGTAAGAAGACGGGGGCAAAACTTGTTTATGCCTACTTGAAAGATGGCCAATTGGATATGGAAGATTTGGCTAACAAGATTACTGAAAAGACAAAATTTGTCAGTCTAGCTCAGGTCTCTAACGTTTTAGGCTGCATCAATCCTGTCAAAGAAATTGCCAAGCTCGCCCACCAAGTTGGTGCCTATATGGTGGTGGATGGTGCCCAATCGGCGCCCCACATGGCCATTGATGTTCAGGATTTGGATTGTGATTTCTTCACCCTTTCTGGACATAAGATGTTAGGTCCAACAGGGATTGGGGTTCTTTATGGCAAGGAAGAGATTCTTAACCAGATGAATCCTATTGAATTCGGTGGTGAGATGATTGATTTTGTTTACGAACAGGAAGCCACTTGGAAGGAATTGCCTTGGAAATTTGAGGCTGGTACACCTAACATTGCGGGGGCTATTGCTCTTGGCGCTGCTGTGGACTACCTCTCTGCTTTAGGTATGGAAAATATTCATGCTTACGAGCAAGAATTAGTAGACTATGTTTTGCCTAAGCTTCAGGCGATTGATGGTCTGACAGTCTACGGTCCAGAAGATCCTAGCCAGCATGCAGGTGTTGTTGCCTTTAATATTGATGGGCTTCACCCTCATGATGTGGCGACCGCTCTTGACTATGAAGGAGTGGCAGTGCGTGCGGGTCACCACTGTGCTCAGCCTTTAATTAATCATTTAGGAATCTCATCAGCTGCCCGAGCTAGCTTCTATATTTATAATACTAAAGAGGATTGCGACAAACTTGTAGAGGCAATTCTTGCGACGAAGGAGTTTTTCAATGGCACTCTCTAGACTAGATAGTTTATATATGGCTGTTGTGGCCGATCACTCTAAGAGCCCTCACCATCATGGTGTTCTACCTGATGTGGAGCAACTTCAACTGAATAATCCGACTTGTGGAGATGTTATCAATCTGTCAGTAAAATTTGATGGTGACGTGATTGAAGACATTGCCTTTGCTGGTGATGGTTGTACCATTTCTACAGCGTCATCAAGTATGATGACGGATGCGGTTATTGGTAAAACTAAGGCAGAGGCTTTGGAACTAGCGGAGATTTTCTCTCTTATGATTCAAGGAGATCATAAAGATGAAGATAAGCTAGGTGAGGCTAAGCTCTTGGCGGGGGTTTCTAAATTTCCACAACGTATCAAATGTGCAACACTCTCTTGGAATGCCCTTAAAAAAGCTATAGAGAGAAGTGAGCTTTAGGAAGTCAAGGAGCAGTCAGTCTCCTTGCCCAAGCAAAAAGGAAAACGAATCAAACCCTTAATAAAGGAAAATACTATGACTGAAACAAATGAAAAAGTAGAACCAAAACCCATTGATTTGGGAGAATATAAATACGGTTTCCATGACGATGTGACACCAGTCTTTTCAACCGGAAAAGGAATCAGTGAAGACGTTGTCCGTGCCATGTCTGCTGAAAAGGGGGAACCTGAGTGGATGCTTGAATTCCGCTTAAAATCATTGGAAACCTTTAACAAAATGGCTATGCAAGAGTGGGGGCCAGACCTTTCTGGTATTAACTTTGATGACCTGACTTATTTCCAAAAGGCATCAGACAAACCTGCTCGTGACTGGGAAGATGTTCCTGAGAAAATTAAGGAAACTTTTGAACGTATTGGTATCCCAGAAGCAGAGCGTGCTTATCTTGCTGGAGCCTCAGCTCAGTATGAATCAGAAGTGGTTTACCACAATATGAAAGAAGAGTACGACAAGTTGGGGATTATCTTTACAGATACGGATTCAGCTCTTAAAGAGCATCCAGAACTCTTCAAGAAGTACTTCTCAAAACTGGTTCCGCCAACAGATAATAAATTTGCAGCCCTTAACTCAGCCTTCTGGTCAGGTGGTACCTTTATCTATGTACCTAAAGGCGTTAAGGTGGATATTCCGCTTCAAACCTACTTCCGTATCAATAACGAAGCAACTGCTCAGTTTGAACGTACTCTTATCATCGTTGATGAAGGTGCCAGCGTTCACTATGTTGAAGGATGTACAGCGCCAACTTACACAACTGCCAGCCTTCATGCGGCTATCGTTGAAATCTTTGCACTTGATGGTGCCTACATGCGCTACTCAACTATCCAAAACTGGTCAGATAGCGTCTACAACTTGGTAACTAAACGTGCTACGGCTAAGAAAAACGCAACTGTTGAGTGGATTGATGGTAACCTGGGTGCTGAAGTAACCATGAAGTACCCTTCTGTTTACCTTGATGGCGAAGGTGCACGTGGTACTATGCTTTCAATTGCCTTTGCCAATGCTGGTCAACACCAAGATACAGGGGCTAAGATGATTCACAATGCACCGCATACATCATCATCTATTGTTTCTAAATCAATCGCTCGTAATGGTGGTAAGGTTGACTATCGTGGACAAGTAACCTTCAACAAGGATTCTAAGAAATCGGTATCTCACATCGAATGTGATACCATCTTGATGGATGACTTGTCTAAATCAGACACTATCCCATTCAACGAAATCCACAATTCACAAGTTGCGCTTGAACATGAAGCTAAAGTTTCTAAGATTTCTGAAGAACAGCTCTACTACCTCATGAGCCGCGGACTTTCAGAACAAGAAGCAACTGAAATGATTGTCATGGGATTTGTGGAACCATTTACCAAAGAACTTCCAATGGAATATGCTGTTGAACTTAACCGCTTAATTAGTTATGAAATGGAAGGATCAGTTGGGTAAGAACTCTGATAATCTAAAGGGACCGGATGGTCCTTTTTGTTTTGGTTGAAAAATGAGGAAATGAGCTCTAGCTTAATGTTAGTGAAGCGCAATTGCAATGTTTGGAAAGCGTTTACAACTGATATTTAAAAAGATATAATAGATTTGAACAGCAAGTAATGGAGGTGACTAATATGGGAGTATATAACAGTGACTGGCTACTCAATCAGATTCGAGGGACAGCTAATGTCGTCAGCAAGGCTTTTAAATTTGAGACTCTGGATATTGATTTAGGTCAGGTGGAAGATGAGCAAGGGCACACTGTTGATGGAAATGACTACATTGATGATTTGTTAATTCACGAAAAGTATGATCAGGCGACAGCCTTCATTCATAGT
Organism: Streptococcus sp. 17.1; assembly: GCF_016648655.1. Lineage (NCBI taxonomy): Bacteria > Bacillati > Bacillota > Bacilli > Lactobacillales > Streptococcaceae > Streptococcus > Streptococcus sp. 17.1. The sequence continues at coordinate 23,847 of NZ_JACLQM010000002.1, forward strand.
CAACTCAAACGTTTGACGACTAATGACTATAATCTCCTTGTCAGCATCTATATTGAGTATTTGGAGAATTTGCCGCCATTAATAAAAGAAAAACATCAGCTTGATAATCGCCAAATAATGGACTGGAAAGCTAAACTGTCCGAGTTTTCATGGTAATTTGCTAGAGAGAGTGGGAGAGGAAACGCCAAGCGTTTACGACTTTTCCACCCTCTTTTTTGTGTTATAATAGAGACACTATGGATAAATTAATTAAAACAATTTCAGAATCAGGTTCTTTCCGTGCTTATGTTCTTGATAGCACTGAAACAGTTAGAACCGCACAAGAAAAACACAATACATTATCATCATCAACAGTTGCTTTGGGGCGTACTCTTATTGCCAATCAAATCTTGGCTGCTAACCAAAAGGGTGAAAGCAAAATTACAGTTAAGGTTATCGGAAACAGCTCTTTTGGTCATATCATCTCTGTAGCTGATACCAAAGGACATGTTAAGGGCTACATCCAAAATCCAGGTGTGGACATCAAGAAAACAGCGACTGGTGAAGTTTTGGTGGGTCCTTTCATGGGTCAAGGGCAGTTTGTCTCAATCATCGATTATGGAACTGGTAATCCTTACACGTCATCAACACCACTTATTTCTGGTGAAATCGGTGAAGACTTTGCCTACTATTTGACAGAATCTGAGCAAACACCATCTGCTGTTGGTCTTAATGTACTTCTTGACGAAGAGGATAAGGTTAAGGTTGCTGGTGGTTTCATGCTTCAGGTCTTGCCAGGGGCTAGCGAGGAAGAAGTCGCTCGTTACGAAAAACGCATCCAAGAGATGCCAGCCATTTCAACGCTTTTGGAGTCTGATGACCATATCGAAGCTCTCTTGAATGCTATTTATGGGGATGAGCCTTTCAAACGTTTGTCTGAAGAGGAGCTGAGTTTTGACTGTGATTGCTCACGTGAACGCTTTGAAAATGCCCTCTTGACGCTTGGTAAGGATGAACTTCAAGCTATTAAAGATGAAGATCACGGTGCTGAAATCATCTGCCAATTCTGCCAAAACAAGTATGAATTTTCAGAAGCTGACTTGGAGGAACTCATCAATGACTAAACTTAATTCGTCCTTCATGATTGGAAATGTAGAGATCCCTCACCGAACAGTCCTAGCTCCTATGGCAGGCGTGACCAACTCTGCCTTTCGTACCATTGCAAAAGAGTTTGGTGCTGGTCTTGTGGTGATGGAGATGATTTCTGAAAAAGGTCTCCTCTACAATAATGAGAAAACTCTTCACATGCTTCACATCGATGAGAATGAACATCCAATGTCTATCCAGCTTTTCGGTGGTGATGCTGAAGGCTTGAAGCGAGCAGCCGACTTTATCCAGACCAATACGAAGGCTGATATCGTTGATATCAACATGGGTTGTCCGGTCAATAAGGTAGTCAAAAATGAAGCTGGTGCCAAGTGGCTCAAGGATCCAGATAAGATTTACCACATTGTCAAGGAAGTAACGTCAGTACTTGATATTCCTTTGACTGTTAAGATGCGTACGGGTTGGTCAGACAGTGATTTGGCTGTGGAAAACGCTCTTGCAGCTGAGTCTGCAGGTGTTTCTGCTCTTGCTATGCACGGTCGTACCCGTGAACAAATGTATACTGGTCACTGTGACCATGAGACGCTGGCTCGTGTTGCTAAAGCTATTACTAAGATTCCATTTATCGGAAATGGTGATGTTCGTAGCGTTCAAGACGCTAAACTCATGATTGAAGAACTTGGTGTAGATGCGGTTATGGTGGGGCGTGCAGCTATGAACAACCCATACATCTTCACGCAAATCAATCACTTCTTCGAAACGGGAGAGGAATTGCCAGAGCTTCCATTTGATAAGAAGCTGGACATCGCTGAAGACCACCTCAAACGTTTGGTGGACCTTAAAGGTGAAAAGATTGCTGTTCGTGAATTCCGTGGTCTGGCACCACACTATCTTCGTGGAACAGCAGGAGCAGCTAAGGTTCGTGGCGAAGTCTCACGTGCCGAGTCTGTTGCTCAGGTCGAAGAAATATTTGCGACTTTGCGATAAATGTATATACATAATGAAAACTTGACCAACTTGGTTAGGTTTTTATTTTACTCTTATTCTTCCCTGATATTGATGACAGCGAACTGCTAATCTTTTTCTAGGTCTTCCCTTGCAAAACCTCTGTGTTTTCGATATAATTAACTGGTTAAGTAAATGGAGAAAGAAATGCTAGAACTAGAAGAACAAGTCAATCAATTGATTAACCAAATTTTGCTTAAGGCTGAGAATCAGCATGAGCTCCTTATTGGTCAGTGCCGTAGTCAGGTTAAGTTGACCAACACCCAGGAGCATATTCTCATGCTTTTGTCTGAGGGGCGAAAGACTAATTCTGAGTTGGCTAAGACTCTCAATGTCAGTCAGGCTGCTGTTACCAAGGCGGTAAAAACCTTGGTCAAAGAGGGCATGTTGGAGGCTAAGAAAGACAAGGATGATGGGCGCGTGACCTACTTTGTCTTGACACAAGAAGCTCAACCCATAGCCCGAGAGCATGAGGAACACCACCAAGAGACCTTGGGGGTTTATCGGTCTGTATTGGATCAGTTCGATAATCAAGAGCGTCAGGTTATTGGACGTTTCTTGACAACATTAGCAGAAAAAATCGAGGAATAAGATGCGTTATATTACAGTTGAAGGACTGAGCTTCCAGTATGATGCGGAGCCCGTTCTGGACAATATTCACTATCATTTGGATTCTGGGGAGTTTGTGACCCTGACTGGGGAAAATGGAGCTGCCAAGTCAACGCTTATTAAGGCTACCCTAGGAATTCTCAAGCCTAAGAAAGGGACTGTGACGATTTCTGATATTAACAAAGATGGTAAAAAGCTTCGTATGGCCTATCTTCCACAGCAGATTGCCAGCTTTAATGCAGGTTTTCCAAGCACGGTATACGAGTTTGTTAAGTCTGGCCGTTATCCTCGTCAGGGCTGGTTCCGTCGTTTGACGAAACACGACTTGGAGCATGTTCAACGTGCCCTAGAGTCTGTTGGTATGTGGGAAAATCGTCACAAGCAGATTGGACATCTCTCAGGTGGCCAAAAGCAGCGTGCTGTTATTGCGCGTATCTTTGCTTCAGATCCTGATATCTTTGTTTTGGATGAACCAACGACAGGGATGGATGCAGGAACAGCCAATACCTTCTATGAACTCATGCACCACTCTGCCCATAAGCATGGCAAGTCTGTCTTGATGATTACCCACGACCCAGAGGAAGTCAAGGAGTACACAGACCGTAATATTCATCTGGTTCGTAACCAGAAATTGCCTTGGCGTTGTTTCAACGTCCATGAAAAGGATGGAGAGGAGCACAAACATGATTAGTGAATTATTAGCCTATGATTTTATGCAACGTGCTATTCTCGCCGTGATTGCTATTAGTATCTTTTCGCCAATTTTGGGGCTCTTCTTAATTCTTCGTCGTCAGAGCTTGATGAGTGATACGTTGAGTCACGTGTCCCTAGCTGGGGTGGCTGTTGGGATTTTCTTGGGACAATCAACCACTTGGATGACCCTTGTGGTTGTGGTTATTGCCGCTTTGGTCTTGGAATATCTCAGGGTCAGTTACAAGCATTATATGGAGATTTCAACGGCTATCCTCATGTCAATGGGATTGGCAGTGGCTCTTATTCTTAGTAACAAGGCGGGTAGCAGTAGCATGAGTCTGGATAGCTATCTTTTTGGTTCTATCATCACGATTAGCTCTGAGCAGGTTCATGCCCTCTTTGTGATTGCGGCTATTGTACTGGTCTTGACGCTACTATTTATTCGTCCTATGTATCTTTTGACCTTTGACGAGGACACTGCTCATGTAGATGGCTTGCCAGTACGTCTCATGTCGCTTCTCTTCAATATTGTGACAGGTATAGCGATTGCTCTGATGATTCCAGCAGCAGGATCACTTTTAGTTTCTACCATCATGATTCTTCCAGCAGCTATTGGTATGAAAATAGGTCAAACCTTTAAATCTGTCATTTTTTGGGCTATTGGTATTGGTTTGGTTGGCATGCTCTCTGGTATTTTTATTTCCTATTATTGGGAAACACCTGCTAGTGCCACTATTACCCTTATCTTCATCGCCTTCTTTGGTCTGGTATCAATCTTTGAACCTCTCTTAAAAGCAGAGTAAGTATATAGAAGAAAAGAGCTTGAGAAATCGAGCTCTTTTTGTGATATACTAAAGTGGTTTTTGAGAGAAGTTAAAATAAGAATGGTAGCTTTCTAGGCAGAAATGATGATTATATTTCTCTGGTATCCACTATCATTTGTAATAGTAACAAAAAAGGAGAAAACATGGAAATCTTTCTAACGAGTATATCGGGAATCCTAGTCATTTTGGGTATGATTTTAGTGGGATTCGTAATGGGTGAAAAAGGCTGGTTTGACGACAAGTCACGTGGTCTTATAGCTAAGCTAGTCACTCAAATTGCCCTTCCTTGTTATATGCTCTATACGATTACACAGCGTTTCACAGCGGCAGACCTACTTAAAATGTTGCCGGAATTGCGTTTTCCTACACTTTCTATGGTGATTTTACTCGGGATTGCGACAGCGGTGGCTAGAATTTTTGCAGTGAAAAAGGAGCGTCGTGGTCTCTTTATTTCCATGTTTTTTAATTCGAATACCATTTTTGTGGGGCTCCCTATCAATCAAGCCCTCTTTGGCGACGCTAGTATCCCCTATGTTCTTATCTATTATATGTGCAATACGACCTTTTTCTGGACCTTGGGGACCTACCTCATCCAACGTGATGGGGAAGGAGACGCTGAATTTGATTTAAGAACAAGTCTGAAAAAAATCTTTTCCCCCCCTCTAATGGGCTTCATGTTAGGCCTTCTTATTGTTATCCTCCATATTAAATTACCAAGCTTTTTAGCCAGTGACTTGCAGTATTTAGGTAGTTTGACGACTCCTTTATCTATGATTTTCATCGGTTTGTCAGTATCCAATGCAGGTGTCAAGCAGTTGGTTCTTAAAAAGGACCAGTTACTGATTTTGCTGGGACGCTTTGTGGTTGCTCCTCTCTTAATGGCTACCATCGTATATTGGGCGCCCCTCCCAACTTTGATGAAGCAAGTTTTTATCATCCAGTCGGCTATGCCTGTCATGACCAATGCTCCAGTCGTTGCTAAACTATATGGGGCTGATAGTGATTACGCTGCTGTCATGGTTACTGAGACTACCCTTGCTACCATGATTGTAATTCCAATTTTGATGGTCCTTATGGCTTAAAAATAATCAAGTAACCCCGGTTTTTCTGGGGTTTTTTAAATTTGTAAAAAAATTCAAAAAAAGTTTACGAAAACGCTTTACAAATTGTAAAAAGATGCTATAATAATTACATAAGTTATGCAAACGTTTGCATCAAAACGTAGGAGGAAATGAAATGAATAAGCTAAAAGAAAAATTTGGCTTTGAGTTCTGGCAAAAATTCGGTAAAGCCCTCATGGTTGTTATCGCGGTTATGCCAGCAGCAGGTCTCATGATTTCTATCGGTAAAACGATTGCCATGATTAATCCAAACATGGCACCACTCGTTATTACTGGTGGATTTCTTGAGCAGATTGGTTGGGGGGTTATCGGTAACCTTCACATCTTGTTCGCCCTTGCCATTGGTGGTAGCTGGGCTAAGGAACGTGCAGGCGGTGCCTTTGCGGCAGGTCTTGCCTTTATCTTGATTAACCGTTTGACTGGTTCAATCTTTGGTGTTACTTCAGATATTCTTGCTGATAAGGCTGCTACAGTCCACACCATTTTTGGTCAATCAATCAAGGTATCTGATTACTTCATCAGTGTTTTGGAAGCTCCAGCCCTCAACATGGGTGTGTTCGTAGGTATCATCTCTGGTTTCATCGGAGCTACTGCCTTCAACAAATACTATAACTTCCGTAAATTGCCAGAAGCTTTGTCATTCTTCAATGGTAAACGCTTCGTACCATTCGTAGTTATTCTTCGTTCAGCTATCGCAGCTATCGTCCTTGCTATCGTATGGCCAGTTATCCAATCAGGAATCAACGGCTTCGGTATGTGGATTGCCAACTCAAAAGAAACTGCTCCAATCTTGGCACCGTTCTTGTTCGGTACTTTGGAACGTCTTCTCTTGCCATTTGGTCTCCACCACATGTTGACTATCCCAATTAACTACACTCAATTGGGTGGTACTTACCACGTATTGACTGGTGCCGCTAAAGGTACTGAAGTATTGGGTCAAGACCCACTCTGGCTTGCTTGGGTTACTGACCTTGCAAACCTTAAAGGTGCACACCCAGAACAATACAAACACCTTCTTGAATCTGTTACACCAGCCCGCTTTAAAGTTGGTCAAATGATCGGTTCATTCGGTATCTTGATGGGTATCGTCGTAGCCATCTACCGTAACGTCGATGATGATAAAAAACATCAATACAAAGGGATGTTGACTGCAACTGCACTTGCAACATTCTTGACAGGGGTAACAGAGCCAATCGAGTACATGTTCATGTTCGTGGCTACTCCACTTTACATCGTTTATGCTTTGGTACAAGGATGTGCCTTTGCCATGGCTGATATCGTTAACCTTCGTGTTCACTCATTCGGTTCTATCGAGTTCTTGACACGTACACCACTTGCTATTAACGCTGGTTTGGCGATGGATATCGTTAACTTCATTTGGGTAACTGTACTCTTTGGTGTTATCATGTTCTTCATCGCGAACTTCATGATTAAGAAATTTGACTACGCTACACCAGGACGTAACGGTAACTATGAGCAAGGTGATGATGCTCCATCAGAATCTGCTGGATCAGCAAGTGCTGGAACAAGCTCAGCAAGCTCACAAGTTATCAACATCATCAACCTTCTTGGTGGACGTGCTAACATCGTCGACGTTGACGCATGTATGACTCGTCTCCGTGTTACTGTTAAAGATGCTGATAAAGTCGGAACTGAAGAACAATGGAAAGCTGAAGGAGCTATGGGTCTTGTCATGAAAGGACAAGGGGTTCAAGCTATCTATGGTCCTAAAGCAGACGTATTGAAATCTGATATTCAAGACGTTCTTGATTCAGGTGAAGTTATTCCTGAAACACTTCCAAGTCAAATGACTGCTGTTCAAAAAGCAGAAGCTACCTTCAAAGGTGTGACTGACGAAGTACATTCAGTTGCTGATGGTCAAGTTATCAACATCGAAGATGTTAAAGACCCAGTATTCTCACAAAAAATGATGGGTGACGGTTTCGCTGTAGAACCAGAAAACGGTAAAATCGTTTCACCAGTAGCTGGTAAAGTGACAAGCATCTTCCCAACTAAACACGCTCTTGGTTTGGTAACAGACAATGGTCTTGAAGTTTTGGTTCACATCGGACTTGACACTGTTAGTCTTGAAGGTAAACCATTCGACGTTAAAGTTACTGAAGGTCAAACAGTTGCTGCAGGTGATCTCTTGGTTGAAGCGAACCTTGATGCTATCCGTGAAGCAGGTCGTGAAACATCTACAGTTGTTGTCTTTACAAATGTAGATGCAATCAAATCAGTTAAAGTAGAACATACAGGTAAATTGGCTGCTAACGCTCCAGTTGCAAAAGTAGAACTTTAATTTGCTAAACGATAAACAAGCAGACAGCCCTTGGGCTGTTTTGTTTGTAAATGACCCTATGTCATTTCTAGATGCAAGTCAGAAGAGGGATAAACTTATGAAATTTCTAACTTTAAATACCCACAGTTGGATGGAAGAAGATGCAGAAGGGAAATTCCAAACCTTAAAGGAACAGATTCTTAAAGCTCAGTATGATATTATTTGCTTCCAAGAAGTTAACCAAGAAATAGAGACTTCTGTTGTAGACACGGATGATTACTATCATGCACTTCCATCAGCAACACCAATCCACCAAGATCACTTTGTCCGTCTTCTTGTGGAAAAGTTGGCTGAAGAAGGTCTTCAATACCATTGGACTTGGGCTTATAATCACATTGGTTATGATCACCTTAATGAAGGGGTTGCCGTCTTGTCACGTCAACCATTGACAGCTAGCGAAATCTTGGTTTCAGATGTTGATGATCCAACTGACTACCATACACGCCGTGTAGCAGTTGCTGAAACCACTGTAGATGGCCGAGAAGTGGCTGTTGCTAGTGTTCACCTTTCATGGTGGGACAAAGGTTTCCAAGAAGAGTGGGTACGTATTGAGGAACGTTTCAAAGCTATTGGAAAACCACTCATCCTAGCAGGTGACTTTAACAACCCAGCAGGTCGCGAAGGTTATCAAGCCATTTTGGCTAGCCCACTCAATCTTCAAGATAGTTTTGAAGTAGCTAAAGAAACAACTGGTAGCTATACAGTTGGACCTGGTATCGATGGCTGGAAGGGCAATGAAGAGCCTTTACGTATCGATTATGTCTTTGCAAGCCAAGAGTGGACAGTAAATCGCCTTAGTGTCATTTTTGATGGAAACAATCAACCTCTAGTAAGTGATCACTATGGCCTTGAAGCAGACCTTGCATTTAGATAGTAACTGTAGCCTATCTTGACCTAATAAGGGTAAAAAGTATTGTCAAAAGATAAATAAAAGAGTAGAATAAAGGGTAGAATTGATTTTTTTAAAGGAGAAACTAATGGCTCATATTACATTTGATTATTCAAAAGTATTAGACAAATTTGTTGCACCACATGAAGTGGAATACATGCAAGCACAAGTTACAGCAGCAGATAATGCTCTACGAAACGGAACAGGTCCCGGAGCAGAAATGACAGGCTGGTTGAATCTGCCTGAAGAATATGATAAAGATGAATTTGCTCGTATTCAAAAGGCGGCTGCTAAAATCCAATCTGATAGTGAAGTGTTAATCGTCATCGGTATTGGAGGATCTTATTTAGGGGCACGTGCAGCGATTGATTTCTTGAATAATTCTTTTGTAAATCTACAAAGCAAGGAAGAACGTAAGGCACCTCAAATCCTCTATGCTGGAAACTCTATCTCATCAAGCTATTTGGCTGATTTGGTAGACTATGTATCAGACAAAGATTTCTCTGTCAACGTTATTTCTAAGTCAGGAACAACTACAGAGCCTGCTATTGCTTTCCGTGTCTTCAAAGAACTCTTGGTTAAGAAGTATGGTCAGGAAGAAGCAAATAAACGGATTTATGCAACTACAGACCGCGCTAAAGGTGCAGTTAAGGTTGAAGCAGATGCTAATGGCTGGGATACTTTTGTAGTGCCTGATAGTGTTGGTGGTCGTTTTACAGTATTGACAGCAGTGGGACTCTTGCCAATCGCAGCTGCAGGGGCTGATATCAGCAAGTTGATGGAAGGAGCAAATGCTGCTCGCAAGGCTTATGCTTCTGATAAGTTGGCTGAAAATGAAGCATATCAATATGCAGTTGTACGCAATATCTTGTACCGTAAAGGTTATCTGACAGAAGTTCTAGCTAACTACGAACCATCATTGCAATACTTCTCAGAATGGTGGAAGCAATTGGCTGGTGAGTCAGAAGGTAAAGACCAAAAAGGTATTTACCCAACTTCAGCGAACTTCTCAACAGACCTGCACTCTTTGGGGCAATTTATTCAAGAAGGAACTCGTATCCTCTTTGAAACAGTTATTCGTGTAGATAAGCCTCGCAAAAATGTGTTGATTCCTGAATTAGCAGAAGACTTGGATGGCCTTGGCTATCTGCAAGGAAAAGATGTTGACTTTGTCAATAAGAAAGCAACAGATGGAGTGCTGTTAGCTCATACAGACGGCGGAGTGCCAAATATGTTTGTGACCCTGCCTGAGCAAGATGAGTTCACTTTGGGCTATACTATTTACTTCTTTGAGTTAGCTATTGCTCTTTCTGGCTACCTGAATGGTATCAATCCATTTGACCAACCAGGTGTGGAAGCATACAAGAAGAATATGTTTGCCTTGCTTGGTAAACCAGGCTTTGAAGAGCTTGGTGCTGAGTTGAATGCACGTCTTTGATTCTCATATGCTTTGAGTTCATTTAGAATATAAAAAGATCCACAAGTTCATTTCTAGTGGATTTTTTAGTACAAGCCTCTTAATTAGTTTATTAATTTTTTGAACAGTGTAAAAAAGAGTGTCTTAATTCTTTTATGAAAGCGCTGTATAATTGCCTTGTAAATAAAATTTGAGAGGTATCAAAATGAATGATTGGTTAGACATTAAAGGCAAAACAGTTCTTGTGACGGGTGCGTCATCTGGGATTGGTAAGGCAATAGTCGAAGAATTGTTGGAATTAGGAGTCAATGTAGCGAATTTTGATCTTAGCGACAACGATTTGCGTCACCCGAATCTATTATTTGTAAAAGTTGATGTAACTTCTCGCTCTGAAGTAGAAGCAGGAGTCGCTAAAATAGTTGAAAGATTTGGCAATATTGATGCGGTAGTCAATAATGCGGGGATTAATGTACCTAGATTATTAATCGATGCAGAAAATCCTAAAGGTCCTTACGAGTTGGACGATGAGACGTTCGAAAAAATAACAATGATTAATCAAAAAGGTTTGTATTTGGTTAGTCAGGCAGTAGGACGTATTTTAGTGAAAAATGGAAAAGGTGTAATTGTGAACATGGCTTCAGAAGCAGGCTTGGAAGGTTCTGAAGGACAAAGTGCCTATGCTGCAACAAAAGCAGCAGTCTATAGTTACACTCGTTCATGGGCGAAAGAGCTTGGTAAGCATGGTGTACGTGTGGTTGGAATTGCTCCAGGAATTATGGAAGCTACGGGACTTCGAACTCTTTCTTATGAGGAAGCTCTTGCTTATACCCGTGGAAAGACGGTAGAAGATATTCGAGCTGGTTATGCTTCAACCTCAACGACTCCATTGGGACGGAGTGGGAAACTACGTGAAGTAGCTGATCTTGTAGCGTTCTATATTTCAGACCGTTCTAGCTATATAACAGGTGTCACTACAAATATTGCCGGAGGTAAAACTCGCGGATAAAACAATGAAGGTGGGGAAGAGAGTTGACCTTAGTAAATCGATGGTATAATATTTTAGACAAAATGGTTTCGCAGCCAACTTATTCCTTGGTAGATATGCGCTCAGAACTGGATATTAGTTTGCAAACCTTGCAAAAGAGTATCCAACAATTAAATGATGTTTTGGCTCCTAATATCCAGATTATCTCACAAGATGATCTGTTAATGTTGGAAGTGTATGACTATACAGAGTTGGAAAGGATTTTATCTGGTAGTTTAAAACAGGAGAGTGACTTCAATTCTTCCAGTAAAAGAATTGCCTATTTGCTAAAACGTTTAATTGAGTCAACCTCCCCTCTTCTTATTGACGACTTGGCTGAGGAAGTAGGTGTTAGTAGAAGTACCCTTAATAAGGATTTAAAACAAGTAAAATCTTTGGCAGAGAGTTACTCTATTACTATTTCAGGAAAGCCCAACCGTGGGCTGGAGGTCTTGGGGAGCGAGCTGAATTTGCGCTTGCTCTATATTCACCAAGTGGCTCCTTACTTTGAAGAAAGGACACTCACTGAGGCAACCTCTTCTTTTCTGGAGACGCTAGTCCAGGACTATAAAATCCCTAAAGAAACACAGGAACTCCTTCGAAAGACCATTTCAATTATGGTGGAACGTATTCATACATCTAAGGTGTTGAATTGTCCTATTCCTTATTATAAGAATGATTTAACAGAGACACCTTTGGCTGAGAAATTAATCTATCATATTGAGATGACTTATAAGATTTCCCTCAGTCAGTTTGAAATAGACTTTTTGTGTTTTCCGTTTAATGTCCGTTTTATTGACACTTTAAGCAAGCCGTCTTATCAATCTGAACAGGTTGCAAACATTTTTCAAGGGATTGTCAAGAAAGTCAAAGAAACAATGTTGGTTCACTTTGATGATGAAGAATTATTTGAAGAAATAAAGTCTCATCTAGGCGCTTTAATCAATCGACTGATTTTCCATGTGCAAGCTAATGATATATTTCATGGCGAGGTTCAAACTCAATATCCTTTTGCTTTTGAAATGGCGAAAATTGCTGGAGAAGAACTATCTGCAATTTTGGGTTCAGAATTGGAATTATCTGAAATCGGATATCTGGCTTTGTATTTTGAAATGATTTTAAGAAAGCAAAATTCTGCTGTTAAGGGTTCTCGCAAGCAGATAGCTGTAGTTTGCACAACAGGAAGAGGAACCGCTGCGATGATTATTCAGCAACTCAGACGAGTCCTTGGAAATGATGTAGACATTACTCAGTATTCTGAAGAGGATTTTAATGTGGAATTGAATCAGGACTATTTCGCGATTTTTACGACAGTTCCTCTAAAATATAAAGATTCTAAATCTCCAGTCATTCAAGTTAATCATCTTTTTGATGATCAATGGCTGCAGGAAGAATGGCAGAAAGCCAATGCTTTTCATCAAAAAAATCTAGAAACAGTTAGCTTACGCTTTCTTCGATTAAGCCCCCAAAAAACCTATCAGCAATACTTGCTAAATATGGTTGCAGAGTTAGGGAAACTTCAGATGATTGATAAAGGTTTTATAGAACGGATAATTGATAGGGAGAAAAAGCAATCAACCATTTTTGGTGGAGGAATTGCCTTCCCCCATACAATTAACCAGGGTTATGCAAAGACTATTTTAATGTTTGGAAAACTAGAAGAGCCTTATCAAAAAGGAGATGAATGGATTGAATTTATCTTTCTAGTCGCCATTCCCTCAGAAATTGAAACAAAAATGGAAAGTGAATTACTGGAATTGTATGATGATATTTTTAGAATTGCAGGAGAGCCTTCTCTGAAAGAGGCATTGAGATCGGTAGAAACAGAGACAGAGTTTCTATCATTTTCTAAGAGCAAAGGAGTATTTTAATGAATTCGCTAATAATTTTCGCCGTATTTGTAATGGCAGCTTATATATTTCAAATGTTCCTCGGCTGGCAGCAACTCAAAGACTTCAATAAGACCTATACGATGCTCCGAAAACTGGGTCGCGTAGCGATTGGCAGGAAGTCCGGAAGAATCAAATCCGGTACGATTGTCATGTTCGCGGTTGATGAAAACGGTCGGGTTCTTAAAGCTAGCAAAATGCAAGGAGTCACAATCTTAGCGCGTTTTCAAAATATGGACGATTATGTTGGAGAAGACATCCATTATTTTGACAAGTATAATCCTCTTGTGAGAAAAGAAAATAAGTTGATGCAATCAGCCATAGAAGATGCTAGAAAAGTCTATCTTTTGCATGAGGCAGGTATTGAGAAAGAGACAAGTTCATCTGATTCTTTTTTGGGATTTGGCTTTTATGCGAATTACTTACAATTATCTATTAAACAGTTATTAAAAAAAAATAAGAAAAGGGGTTCCTTATGAATCACATTACAAAATTTGCAGAGAATTTTATGAAACTCTTCCAATTAGGTGGAGAAACCTTTATTAGCTGGATGACAAATATTGTACCGCTTGTCCTAATGCTATTGATTGCAATGAATACCCTTATCGCTTTCTTGGGAGAAGAGAAGGTCAATTCCCTGGCTAAGATTTCTGCCAAAAATCCTGTTAGCCGGTATATGATTTTACCTTTCATTTCAGCCTTTATGCTGGGGAACCCGATGTCAATCAGTATGGGACGTTTTTTACCAGAATATTATAAACCTAGTTTTGTAGCAGCTCAGATGCAGTTCTGCCACACTTCAAATGGTGTATTTCCGCATATCAATCCTGGGGAATTGTTTGTATGGATGGGAATCGCGACAGGGATTCAAACTTTAGGCTTGAGTCAAATGGACTTAGCCATTCGTTACATGCTTGTTGGGATTGTCATGAACTTTGTAGGTGGCTGGGTAACAGATTTTACAACTGCTTATGTTGCGAAACAGCAAGGGGTTACCTTGAGTAAAACATTTGATTGATAGAAAGAGTGAATTTATGTCATATAAGAGTATAAAAGTTGTTAAAGGAAATGGCGGTTTCGGAGGACCTTTGGTCATTACTCCTAGTGAGGCAAAGCATAAATTTATCTATATCACTGGCGGCGGAGAAAAGCCAGATATTGTGGATAAAATTGCTGATTTGACAGGTATGGAAGCTGTTAATGGATTTAAAACATCTATTCCTGATGAGGAAATTGCTTTGGCAATTGTAGATTGTGGCGGAACTCTTCGCTGTGGAATCTATCCTAAGAAGGGGATTCCGACGATCAATATTGTCGCTACAGGTAAAAGCGGACCTCTAGCTCAGTATATTACAGAGGAAATCTATGTATCAGCAGTTGGTCTTGATCAAATTTCCGCTGCTAATGAAGATGAAAAAGCGACAACGGTGGTTACTGAAAAACCAACTTACGATACTAGTAAAAAAATCACAGAACAAAAAGCAGAAACAAGTATTGTAGCAAGAATTGGGATGGGGGCTGGTAAGGTTGTTGCGACTTTCAACCAGGCTGCTCGTGAAGCCATCCAAACAATGCTCAATACTATTATTCCTTTCATGGCCTTTGTTTCTTTACTAATTGGGGTTATTCAGGGTTCTGGTGTTGGAAATTGGCTGGCAAAACTAATGGTTCCTCTAGCTGGGAACATTTGGGGACTCATTTTGATTGGCTTTATCTGTTCCTTGCCATTCTTATCTCCTTTGTTGGGCCCTGGAGCTGTTATCAGTCAGATTATCGGAACCTTAATTGGAGTCGAAATCGGAAAAGGAAATATTCCGCCTCAAATGGCTCTGCCAGCTATATTTGCTATCAACACTCAAAATGGCTGTGATTTCATTCCTGTAGCACTTGGGCTATCTGAGGCGAAAGCTGAAACTGTTGAGGTTGGTGTCCCTTCTGTTCTCTATTCACGTTTTCTCAATGGTGTTCCTCGGGTCTTAGTAGCTTGGGTCGCTAGTATTGGTCTTTATCAGTAGAGCATGGTTAGGTTGTGCACACATATAAAAAATAGTATCTTAAACTTATCTATTAGGAACATGAAAGATTAGAGAAAGGATGGATCGGAATTAGATGAAGAAAATTTTTGAAGCTAAAGTAATTCAAGTGGGACCTGAAGCTCAGAATATGATTCAAGACGCTAATATGCTCATTTTATTTGGAGAAGAAGCTCCGGGAGACTTAGCAGAGTATTGTTTTAAGATTGATAACAAAAATCTGCTAGGTTCAATACTAGAAGGCGGCAAGCTGGTGGTAGATAATCAGGAATATTCGATTACTGCCGTGGGAAATGTAGTAGAAAAAAATTTAACTGGACTGGGCCATATCACTATTTCTTTTGATGGTTCAAAAGAGGGCAGTCTGCCGGGCACTCTCCATGTTGCAGCAGACCAAGCAGTAGTAATTGAGAAAGGTTCTACCATTCAGATTTTCTAAGTAGCTCAAGTAGGATAGAAAATCAAATCCTGTAAACTATCAAAGCAGCAGCCTAAAACTAAACGCAGCCTCCCTTAGGGGAGGTTCGGATTGAAGACAAAGTCCTTAGAAGACACTTTTCTAAGGGCTTTTCTTTTTGTAAAGTTGTATAATAGAGGTAAGAAAAGTTGTGAGGTGCTAGCTATGTTTCACAAAGAAAAACCTGATTATCATCGCTGCCAATATGGCTTCTATACGATAGACGAATTGGTCCCAGAAGATCACTTTCTTCGCCAATTGGAATCAGAGGTTGATTTCGACTTTATGATACTGTCAATAATTTTGTGTAAACACTCAAGTAGAGTTATAGAGTGCTAATCAAATAAGCTTTCAAGTGTGTCAGAACATTGTCCAAACCCTTTATGGATTCGTTGACTTTGCTTGAAATTATAATCTTCAAACAAAGTAACTAAGTAACGTTCCAGAGCCTCCTCGTTAGGAAAAAGAACCTTCTTTTTCGTTTGACGTTTGATTTCTTTGTTAAGAGACTCAATGAGGTTTGTCGAATAAATGCTGTGCCAAATTTGATAGGGAAACTGAAAAAAAGTTAAAAGATTATCCGTTTTCTCCAGGCTTTCCGTGACTTTCCTATACTTTGGTTTCCATTCGGCGATAAAGTCCTCTAAAGCTTGTACTGCCATTTCTAAATTTTCAGCACGATAAATCATTTTAAATTACCCCAGAATAACCGCTCGATCAGATCGTTTCACCCTACTAGCCAGATTTCGACTAATATGAATCAAGCAACGTTGTTGTTTAGCTAATGGGTAAGCCTGACTGATAATCTGCTCAAGCCCTTAGAATCACAAAAACAACTAGATAGCTTACGAGTACGTAAAACAGATAAGATTGACGCTGAAAAACTAGCTACGTCTCAGTTCATCCTCAATCGTAAACCAAGCTATGTCCAAGAAGTGCTTTATCAAGAATTACGCGACCTCAGCCATTTCTATCAGAATCTTACTGGGGATATTTTCTGCGCTAAAAATCGTCTGCACAAGGTTCTACAGGTCTCTTTTCCTGAATTGTAAAACATCTTATCTTCACCAACTGTGGGAACAATATTGGAACTTGGTCATGACTTTTCCATGTAATAGTTTTGTACTGGAGTTAGATGACGCCGAATTAACAGCTATCATCCGTCAGTCTACGGCAAAACGCATCTCTGAAAAACGTGTGACTTACTTAGTAGATAAGCTTACAAAACTAGCTAATCAGTCTTATTGTGAGGTCAAGAAAACCTCTCCAATGATGGAAGAGATCAAATACTATGCAGGGGAGTTACTTAGGCTTTCTGAATATAGACAAGGCGTTTTAGAGGAGATGGTAACTTTGGCTCAACCTTTGCCAGAATACGAGATTCTTCTCTCTATTCCTGGAATCACTGAAACCACAGCGACAAGTATTATTGGCGAACTTGGTGACATTCGTCAATTTCATTCTGCCAATCAAATCAATGCTTTGATCAGCATTGACCTCAGCCACTATGAATCTGGGGACTTTCTAGCAAAGGAACATATCACCAAACGTGGGAATCCCTATGCCATAAAGGTTCTCTTTAAGTGCATTCATAACATAGCTTCAGCTGGCTACACCAATCCTTGTCATATAGCAGACTTCTATGAGAAACGGAAAAGACAATCGCAAGTGACTTCAACCAAACCACACACGATTGCCTCTACACATCGTCTCATTAGAACAATGTATTACCTCATAACACATAACAAGCTTTACGATTATACTTCTACCCAAAATCGGTAAAATTGTTTATGCCATATGATTGTAACACCTTATCAAAAAACCACTAGGTAAGGTGTTGTTTTTGCGTGCACTTTTTACACTAAACTTTAGTTCAAAAATAGACAAACTCCTTAGTTTGACTATGTAATTCAATCTATTTTTTTATCAAATGCCTTGATATGCTTGACAAATGGTAGAAAAGGACTCAGTCCTGTGCAATACAGAACTAAATCCTTTGGATAAATTAATTGTCTAACTTTTTGGGGTCAGTACAATTTTTATGGGACTTTTTGTGTATACTCAAAAAGCTCTATAATCTCTACAGTGGTTTTACAAATCACAGAAATAAAAAAATCTGAATTATTAGCGAAATTTTGTTCTTTAAAGGAAAATAGAGTTTAATTGGAAGTGGTATAACAAATTTCGTTTTTATTCATTTAAATAGTTGTTAAGAAAAATTGATTTAGATTATCTGATAATAAGTTTTTACTTGACAAATTGAAGATAGTCATCTTTTATGACTATACCAATTTAATTGTTGACAACTAATAAAACTAGGTATATAATGACTTTGTTCGGTTCAATAATAGGATATTGAACTATACCAATTTGTAGGAAAGGGATAGTAATTTAAAAGTTGCTACAGGTAATAATTAATGTGTGGAATTGTTGGAGTTGTTGGAAATAGTAATGCAGTGGATATCTTAATACAGGGTCTCGAAAAGTTAGAGTATCGCGGTTATGACTCAGCAGGTATTTATGTGACTGATGCCCCAGATAAAGGTTGTCTAGTTAAATCAGTTGGTCGTATTGCAGATCTTCGTGCTAAAATTAGCTCCGATGTTAAGGGATCAACTGGTATTGGTCACACGCGTTGGGCAACACATGGTCAAGCAACTGAGGATAATGCTCACCCACATACTTCGGAAACAGGGCGCTTCGTTTTAGTTCATAACGGAGTTATTGAAAACTATCTCCAAATTAAAGAAGAATACTTGCAAGGACACAAATTTAAAGGTCAGACAGATACTGAGATTGCAGTTCACTTGATTGGTAAATTCGTTGACGAAGATGGATTATCAGTTCTTGAAGCCTTAAAAAAATCTCTTCATATTATCCAAGGGTCATATGCGTTTGCTCTTGTTGACTCTCAAGCACCAGATACGATTTATGTTGCCAAAAACAAATCTCCACTTTTGATTGGTGTTGGTGAAGGTTACAACATGGTTTGTTCAGATGCCATGGCTATGATTCGTGAAACTAGTCAATTTATGGAAATTCACGATAAAGAGTTGGTTGTTCTGACCAAAGATGCTATCACAGTTACCGATTATGAAGGAAATGCTATTGAACGCGGTACTTATACAGCTGAACTTGATCTTTCTGATATTGGTAAAGGAACTTATCCTTACTATATGTTGAAAGAAATTGATGAGCAACCTACTGTAATGCGTAAATTGATTTCTACCTATGCAGATGATGAAGGAAATATCACTGTTGATCCAGCTATTGTCAAGTCAGTACAAGAAGCAGATCGTATTTACATCTTAGCAGCTGGGACTTCATATAATGCTGGTTTTGCGTCAAAAGCTATGTTTGAAAAATTGACAGATACACCAGTTGAAATAGGTGTTGCATCTGAGTGGGGTTACAACATTCCACTTTTGAGCAAAAAACCAATGTTTGTTTTGCTTAGTCAATCAGGTGAAACAGCAGATAGCCGTCAAGTTTTGGTGAAAGCTAACGAAATGGGAATCCCTAGTTTGACTGTTACCAATGTACCTGGTTCTACGCTTTCTCGTGAAGCAACATATACGATGCTTTTACATGCAGGGCCTGAAATTGCTGTAGCTTCTACAAAAGCTTATACTGCTCAGATTGCGGCTCTAGCTTTCCTTGCGAAAGCTGTTGGTGAAGCAAATGGCAAGAAAGAAGCACTTGAGTTTGATTTAGTGCATGAGTTATCAATTGTTGCTCAGTCAATTGAAGCGACTCTCTCTGAAAAAGATATGATTTCTGAGAAAGTTGAGAACTTGTTGGCTACAACTCGTAATGCTTTCTACATTGGTCGAGGAAATGATTATTATGTAGCTATGGAAGCATCATTGAAGTTGAAAGAAATCTCTTATATTCAATGTGAAGGCTTTGCTGCGGGTGAGTTGAAACACGGTACAATTTCATTGATTGAAGATGGTACTCCAGTTTTAGGATTAATTTCTGCAAGTGAAGTTGTGGCTGCTCATACTCGTGGTAATATTCAGGAAGTTGCTGCTCGTGGAGCTAATGTTTTAACAGTCGTTGAGGAAAAATTAGCTAAAGCTGATGATGATATTATTGTCAATCAAGTACATCCATTCTTATCACCGATCTCAATGGTTATTCCAACTCAGTTGATTGCTTACTATGCTTCTCTACAACGGGGTCTTGACGTGGATAAACCACGAAACCTTGCAAAAGCAGTAACAGTTGAGTAAGTTAGTTTCCGCATTCTAAATTTTATTAGCTCTTTTTTATCATTTATCAAGTCTATCAAAGCTTTAAGTTAAAAATGAGATAAGACAGTACTATTCTGAGTTTATTGTCTTAGTTTTAACAATTTTTGAGCCATAAAAAGGCATGCTAAAAAATACCTTTCCTGGTATTTTTGATCAAGGTTTCTTGCCAGTTTGTCAAGTGACGTATAGCGCTATACTACAATTTTACAAGACCCCACTACTTTAACCTAACGAAAAAGTAGTGAGTACTCTCTGGTTGGAGATTTTCTCACTACTCATCTTAGTATGTTTGTCAACTGTAGTGGGTGGCGAAAAGCTAACATCTAGAGAGGACCAGATAGGTCTTCTCTTTTTTTATGTTTAGAGTGATGAAGATACGTTTCTTAAAGTTGATGAAGTTTCTAAAACCGAAGCCCAACCGTTTGATGTCTTTAATCAACTTGTTAGTAGCTTCCAGTTTTGCGTTTGAATAGTCTGTTTCTAGTGCATTTTGGATGTATTGCTTGTGTCTAAGAAAAGTCCTAAAGACCGTTTGAAAATAGTGATTGACCTTGCTTCTATTTTCCTCTATCAGCTCAAAGAACTCATCTACTCTCTTCTCCTGAAAGTGAAAAAGCAAAAGCTGATAAAGAGTATAGTAGTCGGTGAGCTCTTCTGAAAAGACCAATGTCTTCTCAATGACTTCATGTGGGCTTAAGGTTTGACAAAATGTCTTCGAGTGAAATGAGTTACAAGATAGCTTACGACTGTCCTTTTGAAAAAGTCGCCAGTGATTTTTCAAGGCTCGATAAGGTAGTGACTTCTTATCGAACTGGTTCATAATCGCAATTCTTGTCTTTAAAAAGGCACGTCCAAGGTACTGGATAATGTGAAATCGATCAAGAACAATTTTGGCGTTAGGGAAAAGTCTTCGAGCTAGTGGCATATAAGTTCCTGACATATCTATCGTGATAAACTGTACCTTTTGGCGAGCTTTCAACGGATACTTCAAAAAGTAGTTTCGAATAGTGGTTTGACGGCGATTATCGAGGATAGTTATGAGTTTGTTGGTCTCATAGTCTTGCGCCACAAAAGCGAGTTCACCTTTCTTGAACCCAAGCTCATCCCAGGACATAACAGCTGGGAGTTTGTCATAATGCTCCTTGAAAGTAAACTGGTCAAGTTTACGATAGACAGTGGATATCGATACACGAAGTCTTCTGGCAATATCCGTTAATGATAGCTTTTCAGTTAGAAGTTGAGCAACCTTTTGTCGGACAAGGTTTGAGATTTGGTGATTTTTCTCAACGATTGATGTCTCAGCGACCGTGACTCGCCTACAACTTTTACACTGGAAGCGACGTTTCTTCAGACGTAGTAGTGTCGGAGTTCCAGCTTGCTCTAGAAGAGGGATTTTAGAAGGTCTTTGAAAGTCATATTTAATCATCTTTCCTTGGCAATGTGGGCATGGTGGTGCAGGGTAATCCAGTTTTGCATGAATTTCGATATGAGTATCAGTTTCAAAAACAAGAGAAATAATGATGTTAGGGTCTTTAATTCCGATTAATTCTGTGGTATTCTTAATAGGTCTCATAAGTTCTTCCTAATGGTAGTTTCGTCGCTTTTCATTATAGTTCTTATGGGACTTTTTGTGTATACTCAAAAAGCTCTATAATCTCTATAGTGGTTTTACCCACTACAGAAATTATAGAGCCGTAATCAGATAAGATCAGCTTTGGCTGGTCTTTTTTTAACCATTTGTAGGCTAAAACTCTCCATTAATGATTTCTTGTAGCTTAATTTACGAACTTTTATTCTAAACGTTTCGGACGGGCTAGTTGGGTTTTGTGGCTCTTTAATTTAGGGATGATTGTTGCTATAATTAGTTCAAGCATAGGAGGATGAATCATGATTGGACCTGTGGAAATGGGTGCTTTGTTGAAAAAAATTCGTTTATCAAAGAATTTGACATTGAAAGAACTTGCTAGTGATTATTTATCAGTATCTTTCTTATCAAAATTTGAACGTGGAGAATCTGATATCTCATTATCTAGATTTTTTCTTTTGTTAGATAAATTGGATGTCAGTATTGAAGAGTTCTATGGTATTTTATCTCAAGATAATCCGACTCATACTGAAAAGTTATTAGAAAGTGCTAGTAAGGCTTATTATCAAAACGATAGTTTATCGTTACAGAAGTACGCTGGAGAAGAGCGTCGTAAATTTGAGCTCACACAAGACAAATCATTTCTCTATAACAGTATTATGCTAGAATCTTTTTTGGCAAGTGTTTCAAATAAAGAGGTTGATGAAAATAAGGTAAGGGAATTAACAGACTATCTTTTTAGCATTGAACAATGGGGAAAAAGAGAGTTAATCATATTAGGAAATAGTATGTCGTTTATTTCCACCCAGACACTTAATGTTTTGACCAAGGAGATTGTGTATAGAACTAGACTTTTTGGAAATAGCGACTCAAATCAAAGAATCCGAATTAGTCTTCTTATTAATGCAGCTTATGAATTTTTACGACGTGATGAACTAGATTCAGCGAAATACTATTTAGATTTAGTCAATGATAGTGGAATTCCTGAGGTCCTCTTATATGAAAGACATGAGTTGATATTTGTAATGGGGTCTTACTTGATAAAGTCGGGTGAAGTTGCTGAAGGGAGAAATCTAATTGAGGGGTGTTTAGAAACTCTTAGGACTTTAGGTGCGGAAAAGTTATTGCTTGCTAAGGAATCAGAGTATCAAGAGTTGTTAAATTCCACTATATGACAATTTTATAGAGTGAGTTAAAAAATAGAATAAACTAAGACCATAGTACGACATCACTATGGTTTTTAATTTTCAATGGATATATGGTATTCCAATGTCTTCAATTTATCCAACTGATTATATACCAAGGTGATTTAGATTGTGAGGAAATCTATGAGAACCTATATTCTTAAATACAAGTATGACAATTTAGTTCATATCCTACTGTTAGCACTGAATGCTGCTATTTTCGTGAGTGCCTCGGTAACCTTAGCTTTAATGACGAATCAGCTGGTATCTAAGCGAATCCAATCTTTTTTAGCTCTCTTAGGTCTAGAGGTAGGTCTTTACATTATTTATTTAGTTTTGAATTATATTATTGCGGTACATCAAACAAAATTAATCCAAAAAATGACTTTGTCTATTCGTCAGTCTTATCTTAGTAAAATTATTCACCATTCTTTTAGTGAATTTAGAAAGAGTGATATTGGAGAGCATCTCTCAGTATTAAATAATGATATCCAATTGATTGAATCAAATGGCTTTTCAAGTATTTATACTCTTTGTTCAACAGTATTCACCACTTTGTTTTCAATTATCGCCTTATTAAGTTATGATGTAAGGATTGTTCTGCTAGCCATTTTTTTAACTTTGTGTCTGACTTATCTTCCCAAACCATTTACCAATAAAATGCAGAAATCAATGGAGATATTTTCCAAAGCGAATGAGGAGCTTGTTTCTGGAATAAGCGATCAGTTATATGGATATGCGGATGTTTATTACGCTAGTCGTAAACAGATATTTCTTAGACAAGTGAGGTCCATTGTTGAGAAATATATTGTACAAAAAATTATTTTTACAAAAAGAAAGACTAGCACTGAGACGCTGATGGCTTTATTTTCAGTTATCGCCCAGATGTTGATACTTCTTCTAACTGGCTTGTTAATTATTTTTGGAAATATTACTGTTGGAACCATTACCTCAGTAGGACAGATATCAGGTAATATTTTTAACTCTCTATCCACCATTAATCAGCTGCAAGTGACCATTAAGTCTGTCAATCCTATCTTAAAAAAATTTCACGATTTTCCAGAGGGTCCAAAGACTTGTATAGCGACAATTCAGGATGTTCATTTTGAGAATGTAAGTTATCATTTTGGAGAGAAGGCTATTTTTGAGGGATTCACCCAAACCTTTAAAAAAGGAGGCAAGTATGCTATTACTGGATGCTCAGGTAGTGGGAAGTCAACCCTGCTTAATATATTCCTAGGCAATCTTAAAGATTACGAGGGAACAATCTTGTTTGGAAAATTGGAGTCAAAAGAGATTGATGAGAACTCAATCGTGTCTAAATGTGCCTATGTTGGGAGTCAAACTCATATCTATAATGATACCTTGAGGAACAATCTAACTCTTTGGAATGAAGTTATTACTGATACGCAGATCAAGGAAGTTCTTGAAAGAGTTAATCTTTTATCTTTCTTAAGTCGTATAGATGAGCAAGTAAGCGACGGTAGCTTTTCGGAGGGTCAAAAACAAAGAATAGGCCTGATAAGAGCGTTTTTAAAAGGAAGTTCTGTTGTGATTTTTGATGAAGCCACTGCAAATCTTGACCATAATAATGCTACTCGTATTGAGCACCTTTTATTAAGTGATCCTAATATCACTTATATCACGGTTACCCACCATCTTATAAAGGGAAATGAACCATATTTTGATAAGATTATTCGTTTGGGAGAGGGGACTGAGTAAATGTTTCATATGATAAATGCTTAGGATTTATTTCAATTTTACTAACGGCAGTCAAAGTGCTATAATGTAAGGGATTGTGAATTTAGCAAGCTTTGCTATTTTCAAAAAAGAAAAAACAAATCAGAGATACAAATCTCTTAGAAGAGGTGAATCCCATGGGACGTAAATGGGCTAATATCGTTGCTAAGAAAACTGCTAAAGATGGTGCAAACTCTAAGGTTTACGCTAAGTTTGGTGTCGAAATTTATGTGGCTGCTAAACAAGGTGAACCAGATCCAGAATCAAACTCAGCTTTGAAATTTGTTTTGGAGCGTGCTAAACAAGCGCAAGTGCCAAAACACGTTATTGATAAGGCCATTGATAAGGCTAAAGGTAACACTGATGAAACTTTCGTTGAAGGACGTTATGAAGGTTTTGGACCAAATGGTTCTATGATTATCGTAGATACTTTGACTTCAAACGTTAACCGTACAGCTGCTAACGTACGTACTGCCTTTGGTAAAAACGGTGGTAACATGGGTGCTTCAGGTTCTGTTTCATACATGTTTGATAAAAAAGGTGTTATCGTATTTGCAGGTGAAGATGCAGATGCTATCTTTGAACAATTGCTTGAAGCAGATGTAGAAGTTGAAGATGTAGAAGCAGAAGATGGTACTATCACTGTTTATACTGAGCCAACAGATCTTCACAAAGCTTTGGAAGCTCTCCGTGCTAACGGACAAGAAGAGTTCCAAGTGACTGAACTTGAAATGATTCCACAAACTGAGGTTACTCTTGAAGGTGAAGACCTTGAAGTTTTCGAAGGACTTATTGATGCGCTTGAAGCAGACGATGATGTTCAAAAGGTATATCACAACGTAGCAGATATGTAATCTCATTCAACACTTTCCATCGTAAGGAAAGTGTTTTTATGTGGTCTGTCTAAGGATTTGTCTTGCTTGTCCTGACTTAATCTGATATAGTAGTAGCCAAGTGAATTATTGGAGGAATACGAAATATGAATATGATGCTAGTTTTGGCCATTTATGTGGTCGCAATTGTTGCTTATGTGGCTTTCAGCCGTCGTCGCCAAGCAAAGGCACAGGAAGATCGTTTTGCAGGTCTTGCTAAGGGTGCTGAGGTTGAAACAATCGGTGGTTTGATTGCTATTGTCGATGAGATTGACAAAGAAAATAATCGTATTGTTTTGGATGCAGAAGGTGTTTTCTTGACCTTTGATTTGAGTCGTTCAATCATGAAAGTGATCACACCAGCACCAACTACAGAAACAGCAGAAACAACTAAAAAGACAATTATCGAAGAAGATTCAGCAATTGAGTCTTCTGATGAAAAGTAAGATGTGTATTTGAGACTAGGTTAAATCCTGGTCTTTTTGCGTTTTCTAATCTTATCGGTATTAAAAGCTGTTCAGAACCCCTGAAAATGTGGTAGAATAAAGGGTAAACTATATTTAGAGGATATTCCATGTTTAAATTTAGAAAAAAATCTCATCAAGAGGTTCTAGACAATATTCCCAACCATATTGGTATTATTATGGATGGAAATGGCCGTTGGGCTAAAAAGCGTCTACAACCACGTGTGATGGGGCATAAGGCTGGGATGGACGCCTTGCAAAAGGTAACTATCGAAGCATCACAACTTGGAGTTAAGGTATTGACAGTCTATGCCTTCTCAACTGAAAACTGGTCACGCCCACAAGATGAAGTGAAATTCATCATGAATTTGCCAGTTGAATTTTTTAACAAGTATGTACCAGAATTAGACAAAAACAATGTTCGTATTTTGACAATCGGAGATAACAGTCGTTTGCCTAAGGAGACTTTAGATGCTCTTGAAAAGGCAGTTGAGCAGACGAAACATAATTCCGGTTTGGTTCTTAATTTTGCACTGAACTATGGTGGTCGTGCGGAGATTGTGTCTGCTGTTCAAGCGATTGCTAAAGAGGTTGAAGCAGGAAAACTCAGTCCTGAAGCTATTGATGAAGATCTCATTGCTAAGCATTTGATGACAGATAAATTGCCTTACCTCTATCGTGATCCAGATTTAATTATCCGTACGAGTGGCGAGCTTCGTCTTAGTAATTTCTTACCTTGGCAATCTGCCTATAGTGAGTTTTACTTCACAGATGTTTTCTGGCCAGACTTTGACCAGCAGGGGCTACGTCAAGCCATATCTGACTACAATAAACGTCACCGTCGCTTCGGTGGTGTCTAGAAAGGACCTCTCATGCAAGAACGTTTAATTGGTGGGGGTGTGGCAGCAGCCATTTTCCTCCCATTGCTCTTTATCGGCGGTCTTCCTTTCCAACTTTTAGTTGGGGCTATGGCCATGGTTGCGGTGTCTGAGATGCTTCGCATGAAGCACTTGGAGATTTTCTCTATCGAGGGTATTTTATCAATGGTGGCAGCCTTTATCTTGGCTGTACCGATTGATCGGTATTTTATCAGTCTTCCAACAAATGCTAGTGTGACAGGTTTCGCTGTTATTTCATTTTTGATTCTAGCAGGGACTGTCCTTAATAGCGACCACTATTCTTTTGATGATGCAGCTTATCCAATCGCATCTGCCTTTTATGTTGGTTTTGGTTTACAAAATCTCATTGCAGCACGTTTGGATAGTTGGGAAAAGGTTCTCTTTGCCCTTTTTATTGTTTGGGCAACGGATATTGGGGCTTACCTTTTTGGTCGTCAATTTGGTCAAAATAAGTTATTGCCAAAAGTATCACCAAATAAGACTATTGAAGGTAGTGTCGGTGGTATCTTATCAGCAATCATTGTGGCCCTTATCTTTGGTTTGATTAACCACGGAGTTTATGCCCCTCATAACTTCTTCTGGTTGCTTATCTGTACGATTCTCTTTAGTATTTTTGGTCAATTTGGTGATTTGGTTGAATCAGCTATTAAACGTCACTTTGGCGTTAAAGACTCAGGCAATCTCATTCCTGGGCATGGTGGTATTTTGGACCGTTGTGACAGCTGGATTTTCGTTTTCCCAATCATGCACTTCCTAGGACTTTTTTAAGAGTGGGGGTGTCTAGATGAAAGCTATTATTACCTTTTTACTGATTTTCTGTGTGATTGTCGTTTTCCATGAGTTTGGTCATTTCTTTTTCGCCAAACGTTCAGGAATTTTGGTTCGTGAATTTGCCATTGGTATGGGACCGAAAATTTTTGCACACACTGGTAAGGATGGTACCGTTTATACTATCCGTATCCTCCCTTTGGGTGGTTATGTCCGTATGGCTGGTTGGGGTGAAGATACAACTGAGATTAAAACAGGTAGTCCTGCTAGTCTAACGATTGGGTCAGATGGTAAGGTAAGACGTATCAACCTTTCGGATCGCCAGGTTGACCAGACGGCTTTACCTATGAACGTCACTGCCTATGATTTGGAAGATAAGTTAACCATTACAGGTCTAGTCCTAGATGAGACCAAGACCTATGAGGTTGACCATGATGCCACTATCGTTGAGGAGGATGGTACAGAACTTCGTATCGCTCCTAAGGATGTTCAATATCAAAATGCTAGCATTTGGGGACGCTTAATTACCAACTTTGCTGGTCCTATGAATAACTTCATTCTTGGGGTGCTTGTCTTTATTATCTTAGCCTTTGTTCAAGGTGGTGTTCAAGACACATCAACCAACCGTATTCAGGTGGCTGATGGTGGTGCTGCTCAGGTAGCAGGCTTGAAAAATGGTGATGCTATCGAGGCCATTAATAAGGACAAGGTTACTGATTGGGACAGCTTGAAGGAAGCATTGACAGAGAATACTCAAAAATACTCCAAAGGTGACAGCCTTTCTGTGACGGTTAAGAGAAGTAACGGTCAGGAAGAAACGGTTTCTGTTAAACCTAAGGAGAGTCAAGGTAGCTACTTTTTGGGTGTTTCTCCAGCCTTAAAAACAGGTCTAAAAGATAAGATTTTTGGTGGTTTCCAAATGGCTTGGGAAGGGGCCTTCAAAATTCTCGCGGCACTCAAGGGGCTTATCACCAACTTTAGTTTGAATAAACTTGGTGGACCAGTTGCCATGTTCCAGATGTCTGCCCAGGCTTCAGAAAGTGGCTTGATTTCCATTCTTAACCTTATGGGGATGCTCTCAATTAACTTGGGAATTTTCAATCTTATCCCAATTCCAGCCCTTGACGGTGGAAAAATTGTTATGAATATTATTGAAGCCATTCGTCGTAAACCACTTAATCAAGAAATTGAAAGCTATATTACACTTGCAGGTGTTGCTATCATGGTTGTTCTTATGATTGCAGTCACTTGGAATGATATTATGCGTGCTTTCTTTTAATTAGAAACAAAGAAACGAAAGGAAGTCTAAGGGACTTGACCCAAGGGCCAGCCTCCTTAGTATGTAAATGATGAAACAAAGTAAAATGTTGATTCCAACACTTCGTGAAATGCCAAGTGATGCTCAAGTTATCAGTCATGCCCTTATGGTACGTGCGGGTTACGTGCGTCAGGTTTCTGCTGGTATTTATGCTTATATGCCATTGGCAAATCGTGCTATCGAGAAATTCAAAACTATCATGCGTGAGGAGTTTGAAAAAATCGGTGCGGTTGAAATGTTGGCGCCAGCGCTTTTGACAGCAGATTTGTGGCGTGAGTCAGGCCGTTATGAAACTTACGGTGAAGACCTTTATAAACTAAAAAACCGTGATAAATCTGACTTTATCCTCGGTCCAACTCACGAAGAAACGTTTACAGCCTTGGTTCGTGATGCAGTTAAATCATACAAACAATTGCCACTTAACCTCTACCAAATCCAATCAAAATACCGTGATGAAAAACGTCCTCGTAACGGTCTTCTTCGTACACGTGAATTTATCATGAAGGATGCTTATAGTTTCCACCAAAACTATGAAGATTTGGATGTAACCTATGAAGACTACCGTAAAGCTTACGAGGCTATCTTTACACGTGCTGGCCTTGAATTTAAGGGAATCATCGGTGATGGTGGTGCCATGGGTGGTAAGGATTCTCAAGAATTTATGGCGGTTACTCCTGAGCGTACAGATCTCAACCGTTGGGTAGTTCTTGACAAGTCAATTGCTTCATTGGATGAGATCCCAGAAGATGTCATGGAAGAAATCAAGAAAGAATTGACATCATGGTTGGTATCTGGTGAAGACACAATTGCCTACTCTACAGAGTCAAGCTATGCAGCTAACCTTGAGATGGCAACAAACGCCTACACACCAGCGACTAAGGTTGTGACTCAAGAAGAAGTGACTCGAGTTGAAACGCCAGACTGCAAGTCAATTGATGAAGTCGCTGCTTTCTTGAATGTTCCAGAAGAACAAACCATCAAGACTTTACTTTTCATCGCTGATGATGAACCAGTAGTGGCTCTTCTCGTTGGTAATGATCAGGTTAACGATGTGAAGTTGAAAAACTACCTTGCAGCTGATTTCCTCGAACCAGCTACGGAAGATGAAGCACGTCAAGTCTTTGGTGCTAACTTCGGTTCCCTTGGTCCAGTTAACCTTCCTGAAAATGTTCGCATCGTTGCGGACCGTAAGGTTCAAGATGTGGCTAATGCGGTTGTTGGAGCTAACGAAGATGGTTACCACTTGACAGGAGTTAACCCAGAGCGTGACTTCAAGGCAGAATACGTGGATATTCGTGAAGTTAAAGAGGGTGAAATTTCTCCAGACGGTCAAGGTGTCCTTCAGTTTGCGCGTGGTATCGAGATTGGTCATATCTTTAAACTTGGGACACGTTACTCTGAAAGTATGGGTGCTAACGTTCTTGATGAGAATGGCCGTGCTGTTCCAATTATCATGGGATGTTACGGTATCGGCGTTAGCCGTATCTTGTCAGCTGTGATTGAACAACATGCACGTCTCTTTGTTAACAAGACACCAAAAGGTCAATACCGCTATGCATGGGGAATTAACTTCCCTAAAGAATTGGCTCCATATGATGTTCACTTGATCACAGTTAACACTAAGGATGAAGAAGCCAATGCTTTGACAGAACGTTTGGAAGCAGCTCTTATGGCTGAAGGTTATGATGTCTTGACAGATGATCGTAATGAGCGTGTCGGTTCTAAATTCTCTGATAGTGACCTCATTGGACTTCCAATCCGTGTTACAGTTGGTAAAAAAGCTTGCGAAGGTGTTGTTGAAGTTAAAATCAAGGCAACTGGTGATACTATTGAAGTTAATGCCGATAACTTGATTGAAACACTTGCTATCTTAACAACAGAACAAGATGCTTAAGATTAAAAAATCTTTTCTTGCTGGAGCAGGAAGAGATTTTTCTTTTGCAGTGATAATGATAAATTGAGAGAAAAGAGAGTAAATTCCAATTTGACAGAATTGTCTAAATAGTGTAAACTTAAAACTATCGTAACTACGGAGGCATCACATGCTTAATAAAGCGACCCATTTGGGAAATCTTAAAGCTTTTTATTACTTTAGTTTCTTTAGATAGGACGTTTGTGTTTCAGGATACAAGCGTCAGTCAGTTTGTATCTATGAAGCTAAAGCATTTTGTGATGGATTAGCCGATTAGATGAATAGGTCTAACCGGTGACATAAGCTAGCCTGTGCTAGTCAAGATGCATAAAACCAGTTGGGCCTGTCCTAACTGGTTTTTTTCATACCGTGGTCTATTTTTAATTTTCTTTTGACCCTATCGTCTCGGAAAAAGCATAAAAGAAAATTGGAAATAGATAGAATAAAAAATAGAGGTATACAAGATGAAGAAATTCTTGGTCAGTATGATGGCTGTTATCACAGCTGTCCTCTTGGTAGCATGTTCCAATGCTTCTAATAAAGATTTGGTTCACGTCGGTGTGCTCCAATATGTGGAACATCCTTCCTTGTCAGCGACACGTAAAGGGTTCATTGAAGAACTCAAAGAGGAAGGTTATGTTGACGGTAAGAACATCAAAATTGATTATCAGAATGCACAAGGGGATCAGTCTAACTTGCAGACGATTTCTCAGTCGCTTATTGAAGATAACGATCTTATGTTGGCTATCGCAACCCCAGCAGCCCAGTCTTTGAGTAGTTTGACAAAGGACAAGCCAATTCTCTTTACAGCTGTCACAGATCCAGTCTCAGCTAAACTGGTTAAGTCTATGGACAATGTTGGAGGAAATGTGACAGGGACAAGTGACATGTCCCCTATCAACAAACAAGTTGAGTTGTTGAAAAAGGTCCTTCCAAATACTAAAAAAGTTGGGATTATGTACACGACCAGCGAGCGTAACTCGGAAGTTCAGGTTGAAGAAGCCAAGAAATACTTCAAGGAAGCTGGTATTGAAACGGTTATCAAAGGAATTTCATCAACCAATGATATCCAAGATACAGCCAAGAGCTTGATGAGTCAGACCCAAGTCATCTTCATCCCAACTGACAATACCATTGTTAGTGCTATTAATACCTTGGTAGATCTTTCTAAAGAGACTAAGGTTCCAGTTGTTGGTAGTGACGCTGGTAGTGTAGAAAAAGGTGTCCTGTTCACTTATGGAACTAACTATGAAGCGCTTGGACGTCAAACAGGTAAGTTGGCAGGCCGTATTCTCCGAGGTGAGAAGGTCACGGATGTCGATGCCGAGTATCCTAAAACCCTCAATGTTGTGGTTAACCATGACATGGCTAAAGAACTTGGTATTGATGTTTCTAGCATTAGTGACGAGGAATCTAAAGCATCAACGCAAGATGACAAACCAATTGCTAAAAAAGATAAGGGTGTCATTAAGCTTAAGGTCAATAAGTCTTCTAAAAAAGGATTTTCAAATGTGGTGCTAACAGCCATTTCTCAGGGCCTTCTCTGGGCTATTATGGCTATTGGGGTCTTCATTACCTTCCGTATTTTGGACCTTGCTGATTTGACAGCTGAAGGGGCCTTCCCACTTGGTGCTGCTACGACAACTATCATGATTATCCGTGGAATCAACCCAATCTTTGCGACTCTCGGTGGTTTTGTGGCTGGTATGCTTGCTGGAGCTGTGTCTGGCTTTATGCATACGAAAATGAAGATACCAGCACTCTTAACAGGGATTATTACCTTAACGGGGCTCTATTCCGTTAACCTTTTGGTTCTTGGAAGTGCCAATGTCTCTCTATCAGGACATAATACGCTAGTAACTATGGTGATGGGACTCGGTTTGTCTAAGCTGAATGGTGTGATTCTATTAGGACTTATCTTTGTGAGTCTTGTGGTACTCATGCTAGTTGTCCTCCTTAATACTCAGGTTGGTCTGGCCCTTCGTGCAACAGGTGATAACCTTGCCATGGGTGAAGCTAATGGTATCAAGGTTGACCGTATGAAGATTCTTGGCTACATGATTTCCAACGGTTTGATTGCCCTATCAGGTGCCCTCCTAGCTCAAAACAATGGCTATGCGGATATGAATATGGGTACTGGTACAATCGTAAATGGCTTAGCTGCAATTATCTTGGCTGAAGTTATCGTCAAGTATCTACCACTTGGTAAACGCCTGTGGTCAATTGTTGTAGGAGCTGTTCTTTACCGTCTGGTCTTGGTTATTATCCTTGCCATGAACGTTGATGCTCAAATGTTGAAATTGGCTTCAGCCATCTTGCTTGCTGTCATCCTATACGTACCAGAAGTACGACAAAAATTGAAAATCAAACCTAACAAATCCTTGACTTTAGGAGGTGACAAGTAATGGCTTTACTTAGTTTACAACAGATTCACAAGACCTTTGAAAAAGGCACAGTCAATGAAAATCACGTCCTTCGTGGTTTGGATCTCGACATTGAGCAGGGAGACTTTATCTCTGTTATTGGAGGAAATGGTGCTGGTAAATCAACCTTGATGAATTCAATCGCTGGTGTTCTTAGCATTGATGAAGGGGATATCTTGTTGGAGGGACAATCTATTAAGAAAGCATCTGTAGATGAGCGCTCTAAAGATATTAGCCGTGTTTTCCAAGATCCTCGAATGGGGACAGCGACAAACCTTTCTATTGAAGAAAATATGGCGATTGCCTATCGTCGAGGTAAGAAACGTAGCTTCTTTAAAAAGTCTATTACTGAGAGCGAACGTCAAGTGTTCAAGGAAGCCTTGATAGATCTTGGTCTTGGGCTTGAAAATCGTATGAAGACCGATGCTAATTTCTTGTCAGGTGGACAACGTCAGGCCTTGACACTTGCTATGTCGACCTTGGTTCGCCCAAAGATTTTGCTTTTAGATGAACATACAGCTGCGCTAGATCCTAAGACAAGTGACATGGTCATGAATTTGACGCGTAAGATTGTTGAAGAACAAGAGTTGACAACTCTTATGATTACCCATAATATGGAACATGCTATCGAATATGGGAACCGTCTGGTCATGCTCTATCATGGTAAAATCGTCGTCGATGTGCGAGGTGAGGAAAAGAAAAATCTCACTGTTGCAGAACTTATGGATCTCTTCCACAAAAATAGTGGACAAGTCCTCAATGACGATGCCTTGGTACTCGGTTAATAAGCAAAAAGAAACTATCCAAAGTTTAGATTTTGGGTAGTTTTTTCTTGACTATTTTTGACCAAGTGCTAAAATAAATATATAGATTAGCACTCTTGGTTAATGAGTGCTAAAAATAACGTTTCAAACGTTACTAATAACAAATAACATTTGGAGGTAATCGGTATGGCATTGAAACCATTGGGCGATCGTATCGTTGTCCGTTTTGAAGAAACAGAAGAAAAAACAGCTAGTGGCTTTGTATTGGCAGGAGCCAGTCATGAAGCTACAAAGACTGCTGAGGTTTTAGCAGTAGGTGAAGGAATCCGTACTCTTACTGGTGAATTGATTGCACCTAGTGTTGCAGCAGGCGATAAAGTCCTTGTTGAAAATGGTGCAGGTGTCAATGTTAAAGACGGAGATGATTCCGTTTCAATTATCCGTGAAGCAGATATTTTAGCGGTCCTAGCTTAGGTCAATGCTGATCAGATATAAACTAAGATAAAGAAGGAGTAACTATGGCAAAAGATATTAAATTTTCATCAGATGCACGCGCAGCAATGGTTCGTGGTGTTGATACTTTGGCTGATACAGTTAAGGTAACGCTTGGCCCTAAAGGTCGTAACGTGGTTTTGGAAAAAGCTTTTGGCTCACCTCTTATCACTAATGATGGTGTAACAATTGCTAAAGAAATCGAACTCGAAGATCACTTTGAAAATATGGGTGCCAAACTGGTCAGCGAAGTGGCTTCAAAAACTAACGATATTGCCGGTGACGGAACAACGACAGCCACTGTTTTGACACAAGCTATTGTTCGTGAAGGTCTCAAAAATGTAACGGCTGGTGCTAATCCAATCGGTATCCGTCGTGGGATTGAAGCAGCTGTGTCTACAGCGGTTGAAGAGTTGAAAGCCATTGCTCAACCAGTTGCTAATAAAGAAGCCATTGCCCAAGTTGCAGCTGTTTCATCACGTTCTGAAAAAGTTGGTGAATACATTTCAGAAGCAATGGAACGTGTGGGTAATGACGGTGTTATCACTATTGAAGAGTCTCGTGGTATGGAGACAGAACTCGAAGTGGTTGAAGGTATGCAGTTTGACCGTGGTTATCTTTCTCAGTACATGGTTACTGATAATGAAAAAATGGTCGCTGACCTTGATAATCCATTTATCCTTGTGACTGACAAGAAAATTTCAAATATTCAAGATGTCCTCCCACTCTTGGAAGAAGTACTTAAGACCAGTCGTCCACTTTTGATTATTGCTGATGATGTGGATGGTGAAGCTCTTCCTACACTTGTTCTTAACAAGATTCGTGGAACTTTCAATGTTGTTGCTGTTAAGGCCCCTGGTTTTGGTGACCGTCGTAAAGCAATGTTGGAAGACATTGCCGTATTGACAGGAGCAACTGTTATTACTGAGGACCTTGGTCTTGAGCTTAAGGATGCAACTATGGCAGCACTTGGTCAAGCTTCGAAAGTAACTGTGGATAAAGATAGCACAGTTATTGTCGAAGGTGCGGGAAGCGCAGAAGCGATTGCTAACCGTGTTAACCTCATCAAGTCTCAATTGGAAACAACAACATCTGAGTTTGACCGTGAAAAACTTCAAGAACGTTTGGCTAAATTGTCAGGCGGTGTTGCAGTTGTTAAGGTTGGTGCAGCCACTGAAACAGCCCTTAAAGAAATGAAACTTCGTATCGAAGATGCCCTTAACGCTACTCGTGCCGCTGTTGAAGAAGGTATTGTAGCAGGTGGTGGTACAGCCCTAGTTAACGTCATTGCTAAGGTTGCTGAACTTGATCTTGAAGGTGACGACGCTACAGGACGTAATATTGTCCTCCGTGCTTTGGAAGAACCAGTTCGTCAAATTGCTTATAACGCTGGTTATGAAGGTTCAGTTATCATCGATAAATTGAAGAATAGCCCAGTTGGTACAGGCTTTAACGCTGCTAACGGTGAATGGGTAGATATGGTTGAAGCAGGAATTATCGACCCTGTTAAGGTCACACGTTCTGCCCTCCAAAATGCTGCTTCTGTAGCTAGTCTTATCTTGACAACTGAAGCAGTCGTTGCCAATAAACCTGAACCAGAAACTCCAGCAGCACCAGCTATGGATCCAGGAATGATGGGCTACTAAGAGTTTAAAAAAGCAAAAGAAAAAACCTAGGAAAAGTCGAGAAACTTTTTCTGGGTTTTCTTTTTTCAATTATTTGTTGTTAATTACTGAAAAGGGTTAAATGTATCAGAACTTCCTTGTTGCCCGGCCATTTGCATCATCATTTGTTGCTGTTTGATACGCTCTGCTTCCTTATTCATATTGATAGAAACAACAAGAAGGATGACCCAACCGATGAAGGTCCAGTTTAGGAGGATGGATAAAACAAAGACTAGCCATTTCTCGTCTGTTTTGTTTAGGAGGGCTGGTAAGATAATAAGTGCTACAAAAGGTAAAGAAAAAATTAGGAGGAAAAGTGCTAAGGGTAACGTTGCCCCAACTTCATCGCTAGCAACTCCAATTAAATATATTCCGAGGGCCCAGATGATAAATGGAATATCAGCGACGGCTAACATGATGAGGTTTGTTTGGGTTTTCTTGTCTTGTTTCTTCCAAGTTTCATTTAGATTTTTGCTTGCTTGTTGGAAAGTTTCACCAGTTTGATTCGCAAATTGGTTAACAGTCTGACTGGCCGTTTCTACAGCAGGTTTAACTTGTTCCTGGAAGGTCTTTGCTTGCTTTTCTTGAGCTAGGTTAGTTGCTTGGAAAGTCTCATCTTCATCTGCTGTGGAGTTAGTGAGAGGCTCTTCAGCAACATCATAGTTGTCAACATCTTTTTCGGCAGTTTCTACAACCTCTGTTGATGGCGCAGGTTTTGTAGGCTCAACGACTTCTGAGCCGTTCGTTGTTTCTACAGTCTCTTTTTGTGGGACAGTTTCTGTTACTTCGGCAGCTTGTTTGGGAGTTTCTCGGACAAACTCGCCTTTCTGAGCTGCTTCAGCCATTTCTTGAATACTTGGATTACGACCATTAACTGCTTGGAAAAAATCGATCCAATCTTGTTGCTTCATGTGTATAACCTCCAGATATCTTGATTAAAAAATGTTGATAATTACAATTATAGCAATAGTGTAAGGGGACTACAATGGGAGTCTTTACTTTATTTCCTTATAATCTTCTTATCACTAAAGATGGGAAAGAGAAAGAAATAGGTTAGGATATAGACCACTAGAGGATATATCAGTGGATTATAGTCCCAGGCTCCTTGCCAATCTAGGTGTAAGAGTCTAACACTAGCGCGTGTTAGACCGGCACTCCAAGCTTTAAGGCCAAATGGTCTTAGGATTAAACTGAGTGGTGTTGGAAGATGTAAAAGGTAGACTCCATAAACTGCCACTAAAACTAAGAGATATAATCTAAAAAAACGCTGGTGGTAGGCCCACAAGCGTGTGAAATAGTTTTTCATTAGCCAATAACTGCAAATAGTTTTTGAGCGTTTGATTGGCGAGTAGCATCCATGATGAGGAATAAGTCAACGATTGACCAGATACCACATCCACCACACGTCAAAAGTTTACCAACACCGAGACCAATTTGTCCTAATAGAAAGCGGTCAATTCCAAGAGTCCCACCTAGAAGTGAAATAATCAACAACATTGTTGGATCTTGGAAGCTGATTGAGTAAAGCATTGAAAGTTGTTGCTCAGGAAGTGCTTCAAGACGTTGACGGATGTACTGAACTTGTTCTGTTGGGAAATACTTGGCGTTAATGGTTATCCATTGATCGACTGGATTCATAAATTAAATACCCCTCAAATTTTAAATGATATGTAAAGGATAACATATTGTAAAGGGAGATTCAAGGCGGTCAAGGCTTTTGAAGTCAATAAAAGCAACTTATTTGCAAGCTTCCACTGTGTCATAACTAGAGGATCATTAGGATAATCCTTTCGCACTATGCTTGAGAATGAGCCTACTTCTATTATTTGTGATTTCTCAACCCTTTTTCAAAACTGTCTGAACTCGCCTTAACAGTGATTTTTTCGAGTGTTAAGGGATGGGTGAAACTAAGAGTGTGGGCGTGGAGCATGAGTCGAGATGCGGGGCGGTGGCTATAAAGAGGGTCCCCCAGAATGGCATGACCATGGTGGGCCAGATGCACCCGAATTTGGTGGGTCCGTCCGGTTTTTAGTTGACAATTGACCAGACTGGCTCCTTTGAAGGATTTGAGGCGCGTGAAGGTTGTATAGGCAACCTGCCCTTTTCTAGGATCAACCACTCGTTTTCTACGATCATGGCGGTCGCGTCCAATCTTGTCGTTGTACACAGTCTCCTTGGTCTGAAATTTACCTTCAGCCAATGCCCAGTATTGACGCTGAATCTTCTTATCTTCCAAGAGTCTATTGAGAATAGGGAGAATAAAAGGATTTTTTGCGAAGAGTACAGCCCCACTAGTTTCCATGTCTAGTCGATGAACGACGTAACAGGTTTGCCCACAATAGGCCGAAACATGGTTAAGTAGAGCAATTTCTGTGGGTTCATTACCATGCGTCTTCATTCCTTCAGGCTTATTGACCACGATGAGATGCTGATCCTCATAAAGAGGCTCTACCAGACTGGCATTTCCCATAGGGATAATTTTTTCAGGGTAGTCCTCCCGGTCAAAGGTCAGGCTAATCTTATCGCCTTTTTCAACAGGACTCTGCCAATTAATAGCTTCTCCATTGATGAGGACGTGCTTTTTCGTGCGTAGGAAATGACGAATCTTACGAGGAATGAGGAGCTTAGTTTCTAGCAAGTCTTTGACAGTCGTTGCAGGATAAGGATTGATAATTTCTACGTGTAAAGTCATGGTTTCATTATATCATGAACGTTTAAAAGAGGACAGAATCTGTAAAAACTTGGTATAATAGGGTTATGACATTTTTTGATAATCTAAAAAACAAACTTTTTAAAGAAGAAAATAGCGGAAAGGGTAAGGATTCCCAGCCTGCTGAAAAATCGAAGAATTTACAAAATAAGATAAAGGGACTCTTCGCTAAGAAACCTGATGAGGTTGAACAAGCCGTTGAAGACCTAGATATGTCTCAGGAAAGTCAAGAGACGTCACGTTATCAACGTTCTAAGCAAAAGAAACCTATTGATACGACCAAACCTTTAGGTAAGGTTCAGGCGTTCTTGAGCAAGTTTACACTTTCGCCAAGAAATCCTATTCGCCGTTTCTGGCGTCGTTATCATATTGGTAAAATTCTCTTTATCATGGTAGCAGTGCTGGTTCTGACAGTAGGTTCCTACCTTTTCTATATTGCCAAGACGACCAATGTTTCAGATCTTCAAGATGCCTTGAAAGCAACTACGGTTATCTATGACAAAGAAGGCAATCAAGCTGGTTCTTTGTCAGGGCAAAAAGGGACTTATGTGGAGCTGGATGCCATTAGTGATAGCCTAGAGAACGCTGTTATAGCAACCGAGGACCGTACCTTCTATGAAAATAGCGGTGTTAACGTCAAGCGATTCCTCTTGGCCATTGTATCTATGGGACACTTTGGTGGTGGTTCGACCATTACCCAGCAGTTGGCTAAAAATGCCTTCTTGACCCAAGAACAGACTGTCACTCGTAAGGCCAAGGAATTCTTCCTCTCTTTGGAATTAACCAAGAAATATAGCAAGCAAGAAATCCTTACCATGTACCTCAATAATGCCTACTTCGGCAATGGGGTTTGGGGTGTTGAAGATGCTAGCCAAAAATACTTCGGGACAAGTGCTGCCAATCTAACCGTTGATGAAGCAGCGACCCTCGCGGGTATGCTTAAGGGACCTGAAATTTACAACCCAATCGATAATATCAAAAATGCGACCAACCGTCGAAACACTGTCCTCGCAAATATGGTTGATGACAAGAAGTTGAGTCAGGCAGATGCCGACAGTGCGGCTGGAGTTGATATGGCTAGTCGTCTGGATGATACCTATCAAGGGACTGGCGATGACTACAAGTATCCGTCTTACTTTGATGCCGTCATTGAAGAAGCTACGAAAACTTATGGCTTGAGTGAGGATGAAATCGTTAAAAATGGCTACAAGATCTACACAGAGATGGATGCCAACTCACAAGCTAACATGCAGCAAACCTACGAAAATACTTATCTCTTCCCTACATCAGAAAGTGATGGTAGTACAGCTCAGTCAGCTAGTGTGGCACTTGATCCAACAACTGGAGCTGTCCGCGGTCTGGTAGGTCGTGTAGGTGGTACCAGTGATACAACCTTCCGTAACTTTAACTATGCAACTCAAGGGAAGCGTAGTCCTGGTTCAACTATCAAACCTTTAGTGGTCTATGCCCCAGCTCTGGCTTCAGGATGGAGCATCAATAAGGACCTTCCGAATAAACCAATCGACTATAATGGCTATACTCCAACCAACTACGGTGGTGTTGAGACAGAGGATGTGCCCATGTATCAAGCTTTGGCCAACTCCTACAATATCCCAGCAGTTTACCTCTTTAATCAAATCGGTATTCAAAAAGGGATCAGTTACGGTCAAAAATTCGGTCTCAACTTTGACAATGTTCCAGAAGAACTGGGAATTTCACTTGGTGGTGGTGTGACAGCTAGTCCTCTTCAAATGGCTCAGGCATATGCGACCTTTGCTAATGGTGGTGAGATGAACACAGCTTATTTCATCACTAAAATTGAAAATGCCAGTGGTGACATTATTGCTACCCATAGTAAGAAGTCTAAACGTGTTATTAGCCAGTCAGTAGCTAACCAGATGACCAGCATGATGCTTGGTACCTTCTCAAATGGTTCTGCTGTGAATGCCAACTACACAGGTTACACGATGGCAGGTAAGACAGGTACTGTTCAGGCTGAATTTAACAAGGATTTGACTAGTGACCAGTGGGTGATTGGTTATACTCCTGATGTGGTTATGACGACTTGGATTGGTTTTGATAAGACTGATGAGAGTCACTACCTAACAGGAGCTAGCTCGGGAACAGCTTCGACAATCTTCAGCTACATCGCTGCGGATGTTTTGCCAAATACACCAGGAACTGAGTTTACCGTTGAAAATGCCTATGCAGCTGATGGTCAAACACTAGACTATACGGCAGATCCAAATGACTCGCGCAATAGCAGTAACAAGTCATGGACAGACAAGGCATCAGACGTTGTGAATGACGTTAAAGATCAAGCAAGCAGTCTTTGGGATAAGATTACAGACTCCTTCTCAGGTCTATTCAGATAGCTTGTCAATTGCATTTAAAAGTGGTAAGATAAAAAGAACGGAGGCGTTATGGCACAGAAAAAAGCAAGCCTAGCGTGTGCTGAATGTGGGAGCCGAAACTACTCAATTAATGTGAGTAGCACTCCCAAACCAACACGACTAGAAGTTAACAAATTTTGTAAACATTGTAAAAAATACACCTTGCATAAGGAAACAAGATAGGAGACACCGTGAGACAAACTGGAAGTATTTTCAAAGTCTTGAAAGACACGACTTGGCCAGACCGTAAACAACGCTGGCACGATTTTATTTCAGTTCTTGAGTATACTGCGTTCTTCACTGTCATCATCTATGCGTTTGATGAATTGTTGAGTCGCGCTATGTCAGCACTGATTAACTTTTTCTAAAGAAAACACAAAAAGAGTGGGAATGCCTGCTCTTTTTTGTTATAATAAATGCAGATAAAAGCGAGAACGAGGGCCACCAGGCTTTTTTATTACGCTTTGAATTAAACCATAGACATTCATTGACATTTAACACTCGAAGCTAGAGGATAGCTAGCCGAAGGTGTTTAAGTGTCATTTAGAAAAAAGAAAGGAATCCTAAAATGCTAGATTCATTCGACAAGGGCTGGTTCGTCCTTCAAACCTATTCAGGATACGAAAACAAAGTTAAAGAAAACCTTTTGCAACGTGCTCAAACTTATAACATGCTTGAAAATATCTTGCGTGTTGAAATCCCAACTCAAACGGTCAATGTTGAGAAAAACGGTAAAGTTAAAGAAGTGGAAGAAAACCGCTTCCCTGGTTACGTTCTTGTTGAGATGGTAATGACAGACGAAGCCTGGTTCGTTGTCCGTAATACTCCGAACGTTACTGGTTTCGTTGGTTCTCACGGTAACCGTTCTAAACCAACACCACTTTTGGAAGAAGAAATCCGTCAAATCTTGATTTCAATGGGTCAAACCGTTGATGTCTTTGATACTAATATCAAGGTTGGTGACGTGGTTCAAATCATCGATGGTGCCTTTATGGGTCAAGAAGGCCGTGTTGTAGAAATTGAAAACAACAAGGTTAAAATCATGATTAATATGTTTGGTTCAGAAACAGCTGCTGAACTTGAACTTTACCAAATCGCTGAACTTTAAGATAGACAAAAAGAGGTTGGCTAAGAGACTTCAACCTTGGAAGACTATCTCATTAAACTTGAGGGGAGAGGCTAGAAGCTAGATTTTTGAAATTTAGTTATGTGTCACTCCCTTTTTTCTAACGGATGATGAATTATAAACGATTTTATGATAGGATTAGTACTCCTTTACGTTCTTACGCTAAGGTTTTAGAAGGCTTGAACAAAATTATAACTAGGACTTTTTACCTGCTTTTTCCTATATTTCTTATTTGGGTTTTGCTAAGGGGTGGGTGGTTTATTCTCTCTACGACAGTGCTTATTATGGGGGGAGGCTTTTTCCTTCTTTCTCTTGGTCGTAGTCTCTATAATCGACCGCGTCCATACCAGACTTGGGCTATCCAACCCCTTATTAAGAAGGACAGTCTAGGCAAGTCCTTTCCCAGCCGGCATGTTTTCTCAGCGACTGTTATTGCTATGTTGGCGCTGACGCTTAACCCCTGGCTAGGTGGGGTTATGCTTTTTCTGGCGGGTGCTCTAGCTCTTTTGCGCGTGCTAGGTGGTGTTCACTATCCTAGTGATGTTTTGGCAGGCTACGTCATTGGAATCCTTGTGGGTCTTCTTCTTTACCTATAGAAAATCTAGTCCTTCTTTGAAAGAGGAGGGCTTTTTTCGTTGAAAAAGGAAAGGCACCTCTAGGGCACCTTTTCTTTTGTTCTAAAATTCGAGTTGGCAATTAAAGGCTGTTCCCACCATTAGATATTGGCTTAGTTTAGGACATGTTCTGTAATAGCTTGAGCCACACCATGTTCATCATTTGAAGTCGTTACTAAGTTTGCAGTTTCCTTAACCCCTTCAGGTGCATTGCCCATAGCAATTCCCAGGCCAGCTAGGGCCAGCATAGGACTGTCGTTGAAGTTATCTCCGATTGTCATGACTTCTTCAAGAGGAAGGTCGTAATATTTGGCAACCTCGATGAGAGCGTGTTCCTTAGAAACATGTTTGGCTGTGACTTCAAGATAGTTATCTTTGGATAAGTAGAATGCTGTCTGTGTAAAATCCATGCTTAGGAGTTTTTGATGGAGGTCCTGAATAACTTCAGGCTCATCAATCAACAAAAGCTTGTGGATAGGAGGCTCTGAATCTGAGACCGTGTCTTGCAGCTCCTTAATAATAGGAGATTCACCCGTGATACTTCCTTCCAACTGAGACCATTTGTCTAGTTTGTTGGTAATCCAGTCCTTGCCAGAGTAGATATTCACAGAGACACTTGGATAATCTGTGGATAAGTAGCTAAGAAGTTCTTGAATTTCAGCTTTATCCACAGGGTGTTGGATGATAGTACGGTCACCCTCAAGTACTAAGGCGCCGTTGTAGCAGGCGATGGGATTGTCATGAAGTCCCAGTTTATGAGCGATTGGTTGCATCCCTAGTGGAGAACGGGCAGATGCTAAAACAAAGGGAATATTTGCCTTTTCAAGCTCTGGCATTACCTCAATCAGTTGTTCATCTACCTGGTGGTTACTAGTGAGAATAGTGCCATCAATGTCACTGATAATCAAACGGATATTATTCATAATCGCTATCCTTTCCATCATATAAAATCGTTACTCTGTCTTTAAGGGCTTCGACCAAATCAGAATCAGGTTCCTTATCTGTAATCCAGTAGTCAAAGCCTTCAATCTTGCCCAAGATATATTTGGAATGTTTTTCATACTTGTCTGATTCAGCAATAAGAACCTTGGTTCGGGCAGCCTGCATGGCCAGTTGCTTAACAGCAACATCCTCCTCGTCCTCATAACTGACCACTCCTTGATTGAGACTAGCCGCTCCAAAGAAGGCTAAGTCAAATTGTAGATGTTGCAAGAGCTGGGCTTCGTGAAGCGAATAGTAGAAGCGGTTTTTACTGTAAAATCTTCCTCCCAAGAGATGAAAGTCAACGCCTTCTTTGCCACTTAGGACCAATGCGTTGTCCAAAGAGTGGGAGTAGATAGTGACCTTCTTAGTCAATTTTTGTGAGACTTCAAGCATCAAGGTAGAGACATCGAAAAAGAGTAGAGATTGGTCTTTGACCAAGCTAAGCGCTAGGTCTGCCATTTTTTTCTTGTCTTCAGTGAGTCCTTTCTGACGTTCCTGGAAGCCAAGAACAGTGGTATTTTTTACTGGAAGAATGCCACCATGGGTACGCTGAGCCAAATTCCTCTGGCTGAGGCAGTCGAAATCTCTTCTGACAGTATCTTTGGAAACTTCTAATTCATCAACCATTTCCTTGACAGATAGTTTTCCTCTCTCCTCCAAAAGTGTTAATATTTTCTCTAATCGTTGCTCCTGATACATGAGTCACCTTCTTTCTGATACTAGTATAGCATCTTTTTGCTTTTTCACAATACAAAAGCGCAAAAAAACTTAAAAAGAATGAAAAGAACGCAAAACAGACTCAAGTGAATTTGCCTTTTAAAGTTCCCTTATCATCTTTAAAAATCCCTCAAAAATGCTATAATAGAAGCATTACGAATATTGGAGAGAAACCATGAGTTTTTACAATCATAAAGAAATCGAGCCTAAGTGGCAAAAATACTGGGCTGACAATCACACTTTTAAGACAGGAACAGACGCCTCAAAACCTAAGTTTTATGCGCTTGACATGTTCCCTTACCCATCTGGAGCGGGTCTTCACGTAGGACACCCAGAAGGATACACAGCGACTGATATCCTCAGCCGTTTCAAACGTGCACAAGGCTACAACGTCCTTCACCCAATGGGATGGGATGCCTTTGGTTTGCCTGCAGAGCAATATGCTATGGATACAGGGAATGACCCAGCGGAATTCACAGCGGAAAATATTGCCAACTTCAAACGCCAAATCAATGCGCTTGGATTCTCTTACGACTGGGATCGCGAAGTCAACACAACAGATCCAAACTACTACAAATGGACGCAATGGATTTTCAC
The DNA here is from genome assembly GCF_016648655.1 of Streptococcus sp. 17.1. Taxonomy (NCBI): domain Bacteria; kingdom Bacillati; phylum Bacillota; class Bacilli; order Lactobacillales; family Streptococcaceae; genus Streptococcus; species Streptococcus sp. 17.1. The sequence goes on from NZ_JACLQM010000002.1 coordinate 68,717, forward strand.
TAAGCTTTACGAAAAAGGCTTGGCTTATGAAGCTGAAGTGCCAGTAAACTGGGTTGAAGAATTGGGAACAGCCATCGCCAACGAAGAAGTCCTTCCTGATGGAACGTCTGAGCGTGGAGGCTATCCAGTTGTCCGTAAACCAATGCGCCAATGGATGCTTAAAATTACTGCCTATGCTGAGCGTTTGCTCAATGACTTGGATGACCTTGATTGGCCAGAGTCTATCAAGGACATGCAACGCAACTGGATTGGTAAATCAACGGGTGCCAATGTCACCTTCAAAGTGAAAGGAACAGACAAGGAATTTACCGTCTTTACGACACGTCCTGATACCCTCTTTGGTGCGACCTTCACTGTTTTGGCTCCTGAGCATGAACTAGTAGATGCCATCACAACACCTGAACAAGCTGAGGCTGTAGCTGACTACAAACACCAAGCCAGCCTTAAATCAGACTTGGCTCGTACAGACCTTGCTAAGGAAAAAACAGGGGTTTGGACTGGTGCTTATGCCGTCAACCCTGTCAATGGTAAAGAAATTCCAATCTGGATTGCGGACTATGTTCTTGCCAGCTACGGAACAGGTGCTGTTATGGCCGTACCTGCCCACGATGAGCGTGACTGGGAATTTGCAAAACAGTTTGACCTTCCAATCGTAGAAGTGTTGGAAGGTGGAAACGTTGAAGAGGCTGCTTACACAGAAGATGGCCTTCACGTCAACTCTGACTTCTTGAACGGTCTCAACAAAGAAGAAGCGATTGCTAAAATCGTGGCTTGGTTGGAAGAAAAAGGCTTTGGTCAAGAAAAAATCACTTACCGTCTTCGTGACTGGCTCTTTAGCCGTCAACGTTACTGGGGTGAACCAATCCCAATTATTCATTGGGAAGATGGTACTTCAACAGCTGTTCCAGAAAGTGAACTCCCACTTGTCTTGCCAGTAACCAAGGACATTCGCCCTTCAGGTACTGGTGAAAGCCCATTGGCTAACTTGACAGACTGGCTTGAAGTGACTCGTGAGGATGGTGTCAAAGGTCGTCGTGAGACTAATACTATGCCACAATGGGCAGGTTCAAGCTGGTACTACCTCCGCTATATCGATCCACACAATACAGAGAAATTGGCTGATGAGGACCTCCTCAAACAATGGTTGCCAGTAGATATCTACGTAGGTGGTGCAGAACACGCCGTGCTTCACTTGCTTTACGCTCGTTTCTGGCATAAATTCCTCTATGACCTTGGTGTTGTACCGACTAAAGAGCCATTCCAAAAACTCTTCAACCAAGGAATGATCTTGGGAACTAGCTACCGTGACCACCGTGGAGCTCTTGTGGCAACGGACAAGGTTGAAAAACGTGATGGTTCCTTCTTCCATGTGGAAACAGGGGAAGAGTTGGAGCAAGCACCAGCCAAAATGTCTAAATCCCTCAAGAACGTTGTCAACCCAGACGATGTGGTGGAACAATACGGTGCTGATACCCTTCGTGTCTATGAAATGTTCATGGGACCACTTGATGCTTCAATCGCTTGGTCTGAAGAAGGTCTAGAAGGAAGCCGTAAATTCCTCGACCGTGTTTACCGTTTGATTACAAGCAAGGAAATTGTTTCAGAAAACAATGGCGCTCTCGACAAGGTTTATAATGAAACGGTCAAAGCTGTTACTGAGCAAATTGAGTCTATGAAATTCAACACAGCCATTGCCCAACTCATGGTCTTTGTCAATGCTGCCAACAAGGAAGATAAACTCTATGTGGATTACGCCAAAGGCTTTATCCAATTGATTGCCCCATTTGCGCCTCACTTGGCAGAAGAACTCTGGCAAACAGTCGCAGAAACAGGTGAGTCTATCTCTTATGTAGCTTGGCCAACATGGGACGAAAGCAAATTGGTTGAAGACGAAATCGAAATCGTTGTTCAAATCAAAGGTAAAGTCCGTGCCAAATTGATGGTCGCTAAAGATCTTTCACGCGAAGAGTTGCAAGAAGTAGCTCTTGCTAACGAAAAAGTCAAAGCAGAGATCGATGGCAAGGAAATTGTGAAGGTGATTAGTGTACCTAATAAACTCGTTAATATTGTCGTTAAATAACGAGTTTATTAGCCTTATCTGCTACCTTCAACAGTCCACTGGACTATTGAAGCCGAACAAACTTGTTAACATCGTTGTGAAATAATCGATTTATTTGTTCATGCTCAACCTCAAACAGTTTCCCAAACTGTTTGAGCCTAATAAACTTGTTAACATTGTTGTGAAATAAAAGTGAATCCTTCAGAGCTAAGCTCTGGAGGATTTTTTACTTTTCTTGACAAGAAAACGATATTTTGTTAATATCATTAACAAAAAGAAGGAAACTATGAATAAGAAAGAACTGCATAAGTTTAATAATCGTTTTAACAGCTTTGCCTTAGCCTTTGAACGGTTGAAAAAGAATCAGCATAGAAATAGTATTGATAAATCAATCACTATTAATGAAGTCCATTTGATTGACCTGATAGGTCGGAATCAGCCTGTGAATCTAGTAAAATTATCTGAGTTACTTGAAGTATCAAGGAGTGCCGTTACTCAGAGTGTTAGACGTTTAACCAAGAAAGACCTCGTTTCTTTTGAATTTGCACCGGATAATGAAAAAAGTAAATATCTGATATTATCCAAAAAAGGGGTTGACGTTTTTAACGTCCATAAAGAGCAGCAAGAACATATTGAAAAAGCCATTTTTTCAGTTTTAAGAAACTATAGTGATGAGGATCTTCAAATGGTTATGAAACTGATGGATGATGTTGAACAGGTATGGCGAGAGTTACCGTGGTAAAAGTCACGGTAATTTTAAAACCATATTGTTAATTGTGTTAACAAAAAAGAGGAAGATATGAATGTACAAATGGAATTTATCTCAGAGTCTGAGTTGGCAGACGAATCTTTTAGTATTGTCATCGATGGCTTAAAACCAAGGGAAACATATCGAGTCGAAATGTTTCTATCCGATTATTATTGTATCAATGCTCCCATGCTTTTAGCTCATGATGGTTTATGGAAATCAACAGCGACTTTTGTATCAGATAAGAATGGTATTATTGATATGTCACAAACTCCATCTTGTTCTGGCTCTTATGAAGGCATTTCAACAATGGGACTATTTTCTAATGCAAAGCCCTTGACCAATAAGAAAAAGAAACTTCCAAACTCTCTTTCTGAAATTCCCTTATTAGATCATTTTTTTGTGGATATCAAAATTATGCAAGGAAATACTGTCATTGCAGAGAGAACTTTCACAAGACATTACATGAGTTCGCAAATTAGTCATAAAGATATTTACGGGAAATATTTTCAAGGGAGACTCTTCTATGATAAAAAGGCAATAAAAACACCAGCATTGATTATTGTGAGCGGTAGTGAAGGACGGATTGAAAAGGCACAGAATATAGCTCAGCTTTTATCTTCTAGAGGTTATATTTGCCTAGCAATTGCCTACTTTGGTTTAGAGGGGTTACCAAAACATTTGGAACGTATTCCTTTAGAGTGCCTTGTGGAAGCGAAGGATTATCTACGTCAGCATCCTCAAGTAGATAGTGAAAAAATTGGAATCTATGGACGGTCTAAGGGAGCAGAATTCGTTTTAGCTGAGGAGAGCCTTTTTAATAACGTTCAATGTTTGGTACTAAATTCACCCTCTGATGTGGTGTATGAAGGGATAGAAGGGAAATGGAACTCTCATACTTCTTCTTGGACGCATTTGCAAAAAGAACTTCCCTATCAAAAGTTTCGACTTAGAGATTATCTGTTCAGCAAACTTTTTAGAAAACCTATCCCTAAAGATTGCTCTACTAGGATAGACATTAGTCAATTACATTCGCCAATTTTATTGCTCGGAAGTACTGTTGATGAAATATGGGATGCCTCGTCAGCAATTGATGATATTGTCTCACATTATAAAGGACACAACATTATATTTAAAAAATATCATGAAACAGGTCACATGTTGACAGTGGCTTATCAACCAAATCACCGTTATCGAAAAGATTGGCGTTTATTGATGAAAGAGAGTAAGGACTCTTGGCTGGCTACGATTCATTTTTTTGATAGGCATTTGAAGAAGCAATAAAAATAGCTTATAAATATGCTATAATAGTCCCAACTAAGATAAAAACACAGTTCTGGTTGGTAGTCCAGACGTAGGCAAGCCTATCAGTAACCCTCCTCCTTGGTTGTCCATTCTTAGGGATAGATTTAAGGAGGTGCTGTCGTGGAAACAATTTCAATTGGATTGACAGTTTATTTTGAAGATGGATTTTGGCATGGTTTGTTCGAACAAGTGTATCTAGAAACTTATCAAGTTTGTCGTGTGACATTTGGTCAGGAGCCAAAAGATGATGAAATTCTAGAGATCTTACAGACTCAGTTTACTCAATTATCTTTTAGTCCAGAAGCTATAGTTAAGCAACATGTAAAAGTCAAGAATCCTAAACGATTACAGCGAATGGTGAAGAAACAAGTAAATCAGAAAGTTTCTTCCAAGTCGAAAGAACTATTGCAGTTGCAGTATGAGGAAAGGAAAAAGATTTCAAAACATCAATCTAGTGTCCAAAAGCAATTGCTCAAACAAGAGAAATTTGAACGCAAACAGCAAAAACGAAGAGAGAAGCACAAAGGTCACTAGTGACTTTCTCTTTCATAAAATAGAACAGCTCTTTTCGTATAAAAAGAGCTGTTTTTACTTGTGTTGAAAATTCCTTTTGTATATAGATTCCTAATAAACCTACTTGTCGTCAAAAGATTTACTGACGATAGTTTCAAATTCTGGACAATATTTACTTGCCTCAAATTCAATAATCTCATATTGAGCAATCTCATTTTGATAGAATGGATCGTGTGTAATGATTTCTTGAACGGCTTCTTTATTTTTAGCTCTCATGAGAATGATACCGCCAGTTCTTGGATTTTTTCTTCCAGATGCGATAAAATGACCTTTTGTATAATACTGATTTAAAAAATCTATGTGTTTTTCTAAGAATTTTTCAACTGTATCAAGGGGCTTAATATAGGTAAGATTTACAATAAACATAAGTGACTCCTTTAAAATGAATGATAAATAGATTATAATACTCTACAAATAAATTGAATAGTAGGCACATTTTTGTAAGGAGAAAAAATGTTAACAAATAAAAAATGGAATTGCAGTATGTCTCGGGTATTAGATGTGGTTGGTGGGAAATGGAGAATGAATATATTATGGGTTATAAATAAGCATAAGAAAGTTCGTTTCAATCAATTGAGAAGAGAAGTTGAAGGGATTACAACTATCAGTTTGACACGTGGACTAGATGTTTTAATAGAGAAGCAATTGGTTGAAAAATATGATTATGAGTCTATGCCACTTCATACAGAATATGAGCTGACAGAAAAAGGGAAATCATTGATGCCGATTTTAAAGGACTTGAATCAATGGGGTAAAGAATGGCTGCAATAAATTTGTCCTCATTTTTATCTCTTCCATCTCACCACTTGGACTCTCATTTTGACCACTTATCCCCAAAAGCCGTTTTTATAACGGCTTTTTTGCTAGACTGGTTCTATCAAAAGGAGAGAGAACATGATTTTACAAGCTAAAAACATAAGCAAACGTTACGGAAATCATCTGGCGGTTGATCATATTCACCTACAGTTTGAAAAGGGGACGTTTAATGCGATTCTAGGACCAAATGGGGCGGGGAAATCGACGACAATTTCCATGTTGATTGGTTTGCAACAGCCAACGCAAGGCGAAATTATCTATGAACCAGGTACTAAAATTGGTGTGGTCTTCCAAACCAGTGTTTTAGATGAGATGCTGACAGTTAGGGAAAATCTGATTATTCGTGCTAAACAGTATAAAGGTCTTAAACCTAATCGTGTGTCAGATCTCATTGATCGATTAGGTCTATCAGCTTTCCAAAAACAAAAATACGGGACGCTTTCAGGTGGCCAAAAGCGTCGGGTTGACATTGCGCGTGCACTTCTCTCACAACCAGATATATTATTCTTGGATGAGCCAACAACGGGTTTGGATATCCAAACTCGTAAGTCTATTTGGGATTTGCTCTATCAATTGCAGAGGGAAGAGGGGATGACCGTTGTACTGACCACGCATTATCTTGATGAAGCAGATGAAGCTGATCAGATTTATATTGTGGACCATGGGAAAGTGATTGCTCAAGGATCGGCATTAGATATTAAGAGCCAGTATGCAAAAAATATCTTGAAGATTCGCTTCAAGGAGAGACAGCAGATAGAAAGTCTCAAAGCTTCGGGAATGTCAGTAGAGCAACAAGGTCAATTGGAGTATATTTTTCAACCCGAGAGTGAAAGGGAAGCCATTGATTACCTGGTACAAGTTAGAGATAAATTAGCCCATTTTGAGTTTCGTCCAGGGACCATGGATGATGCCTTTATTGCACTTACAGGAAGGGAGGTTCGCTAATGCTAGCCTTACTAAAGCGAAATTTTTTATTGTATTTTAGGAATCGTTCAGGTGTTTTCTTCTCCTTGTTGGGAGCCTTGATTTCCTTTATTCTCTATATTATTTTTCTTCAAAAAAATCTAACAGATGCCTGGGCTCAGCTTCCCAATAGTGCTCCTGTGTTAAATAATTGGTTAATGAGTGGGACGCTGGCTGTGACAGGGATTACGACAAGTCTGGCTGCCCTGACTCAGCTAGTAAAGGATCGTGAACATCAAGTAGATCAGGATCTTTATTTATCGGATCAAGGGAAGTGGCGGTTACCATTTTCGTATCTAACGAGCGCAATCATCATCTCTTTTTTCATGCAAGTCCTAATGTATGTACTGATGTGTGGCTATTTTAGAGAAGTTCCAACCCTTTCTCTATTACCTGAGGTGCTCCTCATCATGCTGCTTAGTAGCCTGCTTTCTAGCTTAGTGAATGCTATTTTTGTTTATTTTTTCCAATCAGTAGACAGTTTGGGGAAGTTTGCGACCATAGTGGGTACAGCTTCTGGTTTTTTGGTAGGGACTTATGTACCTTTGGGCGTTCTACCTAATTTTGCTCAACTACTAATGAAATGTACCCCAGCAACTTATATTGCTGCACTTTATCGGCAAGTCCTCATGAATGAAACATTAAGTGAGACCTTTAAAGGTCAAGATGATCTTCGTCAAGAGTTCCAAGAGAAAATGGGTGTTCAACTCAAGTGGCAAGAGTTGTTGACAAAGGAAAATACTTACTTTATAGTGTTAGGAGGTATTCTTCTAGTAGGCATTCTTTGGGCTGTTTTAGTGAAAAAGTCTAGTAAGAAAAAATAAGTGAGAGTTGGAATAGGAATGAAACTTCGTTTTGAAGAAAAGTCAGATATTTCGACAAAGGACCCCTGTGTGGTCATTCAAGCAGAGCAATTATCTGATCAAGCACGAGAGGTAATGGATTACCTCGAACAATTTTCAGTTGTAAATCAAGTGGTGATTCCTATTAAAACGGATGATCATTTGGTTATGGTAAAAATTGATGACATTATCCTAGCTGAGATTGATAAGAATGTGTTAACGATTTATACAATAGACAAAACCTATACGATGAAAGAGACACTGACAAACTTTCAGCATCGCATCAATCGTCGAAGTTTTTTACAGATATCACGTCATGCTGTTATGAATATAGACCATTTGGAATCCCTATCGGATAGTTTTTCTGGCAATATGATGGCCAAAATGACAGGTGGAGTGAAGTCTAGTGTCAGCCGAAAATATGTCAAATCCTTGATGGATTATTTAGGGGTCTAGGAGGAACCTATGAAACGTTTTATTGCTTACTTTGTATCCGGCGTGAGAACGGGATCGTTCTTCTACCTTGCACTTCTTTTACTAGGTCAATTATTTCCCCAGATTATCTATCCAAAAGTTAGTGTGGGAAATATTTTAGCCCTCTTTATGATGAGTGGCTTAATGGGGATGCTCTCGTGGATTTTGGAAGACCTTGACCGTATGTCCTACAGACTTAGAGTAATCTTGCATTTCTTGTTGACGGCGATTGTACTGATAGGGACTTGTCTAATAGCGGGTTGGATTGATGCTGTGCTGAATCCTATCATATGGATTGTCTTCATTTCCGTTTATATTATTATCTGGCTTTACCTCATTTGGCAAATGCATATGAGAACACAGCGTATTAATCAAGCCTTAATACATCGTCGAAGCCAGAAAAAGAAAGAAAAGTAAGAAATTATACGAACCTCAAAAAAGACTCTTTTGCCCCTTGACCCTCACGCCACGTCATAGCCTATACTCTTAATCAGAGAGGAGTTCTAATGAAATCTGTAAAAGAAGTGAGCCAACTATCAGGTGTCAGTGTGCGCACCCTTCATTATTATGATGAAATTGATTTGCTGAAACCATCAATTGTGGCTGAAAATGGTTACCGTTACTATAATCGCGATGCGGTTGTCCGTTTGCAGGAAATATTGCTTTACCGTGAGTTAGACTTTCCTCTAAAAAAAATTAAGGAAATCGTAGGTCAAGCAGGCTATGACAAAGTCCAAGCGCTTAAGGATCAAATCAAGCTTTTAGAGCTGAAAAAGTCCCATTTAGAAGCCGTCATAGCTCATGCTAAGGCCTTACAAATGGAGGAAGAAGAAATGTCATTTGAAGCATTTGATCAAAAAGCTATGGAAGAATTTCAGCAATAAGCTCAGGCTAGATGGGGTCAGACAGAAGCTTATCAAGCTTTTGCGGCTAAGGGAGAGGAGCCCTTCCCTGAAGTCACAAAAGAGATGACTGCAATTATGTCTACTTTTGGACAGCTCAAGGAGTCTAATCCTGATGACAATAGTGTTAAGGAACAAGTAAAGGTGTTACAAGACTATATTAGTCAGCATTTTTATCCATGTGACCAAACGGTATTAGCTGGTCTAGGTCAGATGTACCAAACAGATAATCGCTTTTCTAGTTTTATCGATAAAGTCGGGGGATCAGGGACTGCAGTTTTTCTCGCAGAAGCTATTCGTATTTATTGTCAATAAACTAAAGCCAAAGCCAAAGTCTTAAGGAATTTGGCTTTTTCTCATGCCATAGTGACATTTATGTCACTATTTTTATAATCATTTAATGTTTATAATTAATGTATCGTTTTAGAAGGCGATTAGTTAAGTGTTTCTGCTATTTTGCTTGAAATTTTCATGCAGATAATCAGCTGAAATTTAACCAAACTCTAATTTAAATCAAATTTATGGAGGAAACCATGTCCATTTTAACCATTGACCACATCTCAAAGTACTATGATCTCGACGGTACGAACCAAGAGCGCGCTTTGAACGATGTTACACTTGAGATTGCACCAGCAAAGATCACTGCTATCTACGGTCCATCTGGCTGTGGTAAGACCAGTCTGCTCAGTATTATTAGCGGCTTGGATAGTCAGTATCAGGGAAATCTGTATTTCAAGAATCAGAACATGCGTGATTTTTCAGAGCGTGACCTGACCTATTTTAGAAAGGCCCATATTGGCTTTGTCTTTCAAAATTTCAATCTTATCCCTCATCAATCAGTCCTTGAAAATGTCAAGATGCCTCTTTACGTTAAAAATATGACTGATAAAGAGATGATCGAGATTGCGGAAAAGGAGCTCAGCCGTCTTGGAATCGGAGAATTTATCAAGAAAAATGTTAAGCAGCTTTCTGGTGGGCAAAAACAACGTGTGGCCATTGCCCGTGCCCTAGTTAATAATCCAGAAATGATTGTGGCTGATGAACCGACTGGTTCTCTTGATTCTCAGTCTCAGGAAAATGTTCTCGAAATTTTTAAAGAGCTAGCTGAGGCAGGCAAAACTGTGATTATCGTAACCCATAACCCTGAAGTGGCGGATTATGCGGATGTTGTCATTAAAATGAAGGATGGTGAAGTCGTTGAAACAATCGAAAAATAAGGGATTGACCCTCAAGAATAAACTTAAATTGTCATTGAGCAACTTTATGGAACGTAAGTGGCGTAATCTTTTGATTGCGACGGCAACTTCCATTGGTTTTATCGGTGTTTTAATTTCCTTTGGTTTGGGGAATGCTATTGTTGGTATGATTAATGACAGTACCGATGGTGGTAACATTCCATCCCAAATTCAGATTAGTCTTAGTGCTAAATCAGCAGCCCGAGGGGTTCTAAATGCGGATGATGAGAAGTTTATTCGTAGTCAGATTAAGAGTGATGATATTAAATATTTGGAGAGCCCCTTTGGAATGAACATGGCAAGTCTTACCCTTGATGGTAAGACCATGGATTTCAGCAAGGACCTTCCTAACTATTCTCAGGTTATCAGTCTCTACAAGAACACAAAAATATCTACATCTCGCAATGGTAAGGATAAGATTTCAGCCGGGAAGCCTTTTAAATCCGCAGATGAAAAGGGATTAACCCTTCCGATGAGTTTTGTCAAACATTACAATGAAGAAACAGGGAAGAAGCTCAAGGCTAAAGACTTTATCGGAAAAGAAATCTCAGCTCAGATTGTTGAAAATACTGCTGAGGGAACTAAAGTAGCAGATATCAAGACTAAGATTGTCCGTATTGTTGATGACAGCGAGGATGCTGAAGAGAGCAATAGCTATATGCCAGCCAAACAATTGGAAGAGTTGCTCAAAGAAAATGGCTTTACTAAAACAGTCTCTTACATGCTTTTGGAGCTTAAGAATCCAGCCAAGACTAAGGAAGTCACTAAAAAGTTACAGAAAAACAAGAAGTACCTAGTTCTTTCACAGCAGGCCATCCTCGATGTCATTATTAAATTCATCCGTGTTATCCAAGCACTCTTGATTATCCTTTCGTCACAAGCTATCCTAGTTTCAGCTGTCATGATTGGAATTATCATTTATATTAATATCATGCAACGCTCAAAAGAGATTGGTGTCATGAAGGCTGTCGGTTACCTTAATCGTGACGTGAAAGCTATCTTTGTTTATGAGGCACTCTGGATTACGGGTATCTCACTGGCTCTTGCCCTACTTGTATCACAGGGGATTGGAAGCTTGGCCAACATGATTGTTTCACATCTCTACCCAAGTGTCAGCAAGGTATTTGATCTAAATCTGACATCAATTCTCATCATGTTTGGCTTCTCGCTCTTGATGGGCTATGTATCAGCCTACCTTCCAGCACGTAAAATCAGTAAAATGGACCCTGTCGAGTCACTAAGATATGAATAGAAATGAAGAGTAGTCTCACCAGGCTGCTCTTTTTTGTCAAAATCATCAGTAGAATAATCGGAAAATCCAAACAATAATTAACTTTCTGAAAAGTGGAGACAATTGCCCAAAAATGCTATAATAGTCAACATATACAAGCTATTAGTAACAAAAAATAAGTACCTATTCGATTGGAGGAATTCCATGTATAAAGATGACAGTTTAACCTTGCACACTGACTTGTATCAAATCAATATGATGCAAGTCTACTTCAACCAAGGTATTCACAATAAAAAGGCCGTTTTCGAAGTTTATTTCCGTCAACTTCCGTTTAAAAATGGCTTTGCTGTGTTCGCAGGTCTGGAACGTATTGTCAACTATCTTGAAAATCTGACTTTCTCAGAAACTGATATTGCTTATCTAAAAGAGTTAGGTTATCCTGAGGATTTTCTAGACTATCTAGCCAACCTAAAACTCGAGTTGACTATCAATTCAGCCCTTGAGGGTGATTTGGTATTTGCTAATGAACCGATTTTCCAAGTGGAAGGTCCCTTAGCCCAGTGTCAGTTAGTAGAGACTGCCTTGCTAAATATCCTCAATTACCAGATTCTTATTGCTACCAAGGCAGCTCGCATTCGCTCTGTCATTGAAGATGCTCCTTTATTGGAGTTTGGGACACGTCGTGCACAAGAGATGGATGCAGCAATCTGGGGAACGCGTGCAGCCGTGATTGGTGGTGCGGATGCGACATCAAATGTTCGTGCCGGTAAGATTTTCGGCATTCCAGTTTCTGGTACTCACGCTCATGCTCTCGTTCAAGCCTATGGCAATGATTACGATGCCTTTAAAGCCTATGCATCAACTCATAAGGACTGTGTATTCCTTGTGGATACCTATGACACCCTTAAGATTGGTGTTCCGAATGCTATTCGTGTAGCTAAAGAGCTAGGTGATAAAATCAATTTCTTGGGTGTTCGTCTTGATTCAGGTGACTTGGCTTATCTATCGAAGCAAGTCCGTAAGCAGTTGGATGCTGCCGGTTTCCCTGATGCCAAAATTTATGCTTCAAATGACCTTGATGAAAATACCATCCTCAACTTGAAGATGCAAAAGGCCAAGATTGATGTCTGGGGAGTGGGTACTAAGCTTATCACTGCCTATGATCAACCAGCCTTGGGTGCTGTCTACAAGATTGTCACAATCGAGGATGATCAGGGTGTCATGCATGATACTATCAAGTTGTCCAACAATGCTGAGAAGGTATCAACACCAGGTAAGAAGCAAGTCTGGCGTATTACGAGTCGTGCTAAGGGCAAATCAGAAGGTGACTATATCACTTTCGCAGACACGGATGTTAATGCTCTAGAAGAAATTAATATGTTCCACCCAACATACACCTACATTAATAAGACTGTTCGTGATTTTGATGCAGTACCACTCTTGGTCCCAATCTACGATAAGGGTCAACTCATCTATGACTTGCCTAGTCTTAATGAAATCAAGGCTTATGCGACTAAGGAATTGGATGAGCTTTGGAATGAGTACAAGCGCGTGCTAAACCCTCAAGATTATCCAGTTGACTTGGCCAAAGACGTATGGGATAACAAGATGACCTTGATTGATAATGTCCGTAAGAAAGCCCATGACTTGTCAGAGTAAAAGGAGAAATTATGACTTTGCAAGAAACTATTATTGCTCAACTAGGCGTTAAACCTAGAATTGATCCAAAGGAAGAAATTCGAAAATCCGTTGATTTTTTGAAGGCCTACATGCTCAAACATCCATTCCTTAAAACATATGTTTTGGGAATCTCAGGAGGTCAAGATTCTACCTTGGCTGGCCGTCTAGCCCAACTTGCCGTTGAAGAGCTTCGTGCAGAGACAGGAAAAGACTATCAGTTTATCGCCATTCGATTGCCATATGGTGTCCAAGCAGATGAAGATGATGCCCAACGTGCTCTTGCTTTTATTAAGCCAGATGTGAGTCTTGCGGTTAATATCAAAGAAGCTGTAGATGGTCAGGTTGCTGAACTTGCCAAGGCAGGCGTAAACGTTTCTGACTTTAATAAGGGTAATATCAAGGCCCGTCAACGTATGATTACCCAATACGCGGTTGCGGGAGAAAATAGTGGGGCAGTTATCGGGACAGACCACGCCGCTGAAAACCTTACTGGCTTCTTCACAAAATTTGGCGATGGTGGTGCGGATATTTTGCCGCTCTTTCGTCTAAACAAGCGTCAAGGTGCAGCCCTTCTTGCAGAACTTGGTGCGGACAAGGCCCTTTATGAAAAAGTGCCAACAGCGGACTTGGAAGAGGACAAACCAGGAATTGCTGATGAAGTGGCACTTGGAGTGACCTACCGTGAAATTGATGATTACCTTGAAGGCAAGGAAGTATTAGCCAAAGCCCAGGAAACGATTGAGTCTTGGTGGCGTAAAGGTCAACATAAACGTCACTTGCCAATCACTATTTTTGATGAGTTTTGGAAATAAGAGGAGAAATGAATTATGATCAAAGCTTATATTGATTTTTGGAAACGTGCCTTTGACTTTAGCGGACGTTCGACTCGTCCAGACTACTGGTGGGCTTACTTGGTTAATGTCATTATTATCACTATTCTTACTGTTTTTTGTGTTCTTATTCCTTTCTTCAGTAATGTTGACCTTAGTGATCCAGCTCTGTTGAATAATCAGACTGAACTGCAAAAAATAATTATTACCTATGCTTGGCCACTCATTCTTTTTAGCTTAATTGAACTTATCCCTCAATTGTCTCTACAAATCCGTCGTTTAAGAGATGCAGGCTTTCATCCGGCTTGGGTACTTCTAAGTTATATAGGGCTTGTACCAATTTTGGTTATCTTCTCATTGATTGGAAGCATTGTCCTCCTTATCATGTCTTGTCAACCAACGAAACCAGTACCAGAAACGAAGTTTAATAAAGTTGAATAAGATTGTCGTAACTCTAGGTCAAACCTAGGGTTATTTTTAAATTGAATTTTCAGAAATTAGTGATAAAATAGAGAGGAATAAGGCTTAAAAGGAGGAATCTTATGACTTCACTATCAACAGATTTCACAGATAAACTATTTGCAGAATATGAGGCCAATGCCAAGTACAGTGCTATTGAGAATGCTGTAACTCATAATGGCTTGCTCAAATCCATCGAAACACGTCAATCAGAAGTTGAAAACGACCATGTTTTCTCAATCGATTTGACTAAAGATGAGGTGTCTAACCAGAAAGCTTCAGGACGTTGCTGGATGTTTGCGGCACTAAATACTTTCCGTCATAAATTAATCTCAGACTTTAAATTGGAAAGTTTCGAACTTTCTCAAGCGCACACTTTCTTCTGGGACAAGTATGAAAAATCGAACTGGTTCTTGGAACAAATTATTGCCACAGCAGATCAAGAGATTGGCAGTCGTAAGGTTAAATTCCTTTTGGATACCCCTCAACAAGATGGTGGACAATGGGATATGGTCGTATCACTTTTTGAAAAATACGGTGTTGTACCAAAATCGGTTTATCCAGAATCTGTATCTTCAAGCAATAGTCGTGAGCTTAACCAATATCTCAATAAGCTCCTTCGTCAAGATGCTCAAATCTTACGTGACCTAATTGCAGGTGGTGCTGATCAGGCTACTGTTCAAGCTAAGAAGGAAGAGCTTCTTCAAGAAATTTTCAATTATCTTGCCATGACTCTCGGTTTACCACCACGTCAGTTTGATTTTGCCTACCGAGATAAGGATGACAACTATCAATCTGAGAAAAATATCACACCACAAGCTTTCTTTGAAAAATATGTGGGTCTAAAACTCAGCGACTATGTATCAGTTATCAACGCTCCAACAGTTGATAAACCTTACGGAAAATCTTATACTGTTGAGATGTTGGGTAATGTAGTAGGTGCACCAAGTGTTCGTTATATTAACCTCCCAATGGATCGTTTCAAAGAACTTGCTATTGCACAGATGAAGGCTGGAGAAACTGTTTGGTTTGGTTCAGATGTTGGTCAAGTTTCAGACCGTCAAAAAGGTATTCTTGCAACTAATGTTTATGACTTTACAGCTAGCATGGATATTAACTTGACTCAAGATAAGGCAGGACGTTTGGACTACAGTGAATCTCTCATGACTCATGCCATGGTATTGACTGGGGTTGATTTGGATGCCGATGGCAAACCTGTTAAATGGAAGGTTGAAAACTCTTGGGGAGACAAGGTTGGACAAAAAGGTTACTTTGTCGCTTCTGATGCCTGGATGGATGAATACACTTATCAAATCGTTGTCCGCAAAGACTTCCTTACAGCTGAAGAATTGGCAGCTTATGAAGCAGAGCCACAAGTACTTGCTCCTTGGGATCCAATGGGAGCCCTTGCTTCAAAATAAGATAATACATGAAAACACTGGAAATTTTCCAGTGTTTTTTATAGTTTCTTTAAAATCTATCGGTAAAAAAAGAGTTATCCAATCGGATAACCCTTCTTATTTCTTATTCTTCTGCTATAGCAGTGTTTGAATTTGAATGTTCAGAGCCATTAGAAGAGGCCGATGTCGATGGATTTGTTGAAGCATCAGGACCGTACTGTTGACTATCTTGTGAACTTGATGAGTCACTGCTTTGGCTTGAGTCTAAACTTGATGATGAGCTAGATGTTCCAAGTGATCCTGTGTAAACATTTGATGTTGAAGAACCAGTAAGGAAGACATAGCTACCATTATTATAAACACCGCTAGGCATATCGAAATCTTCAGAACCCGCACCATACATCTGGTTAAGGTAGCTACTTGTTACACCATAGATTTGTTTAGCGATATCAAGGTCTGAATCATGAAGTGGTGTTTTACGATTTTTATAACCTGTCCAAATCGCCATAGAATACTTGGTATTGTAACCAACGAAAGTTTCATCTGGAACCATAAGGTAAGCGTAGACGCCACTTTCTTTTTGTACCTTGTAGTATTCATCGTCACCATAGTTAGATGTACCGGTCTTAGCAGCGTTGAACGTACCAGGGACATAGGCTTCAGTCGCTGTACCACCTGTCATTACTTGTTTCAACATGCTTGACATCATGTAAGCTGTTTGTGGTGACATGGCTTCAACACCTTTAGAATCAAATGATTTTGTTGAACCGTCTTCAAATTTGATTGATTTAATGTAAGAAGGTTTATAGTAAGTACCACCATTTGCAAAGGCTGCATAGGCTGCGGCCATTTTCTCACTTGATGCACCATACTTAGGATCTGCTGATGATGTTGAAGATGAGATGGCATTGGAGTAGAACATTTCTGGATACTCAATACCTAAATCTTTCAAGAAGGACTGGGCATAGTCCAACCCAACAGCTTGAAGAGCTTTAACGGCTGTTACGTTACGCGATTGTTGAAGCGCATAAGTCAATGAAATGCTTCCGTAATACTTACGGTCCCAGTTGTAAACTGGTGTTGAAGAACCTGGGAAATTGTAAGGATTATCGTAAACAGTCGTACCAGTGTTTGTATAAACACCTTTTTCAATAGCAGGAGCATAGTCAGTGATTGGTTTCATTGTAGAACCCCAGTCACGGTCTGTTTGAACAGCTTGGTTAGTAGCGAGGGCAATATTTTCATCTTGGTGACGTGATCCCAATTGAGCAACAACACGACCGTTAGTAACATCAATAATAGTAGAAGCAACTTGGAAACTATCATTTGGATAGTAGATATAGTCATCAGTATTATAGACGTTCCAGATATATTTTTGAATATCTGGATTAAGGTTAGTGTAGACGTCGAGACCTGCTGAGTAGATATCAGCATTGGCATCAGTAGCTACCTGCTCAATAACTTGTTTGATGTAGTTATCTAAGTATGGCTCATAGCTAGCTTTCTTCGTAAGTGGAAGAAGGCCATCTGATACATCAGTTGCTTTAGCTTGCTCGTACTCTTCTTTAGAAATATTCTTGTCTTCATACATTTCGTCAAGAACAGTGTTACGACGTTCTTTGGCAGCATCTGGATTAGCATAAGGGTCATATTGTGTTGGTGCCTGTGGAATACCAGCAAGAAGAGCTGCTTGGGCAACAGAGAGGTCGCTCAAGTCCTTACCGAAGTAAGATTTAGCCGCAGTCTTCATACCGTAGTAACCATTACCCATATAAACCTTATTAATATAGAAGGTCAAGATTTCTTGTTTAGTGAATTGACGCTCCATTTGGAGTGACAACCAGATTTCTTGTGACTTACGTTTAAGGGTTTGGTCAGAAGTGTTAGTTGAGAAGTAAGCCAACTTAATCAACTGTTGGTCGAGTGTAGACCCCCCTTGGGTACTGCTACGTCGAAGGTTGTTAATAGCTGCCCCCATGATACGATAGACGTCAATCCCACGGTGTGTGAAGAAACGTTTATCCTCGATAGAGGTGATGGCATTAACTAGAGTTGTTGGAATTTCATCTGTTGATGCACTCTCACGCTTCTCAGCTCCCAAGTCGGCAATAAGACTACCGTTAGCATCGTAAATCTTACTTGAGTTTGTTGATTGCAGTTTGTTCTCGGTAAGTTTAGGAACACTGCTAACATAGTAGGCAAAGAGGCTACCACCAGCGATGACACAGACTACAAAGAAAGTGAGTAGTCCAATAAATCCGTATTTTGCAATACGCCAGCCCAAACTTTGGTCTGAAGCAGCAGAGCGTTTTCCTTTGCTATAGCGAGAAGAATCTGAACGCTTGATCTTGATGTTTTTAGCACGTTTAGTCAAACCGTTAAGTGATTCTTTAAAGTTGCTGAAATTAAATTTAGCCATTATGTGTTACCACCTAATAATTTTTCAATGATTTCTAAATAAGGAACTTGAGGATAAGCTGCTTCTGCAATTGCATAGCCTCTTTTTTTGATATAATCAAGAGGCATTGATTTCGTCCCTTTATCAATTTGATAAAAAGCGATCAAGTCTTTGGCAGGCAGAAGGTAGGTTTCCTTAAGCGTCGAGAAGTGAAGTAGCACGAAGCAGATCCCATCTTGACTGATGACCTGAGACATGTGCTCAATTTGATGCGCATGAAAGTTTTTCATAGGCATGGATGTCTTTTGTCGTGTCTCTTTGGCTTCAAAATCAATGTAGTATCCTTTGTAAACACCAGAGTAGTCGGTAGTAGAGGCTTGTCTAAAGTAAGCTTCTACAATCTTTGCTCGTGAGCGTTTGGGATAATCGACTTTGACAATTTGAACAGGAGTGGGTTTTTTATGAATAACGGCTAAACCACGCGACAAATAGTAATCATTAGTCGCGTTAATAGCAGATTCAAAGCTCATACCCCGATTGGCAAAGTCAACTCTATTTGATTTTTTAGGACGTACTTGTGCTATCTTACGAGATATCTGATGGGGATAGTTTACCATTTCTTTCCCTTCTTCTTTATAAGATATGCATAAAGACTATTTTATTATACCATAAAATGAACGAGGAAAACAATAAATGACATCACTACTGGTAACTGGTTATAAGAGCTTTGAACTCGGTATTTTTAAAGACAAGGACCCTAAAGTAACCATTATCAAGAAAGCAATTAAACGTGATTTTAAGCGTTTCTTGGATGATGGTGTGGATTGGATGATTTTTACCGGCAACCTCGGTTTTGAATTTTGGGCACTAGAGGTGGCCAAAGAACTTCAGAAAGACTATCCTTTGAGGTTAGCGACGCTCTTTCCTTTTGAAACGCATGGTCAGACTTGGAATGAAGCGAATCAAACAAAACTGGCAGCCTTTAAGCAGGTTGATTTTGTCAAGTATAGCTTTCCCGCTTACCAATCTCCAGCCCAGTTTAAACAATTTAATCAGTTTCTCATTGACAATACAGATCAGGCTTATTTATTTTATGAACCTGAAAATGAAACAAATCTGAAATATTTTTACGGTATGATGATAGAAGCAAGGGATTATCCCGTATTTCGACTGACTTTTGATGACCTCAATGAGGTCATGTCGGAATAGGATATAATTGAGTTTTAAACTTGCATTTTTATATTTTTTTCTGTATCATAAAAATATTAGACAGTAAAGTATTAGTAAGTTAGATAAGACAAGTATTGGAGAATAAAAATGGCTAAGATTAATTTAACGCCCAAGAAAATCTACGAACAAGAATTTAAAACAAGCATGCGTGGCTACGATAAAAAAGAAGTTGATGAGTTTTTAGATGATGTAATCAAAGATTACGGTGTCTATATTGCTCTAGTTAAGGAATTGCAAGAAGAAAATGCAAAACTTAAGGCTAAAGCTTCATCAGCTCCTGCAAGTCGCCCAGCATACGCAAGTGCGACAAGTGAGCCATCACGTGCGAATGCCAATGTTGCTTCGGCTTCAAACTATGATATCTTAAAACGTGTCAGTCGTTTGGAAAAAGAGGTCTTTGGAAAACAAATCGTCGAATAAAACTGGTTTGTGCAATTTTTGGATAATCGCATGGTTGCTTGTCTTCCATGAGGAAAGTCCATGCTAGCACTGGCTGTGATGCCAGTAGTGTTTGTGCTAGGTGAATTAATAAGCCTAGGGACTTGATTTTCAAGTTACGGCGAGTGAACTGGCTAAGTCTTCGGATAGGTTTTAGTAGCTCTGAAAGTGCCACAGTGACGGAGTTTTTAGGGAAACCTAAAAAGTGGAACGCGGTAAACCCCTCAAGCTAGCAACCCAAACTTTGGTAGGGGCATGGGATGGCTGGAAACGAACGGACCATCCTGACTGCTTTGCAGTAGACAGATGATTATCGAAGGAAGTGGTACCTAGTCACTTCTGGAACAAAACATGGCTTATAGAAAATTGCATATAGGTGAGGCTGGGACACATGTCTCAGCCTTCTTTTAGCAGGAATTCTCTCTTTTACAACTATATCTTCTAAAGAAAAGAGTGAAAAAATAAGCCATCAGTTAAAAAAGTTTGTACTCTTAACAATGAGATAAAAGGATGACAATGAAAGAAACATTTACATTAGTAGCAACTGCAGCAGCAGGTCTTGAAGCTGTGGTTGGACGTGAATTGCGTGAGTTAGGTTATGACACTCAGGTTGAAAATGGTAAGGTGCGTTTCCAAGGCGGTGTTCGTGCAATTGCTGAAACCAACCTTTGGTTGAGAGCAGCAGACCGTATCAAGATTGTAGTTGGTGAATTTCAAGCACGTACTTTTGAGGAACTCTTTCAGGGAGTTTTTGCCTTAGACTGGGAAAATTATCTTCCGCTAGGTGCAAAGTTCCCAATTTCTAAAGCTAAATGTGTGAAATCAAAGCTTCATAATGAGCCATCTGTTCAGGCGATTTCCAAAAAAGCTGTCGTTAAGAAATTGCAGAAGTATTTCCACCGTCCAGAAGGAGTGCCTCTTCAAGAAACAGGAGCGGAATTAAAGATTGAAGTCTCTATTTTGAAGGATAAGGCTACGGTTTTGATTGATACCACAGGTGCTAGTCTCTTTAAGCGTGGCTACCGTACTGATAAAGGTGGAGCACCGATTAAAGAAAATATGGCGGCTGCTATCCTTGAACTTAGTAATTGGTATCCGGATAAACCATTGATTGACCCGACTTGTGGTTCAGGGACCTTCTGTATTGAGGCTGCAATGATTGGCATGAACATTGCACCAGGATTTAATCGTGATTTTGCTTTTGAAGCATGGAATTGGGTGGATAAGGATTTAGTACAGTCGGTACGTGATGAGGCAGATAGCAAGGCAAACTACGATATTGAATTAGATATTATGGGTTGTGATATTGATGGCCGTATGGTTGAAATTGCAAAAGCCAATGCTCGTGAGGCAGGTCTTGAAGATGTTATTAAATTGAAACAAATGCGTTTACAGGACCTGAAAACAGATAAAATCAATGGTGTCATTATTTCAAACCCTCCTTATGGTGAGCGTTTGTTGGATGACAAGGCTGTGGATATCTTGTATAATGAAATGGGTCAAACTTTTGCGCCACTTAAAACTTGGAGCAAGTTTATCTTGACCAGCGATGAACAATTTGAAAGCAAATACGGTATGAAAGCCGATAAAAAACGTAAGCTTTATAACGGGACCCTCCGTGTTGATTTATATCAATATTTTGGAGAGCGTGTTCGCCGTTCTGAGGCTAGAAAGGTAAATTAAACGTGTCAGAAGATAAAACACAAAATGGCTATGAAGGTAGCCAAGAGCTAGATTTTCAAGATGCCAAGGAAATGACGGTCGGTGAGGCTGTCCGAAAAGAAGCTGAGATTAATGCTGGTGTAACAGAAACAGATAGCATTTTGGATAAGTATATCAAGCAACACCGCGAAGAAGTTGCCTCACAAAAATTTTCAAAGAAAATTGAAGCTGACGGCGACACATCACCTTTGGATGCTTTTATTCAAAAGCAACGTCAGGAGTTTGCGGATTCAGGTTTGATAGGTCAATCAATGGCTAATGAGTCAATCAACTCAACAACAGCTACTGAAGAAGTAACACCGGTCACATTTGGTTTTGGTGCTACAGATAACGAGGCTGATGAAACTCAATCTCATATTGACAAGCAGTTGCCAAATGCCCCTGTTGAACCTGAGGTTATCGCAGAACCAGAAAGTCAAAGTTCTGAAGTTATCATTACGTCAACAAATGCTGATCGTTTCATCACGTCAGAAACAGAAAAATTTGACCTTGGTGATGCACTCGCTGATTCATCTACTTCAACTAATCAGCCAGCCTATAACGATGCATTGGTCGATAATGTTGATGATAACAATCCTTTGATTGCTAACATTGATGATCCAGAACCACAAAATCCTGCTGTTGCCAATATTGACGATACTGAGCCACAAGCTTCAAAACCTTTGTTGGATGATGCTGCTATTTCAGACACTATTGATTTGGCAGCTATTGCATCAACAGTGGCAGGGGTAACTGGAGCAAAAGCTGATGAAGAAAAGACAACACCAAAAGTGTCTATGGCAGTTAATCGCCCATCTGCAGAAGACAGAATCTCTTCAGAGTCTATTTCACCATCGCATAAGAGTGACTTTGATGGTGACATTCCAGTTTACCGTCGTAAAGGTGTTGTTATCGGTGCTCTAGCAGTTCTTGCTTTAGCTATTATCGGTGGTAGCTATGCTCTTTATAAAGGAACACATAGCCAATCGGCGAAAACAACAAGCACAGCTTCTTCAGCAGTGACATCATCATCAAGTAAGGATACGTCAGCTGCTGATAATAAGGCCTTTGAAGAAATGTATAAGAATTTCTTCACAGATGACGAGCAAACAAAACTCGCTAATGATCAATTTGGTAAGTTATCAGATTTGGAAAAACTGCTCAAGAAATTGGAGAAAACCAAGTATTATGATGCAGCTAAGAAAAAATATGATAACTTGAAGAAACAAATTGAAGCTGTACAAAAGATTAACAGTCAGTTTGAGTCAGATGCTCTTGTAGATGGTAGCTATAATGCCTCTATTGCTGTTAAATCAGATGCTAACTTTAATAATCTTCCAGAAAGTGTAACAACAACTGGAAATGCGAGTCTCGACAGCACTATCCAAGAAGCTATTAAGGGTGGTAAGACTCAGCTTGAAGAAAAAGCTAAGGCTGCGAGCGCAACATCTGCAGCGACAGCTTCTGAAAGTGTTAATACTGCTAGTCCTGCTGCACCTTCAGGTGATAACGCATCTGGAGCAGCTTCTAATGGCGGTGGTGCGGCCGCATCAAATACTTCTGGAGCGCAAAATGGAGCAGCTAACTCAGCAGGCTCAACTGGTGCGACTGGAGGAACTACTGGTGGCACAGCTGCAGCTTCAACAGTTGTAACACGCGGAATCACAAATTATAACCCATCAATCCTTCAACGTAATCGCTCACGTGTGCCTTATAATGCAAACGTAGTAGCAGATACAAGTAACCCAGCTTGGACATGGGCTGATGGTGTTCTTGATAAGATTATCGAAACATCACACTCACGTGGTTACTTCTCAGGAGATAACTTCATCCTTGAGCCAGTCAACATCATCAATGGTAATGGTTACTACAACTTGTACCTTCCAGATGGAACTTACCTCTTCAGTATTAACTGTAAGACAGGTTACTATGTTGGTAATGGTTCAGGTCACTCAGATAAACTTGATTACGAATAATAATCTGCGACACTCCTTCGGGAGTGTTTTTTGTTTTATCTTGGTGAAGGCCTAGTTTATAAGGATTTTGTGCTATAATAGAGGGATAAGATAGGGGTGAATACTATGGCAAAATTGATGCCGGGTAGAGTCCGTAATGAGGGTATTGAACTTTTTGCAAAGGATCTCATTACCATTCATCAGGTCTCAGAAACTCAGTTGGATACAACAGTTGACCAACATCATTTAATTTATGCACTCAATGATTCTGAAATCACGTGTGACTGTGATTATTTCGCTCAAAAAGGCTATTGTCCCCATTTGGCAGCGATTGAGTATTATCTAAAAAACGATAAAGAAGGCCAGCGTCTCTTGGCAGAATTGGAAGAGGAACAAGAGTCCTCTCCGGGCCAAGAGCGAGGACACTCTTTTGGCGGTTTATTTTTAGAAGGCCTTTCCCTAAATGAGGATGATACTGTTAGATATAGCTTGATGGTAGAGGGAGAGGAATCTACCTTTGGTTCAGAGATTTGGTGGAGTATACGTTTACGTCGCTTACCAGATGAACGTTCTTATGTTATTCGAGATATTCCTGCCTTTCTCAAACTTGTAGAGACTGAGGGTTATTATCAGATAGGAAAGAACTATTATGAACCCCTATCACTTATTCAATTTGACCAGACTTCACAGGCATTTTTAGACTTCTTAGGACGGATGATTCCAGATGAAGCCAAGACTAATTTAGACTTTATTTTACCGAATAATGCACGTCATCTTTGTCTCCCCTACGGTTTTTTTGAGGAAGGTTTGAGACGGATGCAAGATTTGGATGGCTTTAGGTTTGAATGGGAAGGAACCGAATATCACCGACTTTTGGTTGAGGATTTGACTGCTGATGCCCATCTCTTCTCGTTTGATATTTCTGTTGAGCCTAAGATGATTGAATTGACTGTTGCTGAGAAGAATAGTCAGGCCTTTTTTAATAATCGTATTCTCTTTTATCAAGGTGTTTTTTATCGTTTGAATCGAAAACAACAAAAACTTTTGGTTGGTTTACGCTCTCTTCCAATCGGAAGCGATTTGAATAAGCATGTCAGCTTTAATCTTGATGAACAAGCCATCTTGGCTGCTAGTCTTTTTGATTTTAGGACTATGGGACCAGTTAAAGCTCCTAAAGCCTTTAATATCAAGGATTTTACACCGAGATTTCACTTTGACCTGAAAGGTGACAGTGAGGTTATACTTACATTAGCCTTTGATTTTGATGGTTTCCTAGTCCATAATCGACAAGAGTTGAGTCATTTAGGATTTACGAGTAACTATCGTCATGAGCAGGCTGTTTTCCGTTTGATGGCTAAGCATGAATTCACCCCTGATTTTCAGTCATCTAAACGATTAAGTAGCAGTCAAGAGCTCTATGATTTCTTTACGAATACTCTAGCAGAATTTGAAAATACAGGGACGGTTCTGATTGGGCAGGAGTTGCGTGACTTACGGGTTGAACAGAGTCCGCAGGTTCAGGTAGAGCGTCAGGGGAATTTATTAGATATTTCCTTTGATTTTTCAAGTCTTGACGATGAAGATGTGGATCATGCTTTAGCAGCTTTGATGGAAAGTTCGCCCTATTTTATCAATCGTAGTGGTCAGTTGATTGTTTTTGACGAAGCGACGCATCGTATTAGTGAGAGTCTCAAAACTCTAAGAGCTCGATATTCAGGGCAAGGTCACCTAGAACTAAATCAATTGACTGCCTATCAATTAATGGAGGCTCTTTCAGAAAGTGATTCTGTTCGTTTTTCAAAAGATTTCCAACTCTTAACGCAACATTTGAGTAAACCAGAGACCTTTGATTTGCCAACTTATAAGGTAGAAGCTGACCTTCGTCCCTACCAGGAAAAGGGTGTTCAGTGGCTATCTATGTTGCATCACTATGGTTTTGGCGGTATCTTGGCCGATGATATGGGGTTGGGGAAAACCTTGCAGACCATTGCCTATCTCTCTGCACATTTAGAAGAAGAGCAGCGAGTCTTGGTTTTGTCACCATCAAGCCTGATTTACAATTGGCAGGATGAGTTTAAAAAGTTCGCTCCTCAGTTAGATGTAGCGGTTTCTTATGGACTCAAGCCAAGACGTGATGACATCATTGCTGAAGACCACCAGATTATTATTACAAGCTATGCTTCCTTCCGTCAGGATTTTGATGCCTACAAGGCTGGTAAATATGACTATCTCATTCTCGATGAGGCTCAGGTCATGAAGAATACACAGACAAAGATTGCCCAATATCTACGTGATTTTTCTGTTCCACATTGCTTAGCACTATCTGGAACGCCTATTGAAAATCATTTGTTGGAGATTTGGTCTATTTTCCAAATTATTCTACCAGGACTTTTACCGGCTAAGAAAACTTTCCTTAAGTTAACACCAAAGGAAGTGGCTAGGTATATTTCTCCTTTTATTCTAAGACGTAGGAAAGAAGAGGTCCTTCCTGATTTACCAGATTTGATTGAAATCACTCACCAAAGTGAATTGTCAGATGCTCAAAAAGCTATCTATTTAGCGCAATTGCAACAGATGCAGCAAGGTTTAATTTCTGCAAGTGATCAGGAAATCAACCGTCGTAAGGTGGAAATTTTGTCAGGAATTACCCGCTTACGACAAATCTGTGATACCCCAGCTCTTTTTATGGACTATGCTGGAGATAGCGGAAAATTAGATAGCCTAAGAGAGTTGCTTAGTCAAATTAAGGAATCAGACCACCGTGTTCTTATCTTTTCACAATTTCGTGGGATGTTAGATATTACAGAGGGGCTCTTACAAGAATTAGGTATTTCCTCTTATAAGCTAACAGGGTCAACGCCATCTGATAGTCGTCAAGAGATGACCAGAGCCTTCAATCAAGGAAGTCGAGATGCCTTTTTGATTTCTCTAAAAGCAGGAGGAGTGGGACTGAATCTAACTGGTGCTGATACGGTTATTCTGATTGACCTTTGGTGGAATCCAGCGGTAGAAATGCAGGCTATTAGTCGTGCGCATCGTATAGGTCAGGAACAAAATGTCGAAGTTTACCGTTTGATTACAAGAGGAACTATTGAAGAGAAAATTCTTGAGCTTCAAGAAGGCAAGAAGAACCTGGTGACAACTGTCTTGGATGGCAATGAAAGCCGTGCCAGCATGACCGTTGAGGATATTAAAGAAATTCTTGGTATTGCAATATCTTAATTTGTTATATTTGATATTGGAATACTAATACGTAAAAATGCTACTAGGCAAATCTTTTGAATTAGGCTATAATAGAATACTGCAAGACGTATCTTCCCATTCCCGATTGTTTATATTAAGATACGCATCATCTCGAAAACGAAAGGAAGTCTTTTATGCATCGCCAAAGACGACAATTTCCGCTGATTCCAGACGGGGAATCTTGCTTGCAAGAACCGGTCTCTATGCGCCTATATGAAAATGAAGATTTAATCACAAATATCCGTGGCCCTTACCAAGATAAGGACTACAATGATTTGTTGCCGAACTATGATTTCTTGTCAGCTAAGCCTAGCAATCGTAAGCAGGCTTCAAAACGAGTGGAGACACAAGAAGCTGGCATGACTTATGCAGAGGAAGCCCGTGAAAAGGCTAAGCGCGATGTCCGTGAGAAACGCCAAAAATTCCTCCGCCAAGAAGTTCAACAAACCAAACATACTAATAGCCGTCAACTAACTGCTAAGCCTAAGGTAGAAGCTAAGCCAAGCTTTGAGGCTACTGTTGAGCCAGCTGCCGTAACAACGGATAAAGGGCCAGTGACAGCATCTATCTTGGGAGCTCCTGTAAGTGCTATCAAGCGAACTTTAGCACCTAACGGGAAACACTCAAAAATCCATCACTTGGCAAATCGTCTGCAACAGGATTCTTACATCTTGGCAGAAGTGGCTCCAACCTATCAACAGCCTAGTAACCCATCTCGTAAGAACGTCAAGAAAAATAGCTATGACTTCTTGAAACGTAGCCAGGTTTATAATTACCCAGAACGTCAAACTTACCGTGAACACCGAGTTGCTCAAGAATTAAATTTGACGCATTTAGAAGACGCAAACTAATCGCAGTGCGATTGTAAGGAGAAACTATGTCAAAAACTTATCATTTTATTGGAATTAAAGGATCTGGTATGTCAGCTTTGGCTTTGATGCTCCACCAAATGGGACACAAGGTTCAAGGTTCAGATGTGGAAAAATATTACTTCACTCAACGTGGTCTTGAGCAAGCAGGTATTCCTATCCTTCCTTTCGATGAAAAAAACATCACAGAAGATGTTGAATTGATTGCTGGAAATGCCTTTCGTGAAGACAACAACGTTGAAGTTGCTTATGCGATTAAAAATGGCTACAGCTTTAAGCGCTATCACGAGTTCTTGGGTCACTTCATGGATCAATTCACTAGCTTTGGTGTGGCAGGTGCACATGGTAAGACTTCTACAACAGGTCTCTTGTCACATGTTATGAAAAATATCACAGACACGTCATACCTTATCGGTGACGGAACTGGTCGAGGTTCTGCTAATGCACAATACTTTGTCTTTGAGTCTGATGAATATGAACGTCATTTCATGCCATACCACCCAGCATACTCAATCATCACTAACATTGACTTTGACCATCCTGATTACTTTACAAGTATCGATGATGTGTTCTCTGCCTTTGATGATTATGCTAAGCAAGTGCAAAAAGGACTCTTCGTTTACGGTGAGGATCCACACCTTCGTAAGATTACAGCCAATGCGCCAATCTATTACTACGGTTTCGAAGAAAATGATGATTTTATGGCAACAGACATTGTTCGTACAACGACAGGGTCTAATTTCAAGGTAAAACACGATGGACAAATTCTTGGAGAATTCCATGTGCCAGCCTATGGTCGTCACAATATCTTGAATGCAACTGCGGTTATTGGGACCCTCTATGTAGCTGGTTTCGACATGGATTTGGTTGCAGAACACCTTAAAACTTTCTCAGGTGTTAAACGTCGTTTCACAGAAAAAATTATCAGTGGTACTGTCGTCATCGATGACTTTGCTCACCATCCAACTGAAATTATTGCAACGCTTGATGCAGCACGCCAAAAGTACCCATCTAAAGAGATTGTTGCTATTTTCCAACCACATACCTTCACACGTACTATTGCTCTTCTTGATGAATTTGCTGAAGCTTTGAACGAAGCAGATGCTGTTTATTTGGCGCAAATTTATGGTTCAGCGCGTGAAGTTGACCATGGTGATGTTAAGGTTGAAGATCTTGCTGCTAAGATCAATAAACCGGCCAAAGTGGTTACAGTTGAAAACGTCTCACCTCTCCTTGACCATGACAATGCTGTTTATGTCTTTATGGGAGCTGGGGACATCCAACTTTACGAACGCTCGTTTGAAGAGCTCCTAGCAAGCTTGCAAACACACATGTAATATATTAAGGGCTGTAGCGATTTCGCTCAGCTCTTTCTCTTAATAGAAAGGAATTTAGTATGCTTATTCGACATGCCCGAGAGGATGATTGGGCTGATGTTGTCCGTATCGAACAAGATAATTTTTCACCTGAAGAGGCTGCAACTCCAGAGGCTATTGCGGAGCGTTTAAAGACGATTTGTGATACCTTTCTAATTGCTGAAATTGATGGCGTTGTAGCTGGCTACATTGAAGGGCCTGTGATTGCGGAACGTTATCTTACAGATGACTTGTTCCATAAGGTGGTTCCTAATGCTAGTCAAGGAGGCTTTATTGCAGTTACTAGTTTGTCTATCTCCAAAGATTTTAAAGGGCAAGGGATTGGTACAGCCTTGATTGCAGCGCTTAAGGATCTAGCTATCGCCCAAAAACGCCAAGGTATTAGTTTGACTTGCCATGATTACCTGATTGCCTATTATGAGATGAATGGCTTCACTGATGAAGGAGAATCAGAATCAAATCATGGCGGTAGCACTTGGTATAATATGGTTTGGGAGAATCCAGAAACCCATTGAATTCAGTGTTACGTTACTGTGACAAAGGACCAATTGATTTGCATTAACTGACTTTTTAAGATATAATGGCGTTTGTTACTATAGAGGAGGTATGCCTTGACGGACAAGTTTAATGAACACTCGGAATCTGCTGAAGATAGCCTAAGCTTTAAAGATCAGATTCTTCGAGATTTACAAGAAGCAACACGGCTCCGTTCTCTTCGCGAGGAGGAGCATAATAAAAGTGCAACTATGCCCGAGACACCACGTTCAACGTCAGCTGAGAGCGCTACAACACATAGTACCTCAGCGTCCAATAAAGTAAGTAACCAAGATTTTAGTTCACATTCTGTTTCTCATAGTGCTTTCGCTAAATCTATGACTTCTGAGACAGCTCAAGATTCTCAACAAGATAGTGTTGGCTTGTTTTCTGTTTCTCAAGCTGAGTCTTTAGTGTCTGATGCTCATTCAAATGTAGCGTCTATTTCTAAAGAACCTATCGAGGAGGAGAAAAAGGTAAATATACCTCAGGAGACTGAAACGTCGAAACGCCGTTTTAAACGTCCAGTTTGGGAAACTAGCCTTAACGAAGCATCTGAAGAGGAGTATATTCCTGCAGATGTTGCCAAGGAGCTCATTGAAGCTAAGTCTAACGAAGCTATTTATACAGACCCTAAAGAATTGGAGGCCAAATTGACCTCAGAACGTCAAAAAGAAGCATTCTTGCAGGAACATCATGCAACAAGTGACCAAGCGTCGCAAGAAAAGGTTCAATCAGAGATAGTGGCTGATGGTAATGAGGATGATGAGAGTATTTCTCTAGAACCCTCTGGAAAACCTAAGAAAAAGAAAGGTAAGAAAGTGAAGAAGAAAAAGTCTTCGCCAAAAGATGTTAAACAGGCTGACATTGTCGACGAAGAGCCGATTTCACGTTCTAACCGAAATCACAAACGCAATAAAAATAACCGCCGTGCTGGGAAAATTGCAAGAAATATTATTATCTTCTTGCTTCTTATCTTGTCAGTAGCGACATTCTTTGGTTATCGTTATGTTAGTGATGCTGTTGGCGCAAAAGATGTTAATTCAACTAAGTTTGTTAGTGTTGAAATTCCCGAAAATTCAGGTAGCAGTTATATTGGCCAACTCTTGGAATCAGCTGGTGTTATTAAGTCTGGTAAGGTCTTTAATTACTATACCAAGTTTAAGAACATCTCAAATCTGAAAAGTGGTTATTACAACCTTCAGGCTAGCATGACCATGGATGAAATTATTGAGGCACTTCAGAAAAAAGGAAGTGATAAACCTCAGGAGCCATCTCTTGGTACGGTCTTAGTCAAAGAAGGATATACCATTGATCAAATTTCCAAGGCAGTTGAAGTTAATTCTTCAGCTAAAAAAGGCAAAAAATCATCAACTGGACTTAAGGCGAAAGATTTCTTGAAATTGATGAAGGATGATGCTTTCATTACTAAGATGAAAGCGAAGTATCCAACCTTGTTGGCAAACCTTCCGAATTCTACGGATGCTAAGTATGTCCTAGAGGGTTATCTGTTCCCAGCGACTTATAACATTCATGATGATACGACGGTGGAGTCTTTGGCAGAGGAAATGTTGTCAACGATGGACACCTACCTATCACCTTACTATGCGACGATTTCATCTAGTGGACACAATGTTAATGAGATTTTGACCCTAGCTTCTCTTGTTGAAAAAGAAGGAGCTACAGATGACGACCGTAAAAATATTGCTAGCGTCTTCTATAATCGTCTAAACTCAGACATGGCTCTACAAAGTAATATCGCAGTTCTTTATGCTCTTGGAAAACTTGGTCAGGAAACGACCTTGAAAGAAGATGCAACTATTGACACAAACATTGACTCCCCTTATAATGATTATGTTCATAAGGGGTTGATGCCAGGTCCTGTGGATAGTCCTAGTCTGTCTGCGATTGAAGCGGTTATCAATCCATCATCTACCAAGTACATGTACTTTGTGGCAGATGTAACCACTGGTAATGTCTATTTTGCTGAAAGCTATGAAGAGCATCAGCATAACGTTGAAACTTACATTAACAGCAAACTAAAAGATAAATAGTCTGATTGGCTCATTAAAACCAAGCAAACGAATAGTGATTTTGATGATGCAGCCAACGGCTCAAAAAATAGAAAAGAGAAAAAAATGGCAGAAAAAACATATGTAATGACACAAGCAGAGAAAGAACAACTTGAAGCGGAATTGGAGGAGTACAAACTCGTCCGTCGTCCAGAAGTTGTAGAACGTATTAAGATTGCACGTTCTTATGGTGACCTTTCAGAAAACTCTGAGTATGAAGCAGCCAAAGACGAGCAAGCCTTTGTTGAAGGACAAATTCAGATTCTTGAAACAAAAATTCGTTATGCGGAAATCGTTGATAGTGATGCTGTTGCTAATGACGAAGTTGCAATTGGTAAAACTGTTGTTGTTCAAGAAGTTGGTACAAACGACAAAGATACTTATCATATCGTTGGTGCAGCCGGTGCTGATATCTTCTCAGGTAAGATTTCAAATGAAAGTCCGATTGCTCAAGCCTTGATTGGTAAGAAAGTTGGCGACAAAGTCGCTATCGAATCACCAGCAGGTAGCTACTCTGTGGAAATCCTTAGTGTAGAAAAAACAGCCTAAGTGACTGTTGGAATTAAGGTGTTCAATATTTGAAACTAGTGGGAGTGAGACAAAACAGTTGTTCTGTCGCACTCCTTTTTTGGTTATTGGCGCTATTAGGAATTAGGTTAGTCTGAATTAGTCTATAAGAAAAGCACTTTTGGAAAATTCCAAGAGTGCTTTGTAGCTTATTTACGATTTTGCTTACCGGCGTTACGGTTTTTCTTTGGTTTGCTCGCAATTGCTTGAGTATTTTTTGGTGTCACATCTTTACGCTTGCTTGGTGTTGTACGAGGTGCTTTTGGAGGGTTCTTTTTGAACTCTTCAGCAACTTTTTCTTTTAAGCGAGGTTTGATGATGTAGTTGGTAATCAACTGTTGGATAATAGAGAAGATACCACCAACGAACCAGTAGAGGATTACGGCTGCAGGTGAGCTAATACCAAAGAAGATCATCATGATTGGCATACTGTACATCGTCGCTGCCATTTGTTTACGTTGTTCTTCAGGAACTTGTTGAATAGACAACCAAGATTGGAAGTAGTAAAGCGCTGCGATGATGATAATCAATGGGAAGTCACGGTGACCAAGGTTAAACCAGAGGAAGTTATCCTTGAGTACACCAGGAGTGTAACGTGCTGCATAGTAGAGTGCTGAGAAGAATGGTAACTGAATCAATAGAGGAAGACAGCCGACACCGCCCATCAAGCTTAGACCGTTTTCACGCTGAGCTTGCATGAGTTCAGACTGGGCAGCCATTTTTTCTTCTTGAGTTTCAGCGTTGCGCAAACGTTTGTTAATTGGTTCTAAGATAGGCGCAAGGTATTCACGTTTTGCTGCTTGGTAGGCTGCGCTACGAGATTGGTGAAGACCAAGTGGCAAGATAATCAAACGAACAATGATGGTTACGAAGATAATGCCAAGACCAAATCCCAGATTTAAATTATGTGCGAAGTAGGTGATGACGTGGCTCATAGGGCGACCAAGTAGGTTCCAAACCCAACCAGTAGGATTACCAGACTTATCAAGGCTCACACATCCTGATAGGAAGAGAAGCATGCTGGCAGCAAGCCCCATCAGGGCTAGACGTTTTTGATTTTTATTCACAATATCATTCCTTTTGTTTTTTAGTTATACCTGTCTATTTTACCTTTTTTTAAGGAAGAGAACAAGTTAAAAACGGAGCTCCAACCTTAATTAGCCATGCGAAAATCGCTGTAATTAGGGAAGTTAGCCATGGTCACATCGACATAGGTTACTTTAGACCATTTTGAAGGTCCCTTTCGAACTTCTTGAATAAATTTAGCTAACTTAGAAGGGTTATCTGACTGAGCTAGAATTTCAACAGTACCGTCGTCGTTATTCCAAACCCGACCGCATATATCTCCAATATCTAGTGCTAGAGCATAGGTTGAATAACGAAAACCAACACCTTGGACTCTTCCTGAGACTAATAATCGTACTTTTTGCATGGTCCATGACCTCCTTTTGAAAGCTCTTTCTTTTAGTATAATCCTTGCTATAAAGTCGGTCAAGTCCAAGATTTATCAGGGGATTTCTGCTATAATGAGTGTATGGAAATCATTCAATCAAAGCAAAATGCTAGCATTAAGTCTGCTAGAAAATTATTGCAGCGTAAGCACCGTAAAACTAGCTATCTTTTAGAAGGATGGCATCTTTTTGAGGAAGCAAAGGCAAGCGGTGCCGAGATTCTTCAAGTTTTCGTACTTGAGGAAATGGCTGATCGTGTGGCTAATATGTCTAAGGTCAAGTTGGTTAGTCCAGAGGTGCTTAAGGAACTCTGTGAAACTCAGACACCTCAAGGGATTGTGGTAGAAGTTGCTAAACAATCTCAAGCCTTGCCAAAGTCTCTCTCAGGGAAATATCTGCTCTTGGAGGATGTTCAGGACCCTGGTAATGTAGGAACAATGATTCGAACAGCAGATGCCGCAGGTTATGACGGAGTCTTTTTGTCGGATAAATCAGCTGATATTTATAATCAGAAGACCTTGCGTTCTATGCAGGGAAGTCATTTCCACCTTCCAATCTATCGTGGACCAATTCTTGACATGGTTGAGGCTTGCAGAAAACAAGGTATACCCGTCTTAGCAACGACTCTTTCCGATGTTTCCGTTGACTATAAAGCAGTTAAGACAGATGGCAATTTTGCCCTAGTAATGGGAAATGAGGGTCAGGGAATTAGTCAGGAAATGGCTGAGTCTGCTGATCAACTCGTACATATTAGCATGCCAGGTCAGGCGGAGAGTCTGAATGTTGCTGTTGCAGCAGGAATTCTCATGTTTAGTCTCTAGGTCTCAAGGATGATTTTAGGAGAAAACAACTGACTTTTAAAGTAATTTTAAGTACTAGTGGTATAATGAAGAAGCATTAGAAACATTAATGAGGTATTATTATGAAACGACCAGAAGATGATAAAGAATTCATGGAAGTTGTGGGACATTTGATTTCTCATCCACGTTTTCAAAAATTGGATGGGATTGTACAGCACCATCATTCGACACGTTTAGAACACTCGGTTAATGTTAGTTACACCAGCTATAAGATTGCTAAAAAATTTGGCTGGGATGCCAAGAGTACAGCTCGAGGTGGTCTCTTACATGACTTTTTCTATTATGATTGGCGAGTGACTAAATTTAACAAGAGTCATGCTTGGGTACATCCACGTATTGCTGTTCGTAATGCCAGAAAGCTTGTTAATCTGAACAAAAAAGAAGAGGATATTATTCTCAAGCATATGTGGGGAGCAACGATTGCGCCGCCGAAGTATAAGGAATCTTATATTGTTACTATGGTGGATAAGTATTGGGCGGTTAAAGAAGCAGCGACACCCTTACGAAACCGAATCAAAAATCGTAAGTTTTTCCGTCGCAAGACTCTACAAAGCCACCACCAATAATTCATTATTTTTAGGAGATAACTATGGAATCAAATGCAATTTATACAACTAGTGATGCGGGTTTGAACCGCTTTTTCGGAAAGATTTATGGTCTTGTCGGTATGGGAGTGGGACTTTCAGCAGTCATCTCTTATCTGATGCTCTTCCCTCTTTCGCATCTTTTTGTCAATATTCTCATGAATTATTCTTGGGTTTACATGGCGGCACTCTTTTTAGAGTTTGGTTTGGTCTTTTTGGCTAGCGGTGCTGCAAGAAGGAATACACCTGCGGCTCTACCTTTATTTTTGGTTTATTCTGCTCTGAATGGATTTACACTTAGCTTTATCATCGTACAATATACGCAAGCCATTGTTTTCCAAGCTTTCCTTAGCACTGCCATTGTTTTCTTTATCATGGCACTTATCGGAGTTACCATTAAGCGAGATCTATCAGGCATGGCCAAGTTCCTTATGGCAGCCTTGATTGGGATTATTGTGGCTAGCTTGATTAATTTTTTCTTTGCAAGTAGCATGATGAGTTTTGTGATTAGTATTGTATCAATTCTTATTTTCTCAGGTTTAATTGCCTACGATAACCAGATGATTAAGAAGGTTTATTATGGTACCAATGGTCAGGTCACAGATGGATGGGCAGTTTCTATGGCACTTAGTCTTTACTTGGATTTCATTAACTTATTCTTGAATATCTTGCGACTCTTTGCTAGACGTAATTAGTAAAAAAAATCAGCCAGATGGCTGATTTTTTTACTGTCTAATAGTTTTTTGTGAGTGTTCCTTGCTGACCTGTGTAAGCGTAGAAGAGTGGATAGTAATCCCATTTTCCCACATAGCTATCTTTATCTGGGAAAGCCCACTTGTCGTCTTTTTTAGTAAGCTCGACTGAGTAATTATCAAAGATATTTGTACCTTCAGTCTTTGGTGCTGATGGACTTACTTCTTTGATTGAATTCGGTAGGTAAGTTTCCATGTAGAATTGTCTTGTCAGTTGGTCGACATTTCCAGCGTTAGCACCATTGCTTTGTAGGTAGTTTTTAAGTTCGTCTGTGAGATTTGGGTGATTAGCACCATAGGCATCGTCTGCAGCTTTCATACTGATAGTTGACATGCTGACATTGAATTCTGCCTTATCTTTAGCGACGATAATGTTGTCAACAGTGTAGCTGCCGCGTTCACGGTTAGCTGTTTGAACCCAACCAAAAACTTTTGGAACTTCATCACCGGTTGGTTTGATGTTATCAGTTGCATCATAGCTGTATTGAAGGCTATCTGAGAAATATTGGTTAAGTTCGCCCTTAGCTTTGTCCAAGTCGTTAGAAACAAATTTGCTGTAGTCTTTGCTTTCGCCACCTAGAAGAACTGCGTTGAAATAAGCATCAACAGCCTTTTTAACATTGGTAGTTGTTTTACCATCGAAATCTTTTAGGTTAGTAGAAACAGTTTGTCCTTCTGTCTTCTCATCCTTTGATTCAAAATAGAGTTTATAGCTTTCGTCGTTGTTAACTTCGAAAAAGAGTGAGACAGTTTTGTAGTCGTCAGCTTCAAGCTTTCCAAAGTCATCTGTAGCATCCTCTACGTTCTTATTTTTGTTGAAGAGAGTAGGGAGATCACCTTTGTCGATCTTGCTTGCTGTGACTTTTTTACCATCTTTATCTTTGAGGTAGAATTGTTTAGCAGATGTGTTGAGCTCATTTTCCATATCTTCCGAAGTATTCTCGAGTTTGAATGAGACTTCGACTAGGGTTTGGTCATCCTTGAGCTTGAGGTCGCTTCCTGACATATAGACAATATCGTTAACAGAAAGCTTGGCATCAAGTTTTGGCTTGGCACATGCTGAGAGTGTTAAGATGGCTGCTAGAGCAAGAGCCCCAGAGTAAAGATATTTTTTCATAAATAATCCCCCGTTATTTTATTTAGGTTATAGGTCTATTGTATCATGAAATATGCCTTGAGATTATTAGAAAATTGGGTTTCAAGCCTTTTCTTATGCTATAATAGGATTACTATTGTAAAAAAATGGAGAATAAAATGACAAAAACACCTTTTATTACAGCTGATAAACTTGAACAAATCACTGCAGAATTTCCCACACCTTTCCATCTTTACGATGAAAAAGGGATTCGTGAAACAGCACGTGCAGTTAATGCAGCTTTTTCGTGGAATCCAGGTTTTAAAGAATTCTTTGCTGTAAAGGCCACACCTAATCCAGCAATCCTCAAAATTTTGAAAGAAGAAGGGTGTGGTGTCGATTGTGCGACCGATACAGAGCTTGTCATGAGTAAGAAAATTGGTTTTGATAGTAGCGCGATTAGCTTTACATCTAATGATACACGTGCAGAAGAGTTTGTTTACGCGCGTGATATTAATGCGACAATTAACCTTGATGCTTACGAAGATATCTTTTTCTTGGAAGAGGCTGCAGGGCTTCCTGAAACCCTTTCTTTGCGCTTTAACCCAGGAGGTGTCTTCTCTCTTGGTACTGATATCATGGATCATCCTGAAGAATCAAAATTTGGGATGACTAAGGAACAACTCTTCAAAGGTTATGCCTACCTTAAAGAAAAAGGAGTGAAATCATTCGGTTTGCATGCTTTCCTAGCGTCAAATACAGTAACGAATGAGTATTACCCAACCTTGGCTGCTCAACTCTTTGAATTGGCGGTAGAAATCAAGAATGAACTTGGAGTTAGTCTTGACTTTATCAATTTATCAGGTGGTGTTGGGGTAGACTACACACCGGCTAATAAGCAAAATGACATTGCTGTTATCGGTGAAGGGGTTCATGCTAAATTTGATGAGATTCTTGTTCCGAATGATCTTGGACACATTAGTATTTACACTGAACTTGGACGTTTCATGACAGCACCTCATGGCCTTGTTGTTACTAAGGTTCTTCATATTAAGGACACTTATCGTCGTTACGTTGGTGTAGATGCTTCTGCGGTTAACTTGCTTCGTCCAGCTATGTACGATGCCTACCACCACATCACGAATATGACTAATCCAGATGGTGACACTCAAGTAGTTGATGTGACAGGTTCTCTTTGTGAAAATAATGATAAGTTTGCTAAGAACCGTGAATTGCCAGAAGCTCGTATTGGAGATACCTTGGTTATCCACGACACAGGTGCACATGGTTTCTCAATGGGCTACAACTATAATGGACGTCTTCGTTCTGCAGAAATTCTCTACCAAGAAGATGGAACGGCTCGTATGATCCGCCGTGCAGAGACGATGAATGATTACTTTGCTACTCTTGATGGTTTTGATTTTGACATTTAACAAAAAATAAGCTAGGCCTTAAAGGCCCTAGCTTATTTTACTTTAATGATTACAGCTTCAAGAATGATATCGGCTAACTCCTCAGGGGATTCGACACAGCCTTCTTTGAGCCAGAGTGTTAAAATGGTAACAATAGTGCTAACATAAATTTCCAATGAATATTTGGCAGGAATATGATAGCTTTGTTCCATGAGCTCTGTAACATTTTCGATATCAGAGTTAAGGATGGTCTCGATAATGAATTCACGAATCATCTCATTGATGTTTGGAATGTGTGTCATTAAGGTGAGACAGAGCTTTTGATTTTCCTTAAGATATCTTAGCATTTCAGTAACAACACCCTCTTGGTAGGTCATGTCTTCCTGAAGAATACTTGAAACTTTATCTAAAATCTTTGAGAAGGTTGTTTCAACCAAATCTTCTTTATTTGAATAGTAGTAGTAGAAAGTTGGTCTGCTGAGATTTGCCTTCTTGATGATGTCTGTGATGCTGATTTGTTCGAGTGAACTCTCTTCTAAGAGTTCAATAAATGCGTTGACAATTTTTCGTTCGGAAATAGTTGCTTCCTTGAGCATAAATAAACCCCTTTATATAAACATAATAATAATTCCACAACTTATATAATAACCTATTTTTTTTCTAGAAATCTTACAAGTCCTTTACAGTTGTAAGTGAAAAATACTGAAACTCTCATTTTATCGATATTTTAAACGAAAAAACTTTTTTTCTATACGTTTTTAAGAACCAACGTCTTATTTGTCAGTAGGGTCCATTTTTGCTATAATATAAGGTAAATCAACGTTATAGGAGAATTAAATTTATGAACACCGTCCTTTGGATTATTCTTGTTTTTGTAGCCCTTTTGGGTGGTTTTTATGGAGGCGCATACTTTGCCCGCAAACAAATGGAGAAAGAATTGGCTGAAAATCCTCGTTTGAATGTGGACGCTGTTCGTACCATGATGTCGGCTGCGGGTCAAAAGCCAAATGAAGCAAAAGTGCGTCAAACATATAACCAAATTATCAAACAACAAAAACAAGCACTTGCAGATAGCAATAAAAAGAAAAAATAATGGTGGGGAGCTGGGACGTGAATCTCAGCTTTTTACATGTAACCTAGGGGATAAGGAGGCAAGATGGATAATCGACCTATAGGATTTTTAGATTCTGGTGTCGGAGGACTGACGGTGGTACGTGAACTTAAACGTCAGTTGCCTCACGAGTCTATTGTTTATATTGGTGACTCTGCTAGGGCGCCGTATGGTCCTAGACCAGCAGAACAAATCAGAGAGTATACCTGGCAGTTGGTTAAATTTCTTCTGACCAAAGATGTAAAAATGATCGTTATTGCTTGTAATACGGCAACAGCAGTAGTTTGGGAGGAAATCAAAGGAGCCTTGGATATCCCAGTGCTAGGTGTGGTTTTGCCTGGTTCTAGTGCTGCCATTAAGTCTAGTCAATCGGGTCATATTGGCGTCATTGGGACTCCTATGACGATTGCCTCTAACATCTATGAACAAAAAATTAAGCATCTGGCACCACAAATGAATGTCTTGAGTTTATCTTGTCCTCGCTTTGCCCCTATTGTTGAATCCAATGAAATTAACTCAAGTGTGGCTAAAAAGATTGTTTATGAGAGCATGGCACCTTTAGTCGGCAAGGTAGATACCTTGGTTTTGGGCTGCACCCATTACCCACTTTTACGTCCTATCATCCAGAATGTTATGGGGCCAAGTGTCAAGCTAATTGATAGCGGAGCTGAAACAGTTCGTGATGTTTCCGTTTTGCTCAATTATTTTGAAATTAATCGTAGCCGTGAAGTCGAAGACAAGACGGAAGAATATTACACCACAGCTAGTGTGCTTGGTTTTAAAGAAATCGCAGAACAATGGCTGGGTGAAGAAGTTGCTGTCCAACATGTCGATTTGGACAAGGAGTTAGAAAATGACTAAATCAATTTTAGAATATAAAGACGAACAAGACTGGTATTTGGCTAGTTTTGGAAGCTACAATCACTTGACTTGTTTTGGTGGTGATGAGGCCTATGAACAATTTGTTGACCTTTTCCAAGCCTTGACTAACGTTTTGGCTGTTAGTGGTTTCCAGTTACATATTGCTAAACATTCTTCAGACCTTCGCTTGGTATCCTTTATTTTGGATTGCTTGAAAGAGCAAACTGGTCGAGACCTAGCTGTTACGCCACATCAAGGGGCCTTGGTAGTTAGTGAAGGAGATAAGCTTGTCTATGTTCATGTGCCTAGAGAAGGTGTCACCTTGAGTGATTTCTTTGGTTCTGATAACAAATCAGATTTTGGTGATATCCTATTGATTGCGACACGCAATGAAGGAAAAACTAAGGAATTTCGTAAACTATTTGGAAAACTAGGCATTAAGGTAGAGAATCTTAATGATTATCCAGACCTTCCTGAAGTTGCTGAAACAGGTATGACCTTTGAGGAAAATGCACGCTTGAAGGCGGAGACCATTTCTGAATTAACTGGTAAAATGGTCCTTTCAGATGACTCTGGTTTGCAGGTAGATGTTCTTGGAGGCTTACCAGGTGTTTGGTCTGCGCGCTTTGCAGGCCCTGATGCCACAGATGCTGAAAATAATGCTAAATTATTGCACGAGCTCGCTATGGTGCTTGATGATAGCAAACGTACGGCGAACTTCCATACAACCCTAGTTGTTGCAGCACCTGGACGTGATAGTTTGGTTGTTGATGCCGACTGGAAGGGTTATATTGGCCGAGAACCTAAAGGTGACAATGGTTTTGGTTATGATCCTCTCTTTTTAGTTGGTAATACGGGTAAAACAGCAGCAGAGCTTTCTGCAGAAGAGAAAAATGAACAATCTCACCGTGGACAAGCTGTTAAGAAACTTATGGAGGTCTTCCCAGCATGGCAGAACAAACAATAATCGTAATGAGCGACTCCCATGGGGATCGTGATATTGTAGCAGATATAAAAAATCGTTATCAAGGAAAGGTGGATGCCATTTTCCACAACGGAGATTCGGAGTTAGAATCAAGTGATCCTGTTTGGAAAGGTATCTATGTAGTTCGAGGAAACTGTGATTATGATTCAGGTTATCCAGAACGTTTGGTCGTTAAACTTGGAGATGTGATTATTGCACAAACACATGGTCATCTCTATGGCATTAATTTTACCTGGGACAAGTTAGATCTTTGGGCGCAACAAGAGGATGCTGATATTTGTCTTTATGGCCACTTGCATGCGGCAACAGCTTGGCGAAATGGTAAAACAGTGTTTATCAATCCAGGTTCTGTTTTACAGCCACGTGGGCCTATACATGAGAAACTTTATGCAAAGGTGATTATAAACGATGCAAAAATTCGTGTGGAACATTACACACGTGACCATGAACTTTATTCAGAACTTACACAGGAATTTGAACGATGATTGCTAAAGAATTTGAAGATTTTTTGTTGGCTCGTTTAGATAATTATTTAATTCCATCAGATCAGGTTGCTATTTTTATTGATAGTCATAACGCTAATCATGTGGTTTTGCTTTTGACGAGTAACGGTTATTCGCGCGTTCCCGTTTTGACTAAGGATAAGCATTATCTTGGGACCATATCTTTGACAGATATTAAGCGTTATCAAGATGAACATAACTTGCAAGAGTGGGAGATGGTTAACCATGATATCGGGCCGATGACATCAGATGTCGTGGAAACAGTGGAAGATAATGCTAATCTAAACGAGGTAATGCATAAGCTAGTTGATAATCCTTTCCTTCCTGTGGTTGATAGCCAAGGTATTTTCAAAGGAATTATCACACGAAAATCGATTCTAAAGGCGGTTAATAGCCTCTTACATGACTTTACACATGACTATATCATCATTCCAAAAACAACTGACAACTCAGATCACTGATTTTCTGTCTACTAAGGTCATTTCAGAGAGTTCAAAGCAAGCTTATGCTTATGATCTTAAGCAGTTTACAACTTTGATTTCAGGACAAATTGATCAAACCACTTTAAAGCTCTATGAAAACCAACTCAAGGAATGGAAACCATCCGTACAAAAACGTAAGCGCTCTGCGGTCAATCAATTTTTACTATATCTCTATCAAAAGGGTGAATTAGCGAAATTTTTCAAACTATCAGAGATGGTAACGCTACCTTCTCAGGAGGATAAGTTGCAGATACTGGATCTTTCGTCGCTTTACGAGGGACGTGAAGGGGCTGGGAAACTGGCCTGTCTGCTGATTCTAGAGTTGGGGCTCTTGCCTTCAGAGATTTTGGAGTTGAACTGGTCCGATATCGACTTGGATTTTGGTGTTTTAACTGTGGCCAAGGGAACGACTAAGCGTGTTCTTAGACTTGAAGCAGATTTGAAACAGTATTTGTTGGCTATTAAAGATGTGAACAGTCAGGGATTGCTTTTGGGTAAGGTCTATACTCGACAATGGCTGTATAAGCAAATCCAGACTTATGTTAGTGGCTGTGGCTTATCGAATGTAACTGCTCAAGTCTTGCGTCAGCAATTTATTCTTAGACAAATTGAAAAGGGAACGGGCGCCTTTGAACTTGCTCGTTTACTGGGACTAAAAAGTCCAGTGACCTTGGAGAAATACTATAAAATCTAATGGATATTAAGTTAAAAGATTTTGAGGGGCCACTGGATTTGTTGCTCCATCTGGTTTCTAAGTATGAGGTAGATATTTACGATGTCCCCATTGTTGAGGTTATTGAGCAATACTTGGCTTATTTGGCAACCTTGCAAGCCATGAAGCTTGAAGTTGCTGGGGAATATATGCTTATGGCTAGTCAGCTCATGCTGATTAAGAGTCGTAAGCTTCTGCCGACAGTGGTGGAAGCTGAGCCAGAAGCAGATGATCCAGAACTAGAGCTCTTGAGTCAGTTGGAAGAATATGCACGCTTCAAAGCAGCTAGTCAAGAGTTGGCTAAGCAGCATGAAGTGCGAGCTCAGTATTTTTCAAAACCAAAAGTTGAATTAGTTTATGAAGATGTGACGCTGAATCAGGATAAGACCATTCAAGACATTTTCTTGGCTTTTTCAAAAATCATGACTGAAAAGCAAGAAGAAATTCGTCGAAATCACACGACCATTGCGCGTGACGATTATAAAATTGAAGACATGATGCTGATTATTGAGGAAGCATTTGGCTCAAAAAATGAGCTATATCTGGATGAACTTTTCACAGATGCTAAAGATATGAATCAAGTAATCACCCTCTTTTTGGCAACTCTTGAATTGATTAAGGTCCATCGCATATCAGTACAACAGGAAATAATTTTTGGGACAATCACACTAAGAAAGGAATGGACGAATGAGTAGTCACTTAGCACGATTAGAAGCTTTACTTTTTGTGGCTGGTGAAGATGGTCTTAGTCTACGTACCATGGCACAGCTTTTGGAAATGCCAGTGACGGGTCTGACTCAGTCTTTGGAGAAATTGCAAGCTAAGTACGAGACAGATGAGGATTCAGCTCTGTGTTTATTGGAATCATCAAATACCTATAAGTTAGTGACTAAACCAGATTTTGCAAGTCTCCTTCGTGACTATTCTAAAACGCCTATTAACCAGAGTTTATCACGAGCGAGTCTTGAGGTCCTCTCTATAGTTGCGTATAAACAGCCCATTACTCGAGCTGAAGTCGATGACATTAGAGGTGTTAATTCTAGTGGTGCTATTGCTAAACTTCAGGCCTTCGATCTTATTCAAGAGGCTGGTAAAAAGGATGCTGTCGGTCGTCCTAACCTATATGCGACTACTGATTATTTCCTTGACTATATGGGCATTAACCGTTTAGACGAGCTTGTGGCGATTGATCAACTAGAACTTGAAGAGCAAGAAACGAGTCTCTTTAGGGAAGATGCTTCAGAGGAGCTTTAGGACTTGGACAATTAAGAGTAAACCTTGTTGAAACTAATCATTAAAAATAAAGAAACATAGCAGAGATGCTAGGTAGAAAGGATACAGCTTAAGCTGTAGAAAAAGAATGCGAATTAATAAATATATTGCCCACGCTGGTGTGGCCAGCCGTCGTAAGGCTGAGGAACTAATTAAAGAGGGTCGTGTGACCCTAAATGGTAAGACCGTTACGGAATTGGCAACAATTGTCAAAAATGGTGATATTGTAGAGGTAAATGGTAGCCCAATTTATAATGAAGAGAAGGTCTATTATCTTCTTAATAAACCACGAGGGGTTATTTCTTCGGTATCTGA
Source organism: Streptococcus sp. 17.1 (assembly GCF_016648655.1). NCBI lineage: Bacteria > Bacillati > Bacillota > Bacilli > Lactobacillales > Streptococcaceae > Streptococcus > Streptococcus sp. 17.1. The sequence goes on from NZ_JACLQM010000002.1 coordinate 112,992, forward strand.
TGAGAAAAATCGTAAGACGGTGATTGACCTCATGCCCCACGTTAAGGAACGTATCTATCCTGTTGGTCGTCTTGACTGGGATACGACGGGGCTTCTTATTTTGACTAATGATGGTGACTTTACCGATAAGATGATTCACCCACGTAATGAGATTGACAAGGTTTATTTGGCGCGTGTCAAAGGTATTGCGACCAAGGAGAACCTTCGTCCTTTGACTCGTGGTGTGGTCATTGATGGTAAGAAAACAAAACCAGCACGTTACAATATTATCAAAGTAGACCATGAAAAGAACCGTTCAGTTGTTGAATTGACAATTCATGAAGGGCGTAACCACCAGGTTAAGAAAATGTTTGAATCGGTGGGCTTGCTTGTTGATAAGTTGTCACGTACGCGTTTTGGTACCCTTGATTTAACAGGGCTTCGCCCAGGTGAATCACGCCGTCTGAATAAGAAAGAAATCAGTCAGCTTCATAACGCTGCTGTCAATAAGGTTAAATAATGAAAAGATTTCTGATTGCCTTAGTAAGGGCTTATCAGAGATGGATTTCTCCCCTATTTCCACCCTCTTGCCGTTTTCGTCCAACTTGTTCGGTTTATATGATCCAAGCCATAGAAATGCACGGTTTAAAGGGAGTTCTTATGGGAGTTGCCCGTATTTTAAGATGTCACCCTTTATCAGAGACTGGCGATGATCCGGTGCCAGATTATTTTAGTCTAAAACGTAATAAAACTCCTTTGGATAAATGAATCCAAAGGAGTTTTTCTATGATTAAGTTTTTGACCAAGTTTTTGGCAGGAAGAGGAGTAGTAAAGGATAAATTTCCAAACGTCCTGCAATCATAGCAAATCCCATGATAAGCTTAGACAAAGGACTGAAAATAGCAAAGCTATCACTCGTTCCAAGTAAAGGTCCAATATTGTTAAAGGTTGAAGCAGCAGCGCTTGTCACAATCAAGAGGTCTTGATTATCCAGTGATAAAACAGTGACTAAACTTAGTATAATGAGTACATATACAGCTAAATATTTAAGAACACTGTGTTGAGTTTCTTTATCGAGAACACTTCCATTGATATGAAGTGACAGGATACGATTAGGATAGAGACTAGCCAGGGTCTGATTTCGTGCAATCTTAGCAATAATCATAGCACGGATAATCTTGAAACCACCGGCAGTAGAACCTGCTGATCCCCCGATAAACATCAGGAGGAGTAGGATATACTGAGAAAAGAGTGGCCATTTGGTAATATCCGTTAGACCAAAACCAGTTGTTGTGATGATAGTTGACACTTCGAAAAATGAGTATTTGAAAGAGTCAGCCAAATTGTGGTAAATCCCAAAAATATTGAGGAAAATCAAACCTGTTGAAATAGCCACAATCGCAAAGTAGGTACGTAGTTCTTCATCTTGGAAGAAAAACTTGATTTTGCGAAGGAGGATATAGAAATAAAGGTTGAAGTTAACCCCAAAGAGTAGGGTACCAACAGTAACCACATAGGTAATCAGATCACTGTGGTAGTGGGCGATAGAGTCATTATAGACAGCAAATCCCCCAGTACCTGCGCCCCCCATAGCAGTGATGATACTATCAAAGATTGGCATACCGCAAAGCCAGAGAATAACAGCAAAAATAACAAACATAGTCAGATAGATGATGTAAAGAATCTGAGCTGTATTTTTGAGCTTGGCAACGACTTTACCAAATACTGGACCAGGCACCTCTGCACGCATAACCTCATGGTGACCATTTTTACTGTTGTTCATGATGGCTAGGGCAAAGACCAATACCCCCATCCCTCCAATCAAGTGGGCGAAGCTTCGCCAGAAAAGTAGGGAGTGGGTAAGTACTCCAGTATCTGTGAGAATAGTAGCCCCCGAGGTTGTGAAACCAGAGCTCATCTCGAAAAAGGCATCAATGACACTTGGGATCTGACCAGCAAAGACGAAGGGCAATCCTCCAAAGAAGGACCAGAGCACCCAACAGAGGGCTACAATAAGCATTCCTTCTTTGGTGTAAATATGGTAGTTCTTTGGTTTAAAGAGAGTACCAAGCATCCCGAGAAAGAGGAGAATCCCCATCGTACCCAAGATGCTGGCAAATACTTTAGCATCTTCTTGATAAATAAGAGCGACGATAAGTGGTACAACCAAGAGAGCAGCCTCAATCAGTAGGAGCTTGGCAATAAGAAAACGGACAATAGATCGATTCATGGCAACTTACCTCTTCAACAAGTCGTAAATGTGAGTTACATTTTGTAAGAGTGTAACGACCACGATTTTATCCCCAATAGCGAGTCTGTCTTCTCCCGTTGGGAAAATAGATTTTCCATTGCGGATAATAGCAGCGATAAGGACACCGTTAGCAAATTCAAGCTCAGAAAGTTTCTTTCCGGCGATTTTGTTATTTTCCTTAATTTGGAATTGCAAGGTTTCGATACGACCATTAGCCACATGGTGAAGGGCATCAAGACTAGAGTCTTTGGCATTAAAACGCCCACGTACAAAGTGCATTACAGTGTCAACAGCGATACTCTTAGGAGTGACAATTGTTGTTGTCTCACGTGGATCGATAATCTCTAAGAGACTAGTACGGTTAACCTTAGTAATATTCTTGTGAATACCAAGGCTTTCGAGGAACATAGAGGTAATGATATTTTCCTCATCTACTCCGGTTAGGGTAGCTACGGCATCATAACTGGCTGCACTTTCCTCGAGAAGAAGGTCTTTAGCAGTACCGTCACCTAAGATAACAGAAACTTCAGGGAAGACCTGACTAAAGGTTTGCGCACGGTCCATTTTTTGCTCAATCAATTTGACCTTAATACGATTGTTTTTCAAGATATTGAGCAAGTAGTAGGAGATGCGCCCAGCACCAATCAACAAAAGTTTTTTGATGCTTTTTGGCTTGATGTAACTGTGGAAAAGTGCCATATCAACACGTTTACCAGTGACATAAATCTTATCCCCAATTTGCATGGTAGCATTTCCATCTGGAATGATGAGTTCACCCTGACGGTGAATCGTACAAACTAGAATATTGCCGAATTTCCTACGGAATTGTTCCATTGTCATACCAGATAATTGGCTATTTTCAGTAACTTTAAATGCCATAAGAATAACGCGTCCATTAGCAAAAGTTTCAACTGATAGGGCGTTTGGAAATTCAACTGTATTGGCAATATAGCGAGCTGTTAAAAGTTCAGGGTTAACTACTAATGAGAATCCAAGAAAGTTCTTGTCTTTGAAATAAGCATTAGAGTATTCTGGGTTACGTACGCGAACAACAGTTTCTTTGGCACCCATTTGTTTAGCCAGAACTGCTGAAATCATGTTCACTTCATCTTTATCAGTCATCGCGATAAAGACGTCACAGTTGCTAACTTCGGCTTGTTCCAAAATTTTAAAATTAGCTCCATTTCCAGCAAAGCCCATAACATCATAGCGTTTGCTGAGGCGTTTGAGGACCTCTTCCTTTTCTTCAATTAAAATAACATCGTGCTTCTCTTCAACAAGAGAACGACAGAGTGCGGTACCGACTTTACCGGCACCTACGACAATAATACGCATGAGTTACCTCCAAATAATCATTACTATGATACTCTATTTTAGCGGAAAAATCATCCTTTTCAGCTAGCTTTATCAACTATTCCTATTTAAGTAAATAAAGGTGAAATTTTTCTTTAAATTGTCTTGACTTTTAGACCAGAAGTGCTAAAATATATTCAAAGATTCGTTATTTTAAATCTAACCTGTCATGATTTAAGCTAATGAACGTCCACAACCATGTCGTCTGCTGAGCTTGACTCCGGGCGACATGGTATTTTTTATGTCTAGGAGAATTGAGATGTCACGTAATCATATTGTCTTGTTTGAACCTCGTATTCCACAAAACACCGGAAATATTGCACGTACCTGTGCAGCGACTAATAGCCCTCTTCATATCATCCGTCCTATGGGCTTTCCAATTGATGACAAGAAAATGAAACGTGCAGGTTTAGACTACTGGGATAAGCTTGACATCACTTATTATGACAATTTGGCAGATTTCATGTCTAAAAATCGAGAGGGGCGTTTGCATTTAGTCACGAAATTTGCGGATAAGACTTATTCAGAAGAGGCCTATGCCGATGGTGAGGACCACTATTTTATGTTTGGTCGTGAGGATACAGGCCTACCTGAAGATTTTATGCGTGAGCATCCTGAAAAAGCTATTCGTATTCCGATGAATGATGAACATGTGCGTAGTCTAAATGTGTCCAATACTGTTTGTATGATTGTTTACGAAGCGCTTCGTCAGCAACAATTTGAGGGGCTAGAGCTGAGTCACCGTTATCAGCATGATAAGTTAAAATAGATACTTTATTTTGTCTTAAAAGAATAATTATAGTCATTGACTATCAACAGATTAGAAATCCATAATTTGAAAACCTTGTCACCAAGGTTTTTTTATGTTATCCTTAAAAGGTCTTCAGGGCAGGGTGAAACTCCCGACCGGCGGTGATTCTTTGGATAAGTCCGCGAGCGCAAGCTGATGAGGTGTGATTCCTCAACCGACAGTATAGTCTGGATGGAAGAAGACCAGTCTTTTTGCGTAGGCTTTTTTTGGCATGGGCAAATCCATTGGGAACTTCTTTCAAATTGTTAAAATTTGGAGGAATTTTTTTATGACAAACACACGTAAATTGGCTTACATTGCCATTTTATCCGCAGTTTCATTCTTGTTGCTTTATTTTTCATTTCCATTGATTCCAGCAGCAGATTTTTTGAAGGTTGATTTTTCAATCCTTCCTGTTCTTATTGCCTTGGTTATCTTTGATTTTAAGAGTGCCATTGGTGTTCTCTTGCTTCGTTCATTGTTGAAGCTCTTGCTAAACAATGGTGGACCAGGATCAATGATTGGACTTCCTATGAATTTTGTTGCTCTAGGCGTCTTTGTTTGGGGCCTAAGCTATTTTTGGAAGAAAAATCAAACAAGCAAGAATTATATTCTTGGTTCTGTTGTAGGAACTGTCTTGCTTACAGTTGTTATGGTTATTCTTAACTATATTTATGCAGTACCACTCTATGCTAAATTTGCCAACTTTGATATTGCGCAATTTATAGGTCTCTATAAATACCTTTTCGCTATGGTAGTACCTTTCAATTTACTTGAAGGTTTGATTTTTGCGCTAGCCTTTGCTTTGATTTATGCTCCACTTAAGTCTATTCTAGTAAAATTATAAATATGAAACACAAACACACACATTATACTTATGCTTCTTTTGCCTTATTGTTATTTGTTGCTCTCGGTTATATGGTTAAGTTCTATCCTGAAGCCTTGACAGGATTTGATAGCAACATTCAAACTTGGGTTCGAGGAGGATTACCAGCAGGATTGACACGCTTTTTTAAAACTATTACCATGCTTGGGAATACGCCTGTACAGGCTATTATTGCAATCGTAGCAGTCATCTGGCTTTATCTACGTCAGTATAAATCAGAAGCTATCTTTGTGGGAGCTAGTGGGCTTCTCGCTAGTATCTTGATTGTAAGTTTGAAGTATATTTATCAGCGTCAGCGTCCATCAATTACGCATTTAGTGCATGCTAGTGGTTATTCTTTCCCTAGTGGTCATTCTTTGGGAACTTTTATGATTCTTGGAGCAATTGCCATTGTCCTTGCTCAGCGTTTGGAGAAAAAAGAATCTAAAATAGTAGTTTATGCTATTACTGGGCTTCTGATTTTCCTTGTTGGACTTTCGCGTATTTATGTAGGTGTTCATTATCCAACAGATGTTTTAGCTGGCTTTACCTTAGCCTTTGGGTTGCTTAATGCGATTTATCCAACTTATGATCGTATTCGCTTTGAATGGCGATTCCAAAGTAAACAGAAATAAAAAAACATGTAGTTTTGAACTGCATGTTTTTTTGATACAAAGGAAGGTCTTTCCTATATAAAATGTATAAAAATAGCTTATTTTGACTATTGTTCTGTTAAAAATGCATTAACTGTATATTAATTATATTATAATTATGATATAATGTTTTTAAAATTTCGAAATAAAGGAGTGTCTCTTGAACATAAAAGACAGCATTGGACTAAGAATCAAAACTGAGCGTGAACGCCAGCAGATGTCACGTGAAGTGCTATGTTTAGATGGTGCGGAATTGACTGTTCGTCAGTTAATTCGCATTGAAAAAGGGGAGTCGCTCCCGTCTTTGGATAAATTATCTTATATTGCAAAACGTCTAGGAAAAAATATGACCGATTTATTGGATCATGATAATATTACTATCCCTGACGAATACTACGAGATGAAGAATCGTCTGATTAAGTTTCCAACGTATAGAAATCCAGAAAGAATAAAGGCTAAACTTGCCTTAATTGAGGAGGTCTATGAGAAATTCTTTGAACTTCTCCCAGAAGAAGAATTGTTAACTCTAGATATTTTGGAAAATATTTTGAGTTTTACTAGTTGGGAAGAGAGTCCTAAAGTTGAGGAAATATATGAAGACTTGTTTGAACAAGTCAAAAGGAAGAAGAAATTCTCAACTAACGATTTATTAGTTATTGACTATTATTTCTTCCATCTTTATGGAAGAAAGCAGTATGATAAAAAACTTTTTGAAAGAATCGTAAAGAGAGTATTAAATCAGGAAATTTGGACAGATGATGTCTATAATATTGTTTTATTTAACGATTTGATGGCTATCGCTGCTTTGAAGATTTTTCACAATTCCTTCTCAGACTTCTTAACAGTTGTGGATAAAGCCTTAGCTGTTATAGAAAAATCACAATTCTATAGCTATAAACCTAATGTTTTTGTTCTCAAAGCCAAATATGAACTTCTGCATAAAGGAAACAAGAAAGAGGCTGCAGAAAATTACGATAAGGCCATAATGTTTGCTTCCGTTTTAGAAGACTCGGTGCTAGAAGAAAGTATAAAGGCAGGTAAAGCGGCAGATGGTTTATAGAAATGGTGGTGACATAAATGTCACTACTTTTTTAATGGTTAAATGTTTACTATAGAAACATAAATAACAGTTAAAAGGAGTTTTATTTTGAAAAAACTAAAATTATTTACACTATTCTCACTACTTATTACTATCTTGCCTTATTTTGCAGGTTGTCTTTAATAAGGAGTCACCATGTCAAAATATCCATATATTTCACAGGTTGATCAGCGTGATTGTGGAGTCGCTGCCTTGGCTATGATTCTTAAACACTATGGTTCATCTTATAGTTTAGCTTATTTGCGAGAGTTGGCTCAGACTTCTCGTGAAGGTACTTCTGCGCTTGGTTTGGTGGAAGCGGCCAAGCAGTTGGGTCTTGAAACTCAGGCTATTCGTGCGGATTTAGACTTGTTTAAACAAGAAAACCTATCTTATCCTTTTATTGTACATGTGGTTAAAGAAGGTGGGCTGCAACATTATTATACGGTGTTTGGTCAAATCAAGGGGCAGCTTGTTATTGGTGATCCAGATCCTAGCAAGAAGGTCATTAAAATGCCCTTAGAGGAATTTGCCAAAGAGTGGACGGGAGTTACTCTCTTTTTTGTTCCAGGAGAAACCTACACTAAATACAAAGAAGATGTACCTGGACTTCTTTCATTTTTACCAATTTTGTTTCGTCGTAAGGGTTTGATTGCAGTTATTGTCTTATTAAGTTTTCTAGTGACCCTTGTTAATATTATTGGTTCTTATTATTTGCAAGCTATTATCGACCGTTTGATTCCTCAGGGGGCCTATAATCTTCTGACCATGATTTCGCTAGGCTTATGCATCTCTTATCTTGCTCAACAAGTTTTTACTTTTTTCAAAGATTATCTTCTACATCGATTGGGTAATTACCTGTCCATTGCTGTCATTCTTCCTTATATCAAGCATGTCCTTTCCTTGCCTATTAGTTTCTTTAGTTCACGTCGTACTGGTGAAATCACGTCACGTTTTGGAGATGCTAACACTATTATCGAAGCTCTAGCTTCAACGATTTTATCGATTTTCCTAGATGTGACCATTGTGATGACTCTAGCTGTGGCTCTTATTGTACAAAATCAGTCACTTTTTGTGATGACTCTCACGGTAGTTCCTCTTTATGTTTTAATCATTGTGGTATTCTATAAGCTTTTTGAAAAGGAAAATTATCAATTGATGGAGGCAAATAGTCAGGTCAATACCGCTGTTATTGATGATTTGCGAGGTATTGAAACCTTAAAATCCTTGAGAGTTGAGGATAGACGTTATCGGGAAATTGAGGTGAAATTCCATGACTATTTGAAGAAGTCCTTGTCTAAGGCCAAGTGGCAATTAACGCAGGATGGGTTAAAGACAGGGGTTCAGTTAGTTTCTAATGTCTTTATCCTCTGGTATGGGGCACAATTGGTTATGGAAGGGCAACTATCTGCAGGTCAGTTGATTACCTATAATATGTTGTTGAATTATTTTACAACTCCTTTAATTAATATCATCAATCTCCAATCTAAAATTCAGCAAGCCAAAGTCGCCAATAATCGTCTTCAAGAAGTATATGTTGTGGACAAGGAAGAAAAAGGAAAACTTAAAGAGTTATCTTTTAAACAACTTGCTTTTAAAGGAGTTAGTCACCGTTTTAGTTATCAGCAAGAGACTCTTAGTAAGATTGATTTAACGATTCATAAGGGTGAGAAAATCGCCCTCATGGGTCAGAGTGGTTCTGGAAAAACGACCTTAGCTAAAATGTTGTCAGGTTATTATACGAAATCTAGTGGTCATGTAACCCTAGATAAAGATGCTATTAGCCATGCGGAGTTGCGTCAAATGGTGACTTACGTTCCCCAGCAGACCTATGTGTTTACGGGAACCATTTTAGAAAATCTGCTATTAGGATTTGAAGGAGAAGTTGACGAGAAAAAGCTTATTAAAGTTTGCCAACAAGCTGATATCTTAGAGGATATTCAAAAAATGCCACTAGGCTTTCAGACCCAAGTATCTGAAGACGGTGGTTTGTCTGGCGGTCAAAAACAAAGATTAGCTATAGCAAGGGCTCTATTGTCCAAACAACCTATCTTGATTTTTGACGAAGCTACTAGTGGTCTCGATAGTGATACTGAAAGCAGGGTCATGGCTAATCTTGCTAAGATTAAACGAACAATGATTTTTATTGCTCATCGCAATAGTGTACGTCAACATGTCAGTCGTGTAGTGACCATGGTGAGTGGCCAGATTGAGTCAGACAGTGCTAATTTCAATCCATTCCAGTTTATTTAAAAAAGAATCTTCCTATTATATATGTAGAAAACTTAAGAAGTCTAAATTTTCACATCTTGCACCTATCTTATTAATATAGTATACTGGTAGCATACTATTAAGAGGTGTAAACATGTTAGAGGCATATAAAAATTTTTGGTTAGGCTATCTCGATTTTTATGGTCGTACAAAACGATCAGACTATTGGTGGGTTGTCTTGATTAATGGAATTATCGGTAGTTTGATTTTCCTACTGATGGACTTACTTGGGGAAACAAGAGCTGCTGGCTTTACATTGACAGCTTTCATTCTATTTATAGCAGCAACGGCGCTTCCTACCATTTCTATGCAGATTCGTCGTCTACGTGATGCCAATTTCAATGTTGCTTGGATTGTATTAAAAGCGACACCACTACTAGTAGTACTTTGGGTGATGTATGCCTTTCCTACAAGAGATTCAAAATAACTCCAATATAAAAAGGGTGAAACTAGTTAATCTAGTTCCACTCTTTTTTCTTATAAAATAAAGCTACCTAAGAGGCTAATCAAGGTGAAGCTGATAGTTGCATAAAATACAGCGAGACGGGTTGCCTGGATAGGCTTATAAAGTCTAATAAGTGTTAGGACACACCAAATAAAGAGTACTGTGACAAACCAACCTGATAGTAAGCGGCGTGGCGTTACACCATAGAGTGCGATATAAACGCCAAAGAGTTTCCAGCCGGCGATAAGGGCAAAGAGGCTAGCGAAAGTAAAGAGTAGGGTACTCAACAAACGAAGCCCCTTGTGGGTGAAGAAGTTTTCTTTAGAAAAAATGTAAAGTCCAGCTAGGATTCCCAAGTTAAGGGTAGAGACTCGAACCAATTGCCAGAAGCCCTGAACAGCAATATGTGAGGCTTGATGAGCTGGAATGTTGACTTGGTTGAGAGAAAGGAGTTCTCCCATTTGACTAGTGGCAGTTAATATGAATAGGGCATAAGTAAGGCAGAGGCTTCCGAGTACGATATAAGCTGCTACTTTTGGAAACTGACGGGTTGTTTTAAGACGGCCTTCAAATCGTTTTCGACTAAGTGGCTTTTCTTTTGCCAAATAGGTTGCAACGAGTTGAGCAAAAAGTCCTAGAGCCAGAGGGATACTGGTTATTAAACGAGAGAACAATAATCCGTTATCCTTGAAGGAGATAGTGAAATCAAGTAGAGAAGCAAGTGTCTGGAAGAACTGTTGCCAAAGTTGTCCGAAAGCAGGCAAGACCTAACTAAGCTGACTAGCAGCGAATACAGTCAGTAGCAAGGCAATCACGATACTAATGAGAATCATCCATTTGTGGTTCTGAACTGCGTGTTTTTCTTCTTCAGAGAGCTCTTGTTTAGGTGCTGTTTTATAGAGTAGTGTCCAGGCTCCGATAAAGAAATATTTCAGTGGGAAGATGCAGCTAGTGTATATGAGGTCTAGCCAAACCATAATTCCCAAACGGTCTTGACTACTTTGTCCAGTACGTGCCATTAAGTAAAGGAGGATACTCGCATGAAGGCAAAGAATTTGAGCGCTCCCCCAGTTGTCGTGCAGACCCCAAAGACTAATTTGTAAACCTTGTAGTAGGCTAGTGCCCATAAATATTGCCGATTCAAGTCGCATTCCCTTTGCTTTTCCACCTAATAGACGACAGCCCAGTTCAATCGTACTTATCAAGACAAGGGTTGCTGGAAAGGCAAAGGAAAAATGGGTCAAGTAAGTGACATATAGGAAGCAGGCCACGAGACAGGCGACAATCAGTCCCTTAATTTTCCAAATGTCTTTTGGTGAAAAATATTCCAAGAGTTTCTTGGTTTTGGTTTGAAGACTAGTCTTTTCGTCGGAATATTCCTGGGAGACTAGCTGTAAATTAGTAGTATAGTTATTTGTTTCCATCATAATTCTCCTTTTGGATGTTAGTCCAAAAAAGACTTTATCATAAAAAATGTTCGATTTTGTCACCCAACTGTAAAATTACTAAAAATAGGTCTATGGACTTAGGTCTGAAGAATGAGTTGGAAAAATAGGTGAGTAAAAAATATTATGCTCACATTGAATGATAGATTGTACGGGCTATATTGTTAGAAACTGTCAAATGCTAAAGATAGTTTTTTAGAGATTAACTGTTTGTTTATCTGGGATTGAGCAAAGGACTTCTATCGAGGATCACTAAAGGTGATGTCATTTTTTAACACTATATGTTAGATTGACTACCATCTAAATGTTGCAAAATTTCTGAAAATTCGTTGACATGTGTTTTCAAAGTAGTATGATAATAACATAAAAAAACTTAGGAGGTTCTTATGTTAGGTGTCATCCTACTCTATGTTGGTATGGTTTTGATGAGTAATGGACTCCATCGTTTAGAGGGGATTCCTGATAAATCCAATGTTGTCATGAATATCTTTACGGGTGGTTTGGGTTTGATTCTCAACATTATTGTCATTGCTTACGGAGCTTGTACGGGGCAAGGCGCTGAATGGTTTTATGGTAGCGCCACTGGTCTTTTATTTGCCTTCACCTACCTTTACTCAGCGATCAATACGATTTTCGATTTTGATCAACGTTTGTATGGGTGGTTTAGCTTATTTGTGGCAATTAATACGCTACCAGCAGGGATTCTTTGCTTAACATCTGGATACGGTGGTAATGCTTGGTATGGTATTATTTGGTTCTTGTGGGGTATCCTATGGCTAACTGCCTTTATTGAAATTAATCTTAAGAAGAATCTAGGAAAATTTGTCCCTTACCTAGCTATTTTTGAAGGAATTGTAACAGCTTGGATTCCAGGGCTTTTGATGCTTTGGGGCAAGTGGTAAGCATTGATTTAAGGAGGAAAAACGATGCAATTGACAATGCGCGAGCAGGAAAAAATGATGATTAGCCTTGCGGCTATGATTGCTCAACGACGTAAAGACAAAGGAATCAAATTGAATCATCCAGAAGCAGTTGCTTTAATCACTGACTATGTGCTTGAAGGTGCAAGAGAAGGTAAAACTGTTGCCCAACTGATGGATGAAGCTCGCAATCTCTTAACACGTGAAGATGTTATGGAAGGTATTGCAGAAATGATTCCAATGATTCAAGTTGAAGCTACTTTTACGGACAGTACAAAACTGGTTACTGTTCATGATCCTATTCAGTAAGGAGAAGTGTAATGATTCCAGGTGAATACCATGTGGCGAGTGAGCCAATTGATTATAACGGTGGTTACGAAGCCATTAGTCTTGAAGTGAAAAATGTGGGTGACCGTGCTGCTCAAGTGGGTTCTCACTACCATTTTTATGAAGCAAACGAAGCTGGTCTTCAATTTGATCGTGAAAAGGCGCGAGGCAAACGTCTAGATATTCCAGCAGGTACAGCCATTCGTTTTGAGCCAGGTGAAACGAAAACAGTACAACTTATTGACTTTGGAGGGAAACGTCGTATTTTTGGTTTCAATAACAAGGTCAATGGTTTCTTAGACTAGAAAGAGGACAAATCGATGAGTTTTAAAATGGATCGTGAAGAGTATGCTCAACACTATGGACCAACTGTAGGGGATAGCGTACGTCTTGGAGATACCAATCTTTTTGCAGCCATTGAAAAAGACTTTACTGTTTATGGACAGGAATCTAAGTTCGGTGGCGGTAAAGTTTTGCGTGATGGTATGGGTGTTAGTGCTACGGAAACACGTGACAATCCATCAGTTGTTGATACCATTATTACAGGTGCAACCATTATTGACTATACAGGTATTATTAAAGCAGATATCGGTATTCGTGATGGTAAGATTGTTGCTATTGGTCGCGGTGGTAACCCAGATACAATGGACAATGTGGACTTTGTTGTGGGTGCTAGTACAGAAGCCATTGCTGCAGAAGGTTTGATTGTGACTGCTGGTGGTATTGACCTCCACGTACATTATATTTCTGCTGACCTTCCTGAATTTGGTTTGGATAATGGAATTACGACCCTCTTTGGTGGTGGTACTGGTCCCGCCGACGGTAGTAATGCAACAACATGTACACCAGGTAAATTTCATATTACTCGTATGTTGCAAGCTGTTGATGATATGCCTGCTAACTTTGGTTTCCTTGCCAAAGGTGTTGGTTCTGAGACTGAAGTGGTTGAAGAGCAAATTAAAGCTGGTGCAGCAGGAATTAAGACACACGAGGACTGGGGTGCGACTTACGCAGGAATTGATAATTCCCTTAAAGTTGCGGATAAATACGATGTTTCTTTTGCGGTCCACACCGACTCTTTGAATGAGGGTGGATTTATGGAAAATACTTTGGAATCTTTCCAAGGTCGTACCGTTCATACCTTCCATACCGAAGGTTCTGGTGGTGGGCACGCTCCAGATATTATGGTTTTTGCAGGTAAGGAAAATATTTTGCCATCATCAACTAACCCAACTAACCCATATACTACAAATGCTATTGGTGAGTTGTTAGATATGGTTATGGTTTGTCACCACTTGGATCCAAAAATCCCAGAAGACGTATCTTTTGCCGAATCACGTGTTCGTAAACAAACTGTGGCTGCAGAAGATGTTCTTCACGATATGGGAGCCCTTAGTATCATGACTTCAGATGCCATGGCAATGGGACGTGTCGGTGAAGTAGCAATGCGTTGTTGGCAACTAGCTGATAAGATGAAGGCTCAGCGTGGTCCACTTGAAGGGGATTCAGAGTTTAACGATAATAACCGTATTAAACGTTACGTGGCTAAATATACAATTAACCCTGCCATCACCAATGGTATTGCAGACTATATCGGTTCTGTAGAAGTTGGTAAATTTGCAGATTTGGTTATCTGGGAACCAGCACAATTTGGTGCAAAACCTAAGTTGGTGCTTAAGGGTGGTATGTTAACTTATGGTGTTATGGGTGACGCTGGTTCAAGTCTTCCAACACCTCAACCACGTATCATGCGTAAATTATATGGTGCTTACGGTCAAGCGGTTCATGAAACAAATCTTACATTTGTCTCTCAATATGCTTATGATCACGGTATCAAAGAAGAAAATGGTTTGAATAAGATTGTTCTTCCTGTTAAGAATACGCGTAACTTGACTAAGCGTGATATGAAGCTTAATGACTACGCTCCAAAAACAATCCGTATCGATCCACAGACCTTTGATGTCTTTATTGATGATGAGTTGGTTACTTGTGAGCCAATCCATACGACATCATTGTCTCAACGTTATTTCTTGTTCTAAGGAAAACGCTATATACATGAGGCTGGAATTTTTCCTCCAACCTCTTTTGTATTTTACAGCCATAACGTTTTTAGCACTTTATTAGGTTGCTATATGAGTCTGATGCTAGACTTTTAAAATGTAATAGAAAAGGAAAAAGTATGATTTTTACAAAAGTAGATGCTCTTGTTAAGGATATCGATGTGGACAAATACCATATTGAAACAGTCATTCTTTCGAGTGACGATCTTAACAAAAAAATTATTCGTGTGAAGAGTGATCATGGGAATGAATTTGGTATTCGTCTTGATAAGGGACAAAAATTGCAAAATGGCTCTGCCTTTTTTATCGATGATCACCATGTTCTAGCTATTGGTGTTGAGTCACAGGATTTGATTGTCATCTCACCTAAAGATATGGATGAAATGGGAATCACAGCTCACATTCTTGGGAATACTCATAAACCAATTGAGGTGAAAGATGCCAAGATTTATTTAGAGGTTGACCCAGTAGTAGAGCAAGTCTTGACTCAAAAAGAGATTGCCTACACGATTGAAGAAGTGGTCCTTGATAAACCCCTACGCCATGTGAATTTAACTGCCCATGAACATTAATCCCTTTGCTAATGTGTCTTTGCAAGATTATCTTGAAATTGTGCAAATTGTCGATTCCACCTTTCCAATTGGATCATTTAACCACTCATTTGGGATGGAAAATTATCTGCGTGAAGACACTGTAACAGATGATAAAGGTTACGAAGAGTGGCAAGAAGCCTATTTAGCTAGTCAGTTTAAATATGGTGAAGGTCTTGTAATCAAACTGGTTTATGATGCTATGGTTACAGATAACATAGAGCAGGTTTGGCATTATGATAAGGTCTTGACAGTTTCGACGCAAGCGCGTGAAACAAGACAGGGAACTAAGATGATTGCTAAGCAAATGCTTCGACTCATTCAAAGGCTTCATGCTATTCCGGTATTGGATGACTATCAGTCTAAAATACGTAAGGGTGTGGTCTTCGGCAATCCAGCTATTGTCTTTGCGCTCTATGTGTTTAACAAGGGCTTGGGATGTAATGAAGCCATAGCACTTTATGGCTATAGCGTGATTTCGACGATGGTTCAAAATGCTGTGCGTGCCATTCCCCTTGGACAGTTTGCTGGACAGGAGATTGTTTTACGTAGCTTTTCACAATTAGAAAAAATGACACAAGAAATTCAAGAATTGGATGCGTCCTACCTTGGGGCCAATACGCCTGGTCTTGAATTAGCTCAGATGAAACATGAAACACAGGTATTCCGCCTATTCATGTCCTAAAATATCAACAAGGTTGAGAGGAAAAAACAATGACAAAACGTACTGTAATTATTGGAGTTGGTGGACCTGTTGGTTCAGGTAAAACCCTTTTGCTTGAGCGTCTTACACGACGTATGTCCGACTTAAATTTAGCAGTTATTACTAACGATATCTATACAAAAGAAGATGCCCTTTTCTTGGCTAAAAATTCAAGCTTAGACGAAGACCGTATCATTGGTGTAGAAACTGGTGGATGTCCTCATACTGCGATTCGTGAGGATGCCTCTATGAACTTTGAAGCGATTGAAACTCTTCAAGAGCGCTTTAACCATGATTTGGATGTTATTTTCCTTGAAAGTGGTGGAGACAACTTGGCTGCGACCTTCAGCCCTGATTTGGTTGATTTTACCATTTATATTATTGACGTTGCTCAGGGTGAAAAAATCCCACGTAAAGCTGGTCAAGGGATGATTAAGAGTGATTTGTTCTTGATTAATAAGACTGATCTTGCACCTTATGTTGGAGCCAACCTAGACCGTATGCGTGAAGATACCCTTCATTTCCGTAACGAAGATTCTTTCATTTTCACAAATTTGAATAATGATGACAATGTTAAGGAAGTGGAAGAATGGATTCGTAAGAATTTCCTACTAGAGGACTTGTAAGATGACACAAGCATATGATGGTTTTGTCCATCTTGGATTTTCAAACAGAAATGGTCGTACAATTTCCCACAAGAAATACCAAGAAGGCAACTCTCGAGTGTCGGCAGATAATTCAGATGCCAATGGCGTTCCTTACTATTTCCTAATTAATATGGGTGGGGGCTTTGTCGAGGGTGAGCAGTATCAAGTAACCATTGATGTTAATAAAGATGCTCATGCCTTGGTGACAACTCAGACACCTACCTATGTTTACAAGTGTGAGAAAGGACAGTTGACACAACAGAATACGTCTATCACACTTGAAGAAAATAGTTATTTGGAGTACATGGCTGATGAAGTTATTCCCTATTTAAAATCACGCTATTTTCAAACAAGTCGTATTGATATGGATAAGTCTGCCCACTTGATTTATTCAGATGGTGTAACGGCAGGTTGGTCTCATGAGGATTTACCGTTTCAATACCATTATTTTCGTAATTTGACACAAATCTACCAAGATAATGAGCTTGTTTATAGCGATCAGACCCTCTTAGAGCCTCAGAAACAAGATATGTTTAAACTTGGTTATTTTGAAGGCTGGCGTAATTATAATAGTTTGGTAATGGTGTCACCAAATATTGACGAGGCTTTTGTTAAGGCTTTGCAGAAGCACTTAGAAGATCTGAATTTAGAGTCTGATTTTGCTATTTCATCCATAGATATCCCGGGTCTGGTGTTACGTATCTTAGGAAAAACTGCTGAGGATAATCGTCGCGTCATTTATTCTTGTGCAGACTATTTTAGACAAGAAATACATGGATTAACCCCTTTGAATTTGAGAAAAAATGATATGAGGAGATAAGAAATGCATATTCCTGAAAATTACTTAAGCCCTATGACTTGTGCGGCAATGGGGGCAGTTATGTTGCCTATTTGGTATAAGGCTGTCAAGGAAGTGAAGGTAAAGGTTGACACTGATAAAAAAACGATTCCTATGTTGGGAATCGGGACTTCCTTGTCCTTCCTTATCATGATGTTTAATCTTCCAGCCCCAGGTGGAACGAGTGCCCATGCTGTTGGGGCAGTGCTAATTGCCATATTGTTAGGACCTTGGGCCTCCTGTTTAGCAGTTAGTGTGGCTCTAGCTATGCAGGCTTTGCTATTTGGTGATGGTGGGATTTTGGCCTTTGGTGCGAATGCCTTTTGTATGGCTGTTGTCATGCCATTTGTGGGTTATGCTGTTTATAAACTCTTGAATAAGTGGACAAAGAACAGGATAATTGCTAGCTTTTTTGGAGGTTATATTGGAATTGTAGTTGCGGCCCTGACTGTTGCGGTTTTACTAGGAATTCAACCGATTCTCTTTAAAGATAGCAGTGGTAATCCGCTTTATAATCCATACCCTTTGAGAGTGACACTTCCAGTAATGGGCTTGACTCACCTGCTTATAGGCTTGGTAGAAGGATTTTTCACAGCCGGTGTTCAAGAATTCATTGAACGTTTGAATATTGATAATACTCAGGAAATAACGACTAAAAAACTACGTCCTTTATTGCTCTTTATCCTAGCCTTAATTATCCTAACGCCACTTGGTTTATTGGCGACGGGAACAGCTTTTGCAGAATGGGATGTCAAAGAGTTGGTAGAAAAATTGTCTCATTACCATGTGGAAGCCCAAGCGCCAAAAGGAATGTTGAATGGTTTTTCATTCAATGCCCTCTTCCCAGATTATAGTATCGCAGGCATCCCAGAAGTTTTGGGTTATATCCTGAGCGCTGCCTCTGCTGTTTTGATTTTCTTCATCCTCTATCGCTTGATTTTCGGTAGAAAGGTTGAAAAATGATTCTTCCAGATTGGATGTCGGAAGAGCGCCCAGTAGTCACTAAAGTCGGTAGAAATAACTTTCTTATCCGGAATCGTCACCATCTGGAAGCTCTTCTTCAAAAGTTTGAAACGCATCCTTTAAAAGTAGCATCAGTCTTTCATCCAACAGCTAAGGTTTTACTTCTCTTTTTCTTACTTGTTTCAGTGGGAATTAGCCGAAATCTCACAGTTTTGTGGATTGTAGCCTTGTTTTTAGGAGCTGGCGTGGCTTTTTTACCGCATTCTGTTTTAGTAAGAACTTTGAAAAAAACTGTAGTGTTGTTGATCTTCCCTTTAGTTCTTTATCTACCGCATCTCTTACTTAGCGGAGGTCAATCGCTCTTTCTTTTTAGACTTCCTTTGATTGCCGTAGCCATTGCTTATTATTCAGAGACAAGTACAATAAGTGAGATGCTAGTGGCATTAAAAGGGTTGCATTTTCCTGATCTTGTTCTGCTCCAGTTAGATATCACCATAAAATATATCGATGTCTTTGGAAAACAATTAATGGATTTGCTCAAAGGGATTGAAGCACGAAGCTTTGGCGGCAACCATCGTTTCCGGATTGGAAGTAATATCTGGGGAATTTTATACCTTAAAGCTATACGCTATGGTGAGGAACTAACTCAAGCCATGGAAGCACGTTGCTTTGTCGGTGAGTATGTCAAGTCATCACAGTCATTCACATGGAAGGACTGGCTGGCCTTGATAGGTCTAGTAGCAGTGATTTTAGGACAGATTCTGTTAGGAGGATGAGATGTTTCAATTGAAACAAGTGGCCTGTGCCTATGAACAAAAAAAGGTCTTTACTGGTCTTGATTTGGAGATTAGACAAGGACAATATGTGATGTTGATGGGGGAAAATGGGACTGGGAAATCAAGTCTTATCAGTTTATTAACTGGCTTCAAGCAGGAAGAATCTGGTCGCATTCTTTTCTTAGGGAAGGACCTCAAAGAATGCCTGAAGGACAAACGTCAAAAACGAGATTTTTATAGTCGCCTCGGAATCCTCTTCCAGGATGTGGATAGTCAGTTATTTAATAGTACTGTCTATGATGAGATTGCTTTTGGTCCTCGCCAGCTAGGTCTAACCGAAGAAAAAGTCTCACAGCGCGTTCAAGACACGCTATCCCTGCTTAAAATTGAAGATTTAAGAGATCGCGTTCCCTATCAACTGTCTGGTGGAGAAAAGAAGAAAGTGGCTTTTGCCAGTATCATGGTAACGAATCCAGATGTGTATATTCTTGATGAACCCTTCAATAATCTTTCTAAAGAATATGAAGAATTTTTTAGGGAACTTCTACATGAGCTTCATTCAGCTGGGAAAACCATTATCATGTCTGCTCATCACTTTAAGCATCTTCATCATGAAAAGGCTGATGTTCTTCTTTTCGAAGATGGTAAGGCTGATTTCTTTCCTGCCCAGGAAGTGCTCAATAACCAGCAAGTAATTGAGCGTTTGTCGCATTATTAATTAGGAATAAGGTAGAAAATCGTTATTGGTTTTCTGCTTTTTTCTTGTCAAACAATTGATATTTTTAGGTGATAGTATTTTCTTATCACCTTGATTATGTTTAAGTATTAGTTAAGCTTAGTGAATTCTGTTACAATAAAAACAATCAATCTCAAAGGAGAATATTATGAAACTTAAAAAAATTCTTGGAATCACGGGTGTAGCCATTGCTTCAGTAGCTTTGCTTGCTGCATGTTCATCTAAATCATCAAAAGAAGCCTCTAAATCTTCAGGTGCTAAAGAAACAATTAACTTTGCCACTGTTGGGACAACAGCACCATTCTCATATGAAGAAAACGGTGAATTGACTGGTTACGATGTGGAAGTGGCTAAAGCAGTCTTCAAAGACTCTGACAAATATGAAGTGAAATTCCAAAAAACAGAATGGTCTTCAGTCTTCACAGGTCTTGACTCAGCTAAATACCAAATGGCAGGGAACAATATCTCTTATTCAGAAGAACGTGACCAAAAATATCTCTTCTCATATCCAATTGGTACCACACCAGCTGTTTTGACTGTTCCAAAAGATAGTAATATTAAGAAATATGATGATATTGCTGGACACTCAACGCAGGTTGTTCAAGGAACATCGACAGCTACTCAATTGACAGAGTTTAATGAGAAACATTCAGACAAGCCAGTTGAACTTAACTACACAAATGAAAATATTACACAAATGTTGACAAGTTTGAATGAAGGTAAGTACGACTTCAAGATTTTTGATGCACCAACTGTTAATTCAATTATCAAAAATAATAAGTTGAGCAACTTGAAGACGATTGAACTTAAATCTGATCAACAACCATATATCTACTTCTTGTTCGCAGATAACCAAAAAGATCTTCAAAAATTTGTAAACAAACGTTTGGAAGAACTCCAAAAAGATGGTACTTTGGCTAAGTTGGCTGAAAAATTCCTTGGAAACAAAGATTATATTCCAACTAAAGACGCTTTGAAAGTTCCAAGCAAAAAATAAGAAAGGAGCTGGGAATGATTCTCAGCTTTTTCATATAATTAAAATCTAGGGCAGGATATAGTTAAAAACTATAGAGATATACAATTATAAACAATTTGCTACAATTCTTATCCTATGGGATAATAATTTTACACTTAAAACAATTAAAGGGAGTTCGTTATGAAACTTAAAAAAATTCTTGGAATTACAGGATTGGCAGTCGCTTCAACAGTAGCTTTGGCTGCTTGTGGTGCTGGCGGTAACAAATCAGCTAAGGATGATAAAACGTTGACAGTTGGTGTCATGACTTTGGATGACACTACTGAGCCGTTGTGGGATAAAGTCAAAGAATTGGCTAAAGACAAGGGTGTTACTATCGAGTTGAAAGAGTTCACAGACTACAACCAACCAAATGAAGCCCTTAAAAACGGCGAAATCGATGTTAATGCTTTTCAACACATTTATTTCTTGAACAACTGGAACAAAGAAAATAAGGGTGATGTTGTTGCGGCAGCTGACACACTTCTTAGCCCAATCCACCTTTTCTCAGGTACTGAAAACGGAAAAGCTAAGTATAAAGATGTTAAAGAGCTTCCAGATGGAGCTACTATCTCAGTACCTAACGATGGTACAAACGAAAGCCGTGCGTTGACACTTCTTCAAACAGCTGGTTTGATTAAGTTGGATGTTAAAGATGGTGAATTGGCAACTATCAAGAACATTTCTGAAAATCCAAAGAAATTGGATATCAAAGAAATCGCAGCTGAACAAGCTGCCCAAACTCTTTCATCTGTAGATGCAGCAGTTGTTAACAACTCATACGCACAACAACAAAACGTTGACTATGACACAACCCTCTTCCAAGAAGATCCAAGCCAAGATTTAAAAGATTGGGTCAATATCATTGCAGCTAATAAAGATTGGGAAAAATCAAATAAAGCTGATGCTATCAAGACTTTGATTAAAGCCTACCAAAATGATGAAGTAGCGCAAATCATCTATGATGCATCTAACAAGGTTGACCTTCCAGCATGGAAAGGTGCCCCAACACAAGATCAATTGAAAGCTAATTCAAAGAAATAAGCTAAGGACAGAGGGCGTGTGAGAGCACGCCGTTTTGTCGTGTATGAAGGAGACGATTTGATGGCATTTTCAAGTGAAGAAGAGCAGTTACGAAAATTTCGTAACGATGAAATTGCTCAGCACTATTTTGAAGTTTTGCGGACTTTGATTTCTAAAAAATCTATTTTTGCTCAAAATATTGGTCTCTATGATGTAGCTGCTTACCTTGGTGAGATTTTCTCTGGTGTTGGCGCAGAGGTGACAATTGACGAGACCCATACGGCACCTTTTGTCTTGGCGAAATTCAAGAGTCCAAATCCAGATGCGAAAACAATTATTTTCTATCAACACTATGACACTGTTCCTGCGGACAATGATCAGCCATGGACCGATGAACCTTTCCGTCTGACTGTTCGAAAGGGATATATGTATGGTCGTGGTGTCGACGATGATAAGGGCCATATCACAGCTCGGTTGACAGCTCTTCGTAAGTACATTCGTGAGGTCGGAGATCTTCCTGTAAATATTACGTTTATGATGGAAGGTGCTGAAGAATCAGCATCAACAGACCTTGAAAAATATTTAGAAAAATACCGAGATGATCTTCTTCCAGCAGACCTATTGGTTTGGGAGCAAGGGAACCGAAATAGTAAAGGTCAATTGGAAATCACAGGTGGCAACAAGGGGATTATTACCTTTGACTTGTCTGTCGAGAGTGCTGATGTTGATATCCACTCTAAATTTGGTGCAGTGATTGAATCGGCGTCATGGTACTTGCTTAATGCTATCTCAAGCATGAGAGATGATCAGGGACGTATCCTTATCGACGGCATCTATGAAAAGATTGTCCAACCAAACGAACGAGAGATGAATCTTATCGAAACTTATGCCATTGAAAATGCAGACAGTCTTCGTAGGATTTACGGCTTAAAACTACCCATTTTAGAAAGTGACCGCCGAGCGTTCTTAAAAACTTACTATTTTGAGCCTGCTCTTTCTATTGAGGGAATTTCAACAGGTTATCAGGGGCAAGGGGTTAAGACCATCTTACCAGCTCAAGCCAGAGCTAAGATGGAGATACGTTTGGTCCCTGGCTTGACACCTGAGTACGTTTTGGAGTGTATTAAGGCTCACCTCAAAAAAGAAGGATTTGACCGTATCAAGGTAACCTTCACTCTTGGTGAAGAAAGTTATCGAAGTGATATGTCTGATCCAGCTATTGTCAATGTTATTGAGTTAGCAAAAGGTTTTTATGAAGAAGGTGTCGCTGTCCTTCCAACAGCAGCAGGTACGGGGCCTATGCATATGATTTATCAGGCTTTGGGTGTTCCTATGGCAGCCTTTGGTATAGGGAATGCTAACAGTCGTGACCATGGTGGGGATGAAAATGTTAGTCTAGCAGATTACTACACCCACATTGAACTAATTAAGGAGTTAATTGCAAGTTATGAGTAATGTCATTATTGATTTGAAAAATATTGATATCACCTTTACGCAGAAACGCCGCACTATTCAAGCGGTTAAGGATGTGTCTATCCAGATTGAGAAAGGTGATATTTACGGAATTGTTGGTTATTCAGGGGCTGGTAAATCTACCCTTGTGCGTGCGATCAATCTTTTGCAAGTGCCTACAGCTGGTAAAATCACTATCGGTAAAGATGTGACTTTTGCAGATGGTAAGGTCCAATTGTCGACAAAAGAATTGCGCCAGAAACGTCAAACGATTGGGATGATTTTCCAACACTTTAACCTTATGGCTCAAAAGACGGCTTATGAAAATGTAGCTTTTGCTCTTCGTCATTCTAAACTAAGCAATGAAGAGAAAGACAAAAAAATTCGTGGTCTTTTGGAATTGGTTGATTTGGCTGATCGTGCCGAAAACTATCCTGCACAGTTGTCCGGTGGTCAAAAACAACGTGTAGCGATTGCCC
This sequence comes from Streptococcus sp. 17.1, assembly GCF_016648655.1. Taxonomy (NCBI): domain Bacteria; kingdom Bacillati; phylum Bacillota; class Bacilli; order Lactobacillales; family Streptococcaceae; genus Streptococcus; species Streptococcus sp. 17.1. The sequence continues at coordinate 136,651 of NZ_JACLQM010000002.1, forward strand.
GTGCCTTGGCTAATGATCCTGAAATCTTGATTTCAGATGAGTCTACCTCAGCTCTTGACCCAAAAACAACTAAGCAGATCCTTTCACTTTTGCAGGATTTGAATAAAAAGCTTGGTTTGACAGTGGTTATGATCACCCACGAAATGCAAATTGTTAAAGACATTTGTAACCGTGTGGCTGTTATGCAAAATGGTCAACTTTTGGAAGAGGGCAGTGTTCTTGACATCTTCTCAAATCCACAAGAAGATTTGACACAAGAATTTATTGAAACTGCTGCAGGGATTGAAGATGCCTTGGCTAAGATTAATGCACAACCCGTAGTGAAAAACTTACCAGGCTCAGCCCTTCTTGTTCAACTTAAATATGCTGGTTCTTCAACAGATGAGCCACTCTTGACTGAAATTTTCAAAGATTACGGAGTTTCAAGTAACATCCTTTACGGGAACCTTGAGATTCTAGGTGATACTCCTGTTGGTGAATTGGTCGTTGTCTTGAATGGTGAGGCAGATAAGGTTCTTGCTGCTCAAAAAGCGATTGAAAATGCAGGTGTCAGCTTGCAAGTACTTAAGAAAGGAGCCCAATAATGGCAGATTGGATTCAACAAAACTTTCCAGATATTTATCGTATTGGTATGCAGGGGGTTAACTCTTGGCCAGACGCCATCTATGCGACTCTCTATATGACGGTTATTTCCTTCATCATTGGGGGGCTTCTTGGTCTTGTTATGGGGCTCTTCTTGGTATTGACAGGTCCTCGTGGAGTCATTGAAAATAAATTTGTTTTCCAAATCTTGGATAAAATCACTTCAATCTTCCGTGCCATTCCTTTCATCATCCTCTTGGCAATTTTGAAAGGCTTCACTTACTTTATCGTGGGGACTAACCTTGGAATGACAGCGGCCTTGGTTCCATTGTCAGCTGCGACTTTCCCATTCTTTGCACGTCAAGTACAGGTGGTACTTGCAGATCTTGACCGTGGCGTTATTGAAGCAGCACAAGCTAGTGGCGCAACACTTTGGGATACGATTAAGGTTTACCTTGGTGAAGGGCTCCCAGAATTGGTTCGTGTATCAACCGTAACTCTGATTTCCCTTGTGGGTGAAACTGCCATGGCTGGTGCTATCGGTGCCGGTGGTCTTGGTTACATCGCTATCTACTATGGATATAACCGTTCTAGTACCTCAGTTACCATTTTGGCAACTTTCTTGATTTTGATTTTGATTTTCCTTATCCAATTCTTGGGTGATTTCTTGACCCGTAAATTGAGTCATAAATAGGATTTGAGAGCCTGTTTGCCACAGGCTTTTTTCATGTCTTGACGATTTCAGATATTTATCATAGTATGGAAATTATCGAATACTTTATGGTTGAGCTAACCATAAAAAGGAGTTAATGAGTTATGAAACGATTTATTTCAACTTGGAATAGGACCAGTCTAATCAAGCGTATTGCCATTGGTGTGGTAATTGGTGCTGTACTTGGTTTGCTTGTTCCTAAGTTTACGGTTATTGGTCTCTTAGGGGATATGTTTGTTGGTGGCTTGAAGGCAATTGCTCCACTCTTGGTCTTTGCCTTGGTTGCCAATGCCCTTTCTCAAACGCGAGAAGGGCAACAAAGCAACATGAAGACAGTTATTATTCTTTATCTCTTTGGGACCTTTGCGGCAGCATTGACGGCTGTTATTTCTCACTATATTTTTCCAATTTCTCTGAAGTTGGGAGCAGCGGCAGCGACTAAATCGACGGCACCTCAAGGTGTGGGAGAAGTCTTTAAAGATTTGTTGCTTAAGATGGTGGATAACCCTGTCAATGCCTTGGCTCAAGCCAACTACATTGGTGTTTTAGTATGGGCGGTTGTCTTTGGTTTCGCCATGCGAACAGCTAGCACTCACACGAAAGATTTGCTACATACCTTGGCAGAAGTGACTTCACAAATCGTTCGTTGGATTATTAACTTGGCACCATTTGGTATCCTTGGTCTTGTCTTTAATACTATTTCTGAGAATGGTGTTGGTGTTTTGGCGGATTATGGTGTCCTAATCCTTGTTTTAGTGGGAACAATGGCCTTTGTTGCCTTGGTTGTTAATCCTATTATTGCCTTTGTGATGATGGGCAAAAATCCTTTCCCACTGGTTTTCCGTTGTTTGAAAGACTCTGGGATTACAGCCTTCTTTACTCGCTCGTCAGCAGCTAATATTCCTGTTAACCTTCAGCTTTGTAAAGATCTTGGTTTAAATCCTGATACCTATTCAGTTTCTATTCCTTTGGGGTCAACTATTAATATGGCTGGGGCAGCCGTGACAATCAATGTCTTAACTCTTGCTGCAGTAACGACTTTGGGAATTCAGGTCGATTTTGCGACAGCACTCATTCTTAGTGTGGTTGCAGCTATTTCTGCCTGTGGTGCCTCAGGTATTGCTGGAGGATCCCTTCTATTAGTGCCAGTAGCATGTAGCCTCTTTGGTATCTCAAATGATTTGGCCATGCAAGTTGTTGGTGTTGGCTTTATCGTAGGTGTCATCCAAGACTCTTGTGAAACAGCCCTTAACTCTTCAACAGACGTGCTTTTTACAGCAGTAGCAGAAAAGAGCCGTTGGAAGAAAGTATAGATAATTGTATAAGGTCGGCCTATTTGGCTGGCTTTTTGATTTTGGAGAAAACATAGTCAAAGACTATAGCTAGCTCAAGAATCTATCATCTTTAAAAAGCCCATAAAATATGGTAAAATAAACCGTTCAAAGAGAAAAGGTGAAACATTTATGACTAATAATTTATTGGTGCTTCAATCAGACTTTGGTTTGGTTGACGGTGCTGTTTCGGCCATGATTGGTGTAGCTCTTCAAGAAGAACCAAGTTTGGGAGTTCATCACCTTACACATGATATTACTCCCTACAACACTTTTGAAGCTTCCTATCGTCTGTTTCAGACTGTCGAGTACTGGCCAAAGGGAACAACCTTTGTTTCCGTAGTTGATCCGGGTGTCGGCTCATCACGTAAAAGTGTGGTTGCCTTAACAAAGACGGGGCAATATATCGTCACACCAGATAACGGAACACTTTCTTATATCAAGAAGGATGTCGGTATCGTTGCTGTCCGTGAAATTTCAGAAGTTGAGAATCGTCGTAGTAATACGGAGCTGTCTTATACCTTCCATGGTCGTGATGTTTATGCCTATACAGGTGCCAAATTAGCTTCTGGTCATATCAGTTTTGATGAAGTAGGTCCTGAGTTACCTGTGGACAAAATTCTAGAGCTTCCAGTGGTTGAAACCATCATAGAGGATAATTTGGTTCGTGGTGCAATTGATATTTTGGACGTCCGTTTCGGCTCTCTTTGGACCTCTATCACACGTGATGACTTTTATGCCTTGGAACCAAACTTTGGTGATCGATTCGAGGTGACCATCTTTAACAATGATATGTTGGTCTACCAAAATCAAGTTACCTATGGGAAATCTTTTGCGGATGTTCGTATCGGTCAGCCAATTATTTATATCAATTCCCTCTATCGTGTTGGCTTAGCCATAAACCAGGGGTCTTTTGCCAAGGCCTATAATGTTGGTGTGGGGTCTAACTGGCACATTGAAATCAAACATTTAGGAGATTAAAGTAAGATTATGAAAAATAATTCAATTCGTACAGTAGTTGCGACAGGTATTGGTGCAGCACTCTTTATTATCATTGGTATGTTTGTTAATATTCCTATTTTTGGGAATACCAGCATCCAACTTCAGTATGCTGTTCAAGCACTATTTTCAGTGATTTTTGGGCCTATTACAGGTTTCTTTATGGGCTTTATTGGGCATGCGCTTAAAGATGGTATTCAATACGGAAATATCTCATGGGCTTGGGTGTTTGCAAGTGCCATTACAGGTCTTGTAATTGGTCTATTCAACAAAAAATATGATGTGACAACTGGCAAGTTTTCTTTGATGAGTATGATTTGGTTTAACTTAGCACAAGCATTGGCCCTCCTTATTGCCTATGGTATCGTTACTCCTATTGGTGATAGACTCCAATTCGCACAAGCCTGGTCATATCTTTATGCACAAAGTTTTGTAGCTGGCGTAGCTAACTTTATTACAATTGCAATCGGAGGAACCCTCCTTCTTGCAATCTATGCTGGCTCACGTACACAATCTGGTAGTCTTACCAAAGACTAGCATGAATCATAGGAGAGTGGGACTGTCAGTTTGCTTTGATACCTCCTCTCTTTTTTAGTAGAAACATGGATAAATACATTAGTTTTAATCAGTTTACATTTCAATATGATGCGCAAGCAGAAGCGACGCTTAAAGATATCAGCTTTGATATTGTCAAAGGCGAGAAAGTGCTCATTTTAGGCCCTTCTGGTAGCGGAAAGTCGACCCTGGCTCAGTGTCTCAATGGTATCATACCTAATATTCATAAAGGTCAGGCAAAAGGCCAGGTAAGGATAGATGGTCAGGATATTTTCAAGCAATCTATCTATGATAAGTCACAGTTGGTATCTACGGTATTGCAGGATCCAGATGGTCAGTTTATTGGCCTAACAGTAGCCGAGGATTTGGCTTTTGCCTTGGAGAATGATTGTGCTGATCAAAGTGAGATGAAGGATAAGGTAGCTCTCTGGGCTGAACGTCTAGACTTGACTTCTCTTTTGAATCACCGCCCTCAAGACTTATCAGGTGGCCAAAAACAACGAGTTAGTTTGGCTGGAGTCTTGATTGATGAGAGTCCTATTCTTTTATTTGATGAGCCTCTAGCAAATTTAGATCCTAAATCAGGACAGGAAACCATTGACCTCATTGATAAAATCCACAAAGAGGTGGGAGCTACAACAATTATTATTGAGCATCGTCTAGAAGATGTTCTTTATCGTCCTGTTGACCGGATTTTACTGGTCAATGATGGTACCCTCCTCTTTAACGGTAGCCCAGATGAGCTTTTATCAAGTACTCTCTTACTGGAAAATGGGATTCGCGAACCTCTATATGTGACGGTTTTACGTCAGTTGGGATTTGACACAAGAGATGCACAAAATCTTAGTCAATTGGATGCTTTAGACTTATCTGACCTTGTTCTGCCAGATAGAGTTTTGAAAGATAAAAGAGACAGTTCAAGTGATTCTATTTTGAAGGTTGAGGGGCTTAGCGTTTCCTATGGGGATAATCCAGCGATTATAGAGGATATGTCTTTTAGCTTGAAAAAAGGTGAGCGACTAGCGATTGTCGGTAAAAATGGAGCTGGAAAGTCGACGCTTGCCAAAGCTCTATGCGGTTTTGTCCCTAGTCAAGGGAAATTAACTTACAAGGGTCAGAATATCAGTCAGGATAGCATCGCCGAGCGTTCAGAACGTATAGGCTTTGTTTTGCAAAACCCAAATCAGATGATTAGCCAAACTATGATTTTTGATGAGGTCGCTCTTGGTTTGCGTTTGCGAGGTATTGAAGAGGCTGAGGTTGAAGCGCGTGTTCATGAGGTCTTGAAGACTTGTGGTCTCTATAGTTTTCGTAAATGGCCCATTTCTGCGCTTTCCTTTGGTCAGAAAAAGCGCGTGACCATTGCGTCTATCTTAGTTTTGAAACCTGAAATCATTATCTTGGATGAGCCAACGGCTGGTCAAGATTACAAGACTTACACAGATATCATGAATTTCTTGGACAGTCTTCAGAAGCAAGGTCATACGATTGTGATGATTACCCATGACATGCAGCTCATGTTGGAATATAGCGATCGTTGTCTCGTTGTGGTTGAGGGTAAAATCATTGCAGACGACAACCCTGTTACAATTCTTAATCAGAAGGATTTACTAGAGTCAGCCAATCTCAAGCAGACCTCTCTTTATACTTTGGGTCAGAAATTGTCAAGTGATCCAGTAGAAGTAACCCAGTATTATATTGAAAAAGGAGGCCCTAATGTCTAATCGTTTAATTGGTTATCAGTCCGGTCAAGGTTTCCTCTATGATTTGTCTGGGGCAAGTAAGATGCTTTTCTTTATCTTGGTTTCAGTTGCCTGTATGGCAACCTATGATCCACGCTTTATCCTAGCAGTAGGCTTACTTTCCATTTATCTCTTTTATTTGGCTAAGATTCGTTGGCGAGATATTTCTTTTGTTGTTAAGATTATTGGATCCATTGCCCTCTTTAATTTACTTATGGTCTACCTTTTCGCACCTGGTTATGGTGAAGAAATTTACGGAGCAAAGACAGTTCTTATTGAAGGCTGGGGGCGTTTCTATCTAACCAGTCAGGAGCTTTTTTACCTTGCAAATCTATTGCTTAAGTATTTTTCAACGGTCCCTCTTGCCATTCTTTTTCTTATGACCACTCATCCGAGTCAGTTTGCGGCTAGTCTTAATCAGATTGGAATTCCTTATAAATTTGCCTATTCCGTTAGTTTAACCTTGCGTTATATTCCAGATGTCCAAGAAGAATTCTTTACGATTCGTAAGGCTCAAGGGGCTCGTGGTTTGGATTTGTCGCAAAAGTCGGGATTGGTCAAACGTATTCGCGGGAATCTCCAAATTGTTCTTCCACTAATTTTTTCATCTCTCGAACGAATTGATACCATATCGACAGCTATGGAGCTACGTCGATTTGGTCGCTATAAAAAACGTACCTGGTATGTGCATAAATCTTTGATGAAACAAGATTACCTTGTCATCGTGTCAGCTATTCTTTTATTGGGGATTAGTATAGGCTTAATCTTCCTCAATCATGGTCGTTTTTACAATCCATGGGGATGATATTCTTGGCTTTTAGTAAAAGTATGCTATTAAGCACAACTAAAAACGTTCCAGTCTTGTCTAGATGAACGAGATTGGAACGTTTTTTGTTATTTTAAATATCCTAAATAATCAAATTTTTCTAGTGTTCGATTGTCAGCGACAACTAGTATGATCCCTTCATCAGGTAGTTTCTTACTTGGGTCAAAGTGGGTGTTTAACTTGCCACTTTTCTCATCTCTAAAACCAATAACATTGACGTTATAATTTTGTCTTAGATTTAAAGTATGCAAGGACTTTCCAGCCCATTCACTAGGAATTTTAAGTTCAATTAAAGCTACGTCATCCTCTAAATGAAAAACATTTGATATGTTATAGCGGAGGATATTTGAAGCCAATTCTTTTGCTGTGCTACGTTCAGGAGTGATGACCCAGTTAGCACCCATTCCGTAAAGGACTTCCTCATAATTGTTATTCATAGCTTTGGCAATAATATTCTTAATACCAAGTTTTTTGCACTGCAAGAGCGCTAGCGCAGACGATTCTAGGTGTTCTCCAGTTGCAATAATGACCGTATCGCAAGTATCAATACCAGCAGAACGTAGAAAGTCAATGTCAGTAATGTCACCAACAGCGGCCTTAGTCACCTGATCAGCAAGGGAATCAATTGTTGTAGAGTTATTATCTAAGGCGATAACGTCTTGTCCAAAAGAGGAGAGTTCGGTTGCAATGGTTTGTCCAAAGATTCCCAAACCGAGGACCCCAATAATTTGTGTTTTCATATAAAATCCTTTCAGAATATTGTCAATGAATAAAATTGTTTAGCCAACTGAAATATCAGTTGGGGCATAAGAGACATGCTTTTCTTTTTTGGTCATCAAGCTCAAGAGAACAGTGATAGGTCCAACACGGCCAATGAACATCAGAGACATGATAACGAGTCGTCCTAGAGTATTTAGATTAGGGGTCAAATCCATTGAAACACCAACGGTAGCAATGGCTGACACACTCTCAAAAAGTAGGCCAAGGGGCGATAGTGTAGGATTAGTCTCCAGCAAAATAACATAGCCGACAAAGAGCATTGTTAGGAAAAAGAGTATAACTGTGAATGCTTGCAAAACAGTCTTATTAGATATAATACGATTTCGAAAAACAACGCTCGAGTTAACAGATAGTTCTGACTTAAAAAGCAGGAACATGATAGAGGCAGTTGTCACCTTGATACCACCCGCAGTTCCTCCAGGACCACCCCCAATAATCATTTGAATCATAAAAAGAAGATTTGTGGAGAAATCGGCATTGGTATAGGAAATAGTCGCAAAACCAGCGGTACGCATGGTTACAGTCTGAAAGAAACTTACCAGAAGTTGTTGCCAGACATTGAGAGTACCGATTGTCTTAGAGTTATCCATTTCCAGTAACCAAGCAAGTAGTGTTCCTCCTAAGAGGAGACAGCCTGTACTTATAAGAACAAGACGACTTTGATTGCTGAGAGGTCTACAAGCTAATTTCCAATTCCTTGGACGATCTTTAATATAACGTCGCAATAGTTGAATCAAATCAATCCAAACTGCAAATCCCAAACTTCCAGACATAATGAGAAAAGCTACAGCAAGGTTAATGGTTGGATTGGTTGCATAATCCTGTAAACTGTTAGAACCTAAGTTGTCAAATCCAGCATTACAAAAGGCAGAGACAGCTAGAAAGAGACTATTAAAAATGCCGTGACCAAGTCCAAAACGAGGAACGAAATCAGTCATGATCACAAGTGCTGCCAAAGCTTCAATAGAAAAAGTAATTTTATAGACCTTAAAAAAATAAGCTTTCAAATCTTTTTGGTTATCCCTGCTAAGTGCGGATTGAAGGAGATCTTGATCACTCAGTCCTAATTTATTTTTCAGGGTATAGGTGCTAAAGGCTATAAGAGAGACGAGCCCAAGTCCTCCCGTCTGCATGAGAAGCATAGAGAAAATTTGACCGAGACCATTGTAAGCCTTACTGACCGGGACAACAGAAAGTCCAGTTACACAGACCATTGACACAGTATTGAAGAGATGATCCAGGTAGCTTGTTTCTGGACTATTTGCATAGTGGCTTATGGGAAGGCTAAGTAAAATACTCCCCACTATAATGACAAAGACAAAGCTGAGCACAAGCTTTTGCGTGACAGAAAGACGATTGATCAATGAAAACCTCCGAGTTATCATAAGAGTAAATAATAATCCAAGGAGTAAGACACCTCCTTGGATAAACGTTATAGCGGCTTCTTGTTAGGAATTCCAGCACGACGTGGGTACTTATTTGGGGTTTCTTTTTTCTTATCGACAATAGTGACATTACGTCCATCCCCATTTGGCAGTCTGTAGTTCTCGTTGAGAATAGGCTTTGCAAAAAGCGAGTTCAAGGCATTTTTAGCATCGGCTAACTCTTCATCAGCTGCTGCAGCTTTAAGTGCAATAAGTTGTCCACCAACCTTTAAGAAAGGAATGGTCAATTCTGAGAGAACCTGCATGCGTGCGACGGCACGGGCAGTAACAATATCAAACTGAGCACGGAAGGCCTTGTCTTGTCCAAAATCCTCTGCACGTCCGTGATAGAAGTGAACACCGCTGAGCTCAAGTTCATCAGCCAAGAGATTGAGGAAATTGATGCGTTTATTAAGTGAGTCGATGATAGTCACATCAAGCTCAGGGCAAAGGATTTTCATAGGGAGACTTGGAAATCCAGCTCCAGCTCCGATATCCAGAAGTCGAATACTTTGATTTTTAATATGCCCTTGAAGAACAGGAGCCAAAGAATCAAAGAAATGTTTGAGGTAGACCTCGTCTCTTTCTGTGATTGCAGTAAGGTTGATCTTTTCGTTCCATTCTACCAAAAGCTCAAAGTAGCGTTGGAATTGGTCTTTTTGTTTTTGGCTGAGATCGAACCCCAGTTCTTTCAAAGCCTTGTAAAAATCTTCAGGTGTCATTATATATTCCTTTTATCTAGTTTCAATGCTCTTATTTTACCATAATTAAGAGCTTTCATCTAACTCTATAGGACAGATGGAAACTGGGTCTGAGTAAGTTTCTCATTAGCTGTGAAAAAAGTTCTAAGTTTAAGAAATATGTAATATTAAAGGTGTTATTTTTTCTTAAAAATTTGATATAATACTAATTAAGTCTAAAATCATAATCATGCTCTCTAATGAAAAGTGAATGTAGGGGATTATGGTCTTGTGGATTGAAAATAGATCCCTATGGGGAAATTTAATTTGAGGATTAAGAATGATTTATCTTTCAGAAGTTAGAAAGTCTCCAGAGGGGCTCGCCTTTACCGAAGCACCTTCTTTGTTGGAGTCTATTAAAGAACGCTATGATCAAGTTTTAAATCTTGAACAGATTCAAGCAAGTGGTCAGGTAGCCTATGATAATGGCTTGTACCTTTTGGACTATCAACTTAGCTATGATATTACCTTGCCATCTAGCCGTTCACTTGAACCTGTGACACTTAGCTTTAACTATCCGGTTTCAGAAACCTTTATACAAGAGGCAGATGCAGCTCTTCAAAAGGAATTAGTCGAAGAAAATCTAGTTCTTATCTTGGATGGGGATACCATTAATCTTGATGAGAGTATTTTAGATAATATTCTTCTTAATATTCCTTTGAGAGTATTAACACCTGAGGAAGAATCAGGACAAATTTCGCTCTCAGGTAATGACTGGGAAGTCTTGTCAGAAGAGGATTTTGCCGCACTTCAACAGGAGAAAAAAGAGGCAAGTAATCCCTTTGCCCAATTGAACGGTCTATTTGACGAAAATTAATTCAAAAAAATAAACTAAAAATGTTTGACAATTTTAAAAATCTGTATTATTATATCATTAGAAGTTAATTTTCGGATTTATTTATAGGGTAAATCTACAGACTTTTTAAGGGAAATAGAAGTCAAAAAATTTTAAGAAAGTGGTAAATACTTATTATGAGCAAACGCATTTTGATTGTTGAAGATGAGAAAAACCTTGCTCGTTTTGTCTCTCTTGAACTTCAACACGAAGGATACGACGTTGTGACAGCAGACAACGGACGTGAAGGACTTGAAATGGCACTCGAGAAAGATTTCGATCTTATTCTCTTGGACCTTATGTTGCCTGAGATGGACGGTTTTGAAGTAACACGTCGTCTCCAACAAGAAAAAGATACTTATATTATGATGATGACAGCCCGCGATTCAATCATGGACATTGTTGCTGGTTTGGACCGTGGTGCTGATGACTATATTGTAAAACCTTTTGCGATTGAAGAACTATTGGCACGTATTCGTGCAACCTTCCGTCGTCAAGATATCGAAGCTGCTAAGAATGCACCAGCTAAAGCGTCAACTTATCGTGATTTGAAATTGGATGTTCAAAACCGTACAGTTGTTCGTGGTGATGAAGCAATTCCATTGACAAAACGTGAGTTTGATTTGTTGAACACACTTTTGAGCAATATGAACCAAGTGATGACCCGTGAGGAACTCTTGCTTCAAGTTTGGAAATATGATGATGCAATCGAAACAAACGTTGTAGATGTTTATATTCGTTACTTGCGTGGAAAAATCGATGTTCCAGGTAAGGAATCATACATTCAAACAGTGCGAGGAATGGGTTACGTTATCCGTGAAAAATGAGTAAATTACAAGATAGATTATTTGGTAAAGTAACCATTAGAAAAAAGTTGACCATGACAACTGCTGTGGTCTTCTTTCTTGTATTGTCGATGTTCACTCTGGTTGTTGTTTTCTCGGCCAATACGCTTCTTTTGCAACGTGAACGTCAAAATGTAAATAATACAATTTCGAAAGTTGTTACTTATATCGAAAAGGACTGGGATTCTGATGAAGAGTTGAGTCCAGAACCGCTTTTAGCGGCCCTTTATTCGCCTAAAAATATCTATGCATCAATCATTAATGGTGTGCTTTCTGAAAAGCACTCTTTGGATGGTCAAGTTGCAATTTCTAATAAATTATTTTCTAACCAATCTGTTTTTGTTTATGACAAAAAGGGAACGTTTATCTTTACTTCTGAGGAAAACACAGACTCTCCTCCAGGCATGTCTGAAGTAAACAAACTGAAGTCAGTGTCCTATAAAGGAAAGCGTGGTTTCTTACTACAAGTTCCAATTTACGGTAAGGATAAAAAGACCATCGTTGGTTATGCCCAGATTTTCCATGATTTGGAATTCTACTATGCTCTGAAAGAGCGTTTGATTTTCTTATTGATTTTCCTAGAAGTGGGGATGACGGTCCTAGTTATCGCAGCAACTGTGGTTGTCTTGACATCTATTCTTCGTCCGATGAGACAGTTGCACGAAACGATGGGAGTTATCACCGATTCGCCAAGTGATTTGGAACTTCGTTCTAAGATTGAAAGTCACGATGAAATTGGTGATTTGGCGGTTAACTTTAACCGTATGATGGATAAAATCCAAGAAAATAATCAGATGCAGATGCGTTTCTTGAGTGACGTCAGTCATGAATTACGTACGCCGATTGCGGTTATCAAGGGCCATATGGACCTCTTGCAACGTTGGGGTAAAAATGACCCTGAGATTCTTGAGGAGAGTCTTGAGGCTGCAAGTCACGAGGCCAACCGTATGACGATTATGATTAATGATATGTTGGACTCTATCCGTGTCAAAGGATCATTTGAAAATCATAGAAATGATACGTGTGATTTGAATTCTTCAATCCGTACGGTTATTGGTAACTTCCGTGTCTTGCATGAAGATTACCAATTCTATCTCAATGATTTTGAGAGCTCAGAGCGTCTAGCACAGATTTACAGCCAACACTTTGAACAGGCGATTACTATTTTGATTGATAATGCGGTCAAGTATTCTCCTGTTAACAAGGAAATCCAGGTTACAATTAAGGCTCTGGAAGATGAAATGTTGGTACAAGTACAAGATAATGGTGAAGGGATATCTGATGAAGATATTGAGCATATCTTTGAACGCTTCTATCGTTCAGATAAGGCACGTAACCGTACATCCACTCAATCTGGTGTAGGTATTGGTTTATCAATTCTTTACCAGATTGTGGAGGCCTACCGATGTCGTATTGAGGTTAGTTCAGAGCTTGGTGTAGGGACATGTTTCGATTTTTACATTCCATTTGCGGATGGAGAAACGACGACACCTCAACTTGAGCTTTAAATCAATTTATAAGAGTCTTAGAGTGATTCTTGGTCGTGAGCACGCCTCGTTTAGAGCGTGCTTTTTATGTGTTTTTATGGTAAAATAGAGTACCGAATTTCAAAGATTGGTGGTGAAGTGCATGCGTTGTCCAAAATGTCAACATAATAAATCTAGTGTTATCGATAGCCGTCAGGCAGAGGATGGGAATACCATTCGTCGTCGTCGTGAGTGTGATTCTTGTCATGCTCGTTTTACAACTTTTGAGCGTGTGGAAGAAGTTCCACTTTTGGTTGTCAAAAAAGACGGTACTCGTGAACAATTCTCTCGCGATAAGATTTTCAATGGTATCTTGATGAGTGCTCAGAAGCGTCCGGTTTCTAGTGAGGATATCGAAAATGCCATCACCCGTATTGAGCAAAATATTCGCCGTAACCATGATGGAGAGGTTGATAGTGATGTCATTGGGAATTTAGTGATGAAAGAACTCGCTGATCTTGATGAAATTACTTATGTACGTTTTGCCAGTGTCTACCGTTCTTTCAAAGATGTTGATGAGATTGAAGAGTTGCTTCAAGAAATCACCAAAACTGTACGTGCGAAAAAAGAGTCTAAAAAATGAGACCTATTGAAGAATTTGTCTATGTTGGCAATCAGGTTATCGTTCCCGATCAGGCAAGTTTGATGCGTTGCTATTATCCCATTATTGGGGGTGAGGGCTACGCTCTCTACCAGTATTTCGTGGCTTTTTATGACAATGGTAATCACCGCCATAAGTTTGCGGCTATTCTGAACCATCTTAACTTTGGAATGCAGCCCCTTCAGGAAGCACTGGCGGTTCTGACAGCAGTAGATCTCTTGGCCTTTTACCACTCACCTCAAGGGTTTTATGTTATAGAGCTTAAGTCTCCCTTATCAATTGAGCAGTTTCTAAAACATGCTGTTTATAGTTCACTTCTCGAGCAAAAGATTAGTGAACCAGCAGTAGATGCTTTGAAACCGGCAGGTCTACAAGGCTTGCAAGATTTATCTAAACGTTTTTCGGATGTCTTTACCGATGAGCGTTTGGCTCAAAAATCTGTGTCTGAAATCAAGCCCAAAAATTCGTTTGATTTAAGCAGTTTCAGGAATCGTATGCAGGCTGACGGACTTGTATTTACAGATGAAAAGACAGATGTGCCAGAAATCTATAAATTGTCTGAAACTCATGGCATGAATTGGTATGATACCTATCTCTTAGCGAAAAAGACAGCCGTGAACCACCAGATTATTGTCAAGCGTATGCAGGTGCAATTAGAACAGGCTCAAGCTCAAACATTGGGTGGTGATTCTGCTTTGACGGAGACGGAGAAAAAGATTCTTAAAGCGGTTAGGTCCGAAAAGCCTATATATTACTTGCAAAGTGCTAAAGGCCCAAGCGGGACTGTGACTAATTCTGAGAAGCAGATTCTCACGGATTTGGCACAAAGAGGCTTTATGGATGAGGTAATTAACCTCATGGTTGCCTACAGTTTGGGACGGACACGTTCAACGAATGTAAATCGAGAGTATATCTCTAAACTTGCCAACGATTTTGCCTTTAAGAATATCGTCACTGCTGAACAGGGGCTTTTAGCTTTGCGTAGTGGTTACGATAAGAAATCACAGCAAGCAAAAGCTGATTCTAAGAAGAAAACAAATGTGCCGAGCTGGAGTAATCCAGATTATGATAATCAAACCAGTCAGGCTGATCAGGCCAAGTTGGATGAAATTAGACGTCGAGCTTTGGCAAAACTAGAAAAAGGAAAGGAGTAGCCTATGGAAAGAGTTGGACAAACCCTAAACCGAACAGGGCATCATGGGTCTGGCAATGCAACAGATTTAACGAAGCAAATTTTAGCGGATCCAAGAGTGGCTAGCTTTATTCAAGAGCATAGCCTAAGCCAGGATGAAATCAAGCGTAGTCTTCCTAAGTTTAATCAATTCCTGGTGGAATGCCGTAAGGTAAAGGAAGGTGATGCCTCGTATATTGCCAAAGGGTATGAACCGATTCTGACCATGAATGAAGGCTACGCTGATGTCACCTATAAGGAGACGCGTCAGCTCAAAGAGCAACAAGAACAACAGGCTATCGCTAAACGGATTAATTTGGTGAGTCTGCCACAGTCTTATCGTAAGATTACCTTTGCGGATATTGCTCTAGATGATGTGGCACGTGTGGATACCTTTGAGAGTCTCGTGGATTTTGTGGCGAATTACCCTAGTCCAGACCAGAAAGGCCTATACATCTACGGAGACATGGGGGTTGGAAAATCCTTCATGTTGGCTGCTATGGCTCATGAACTTTCCGAAACCAAGAAGGTTGCGACGACCATTATTCATTACCCATCTTTTACCATTGATGTTAAAAATGGAATTAAGGACGGTTCTGTCAAGGAACAAATAGACGCTGTCAAACAAGCAGAAGTTTTGGTTCTAGATGATATTGGTGCAGAGCAATTCTCTTCTTGGATTAGGGATGATGTTTTGCAAGTCATCCTCCAGCATCGTATGATTGAAGAGCTGCCTACTTTCTTTACGTCTAACTATAGTTTTGCGGATTTAGAAGCTAAGTTATCCAATGGACGTCAAGGAGACGAGACTTGGCAGGCCAAACGTGTGATGGAGCGTATTCGTTTTCTTGCCAAAGAGGTTCACTTGAAGGGTGTTAATCGCCGCTAAGTTGAATCTCATAATGATAAAGAATAAGAGAGTTTGCTTCCCTTGGTGGAAGTGAGACTGCTAAATGAAGAAAGGAATCCCTATTTAATCAGGGACTTAAACATATGACATTACCTACAGTTGCTATCGTGGGTCGCCCAAATATTGGGAAATCGACCCTATTTAACCGAATTGCGGGTGAACGTATCTCTATCGTCGAAGACGTTGAAGGGGTAACACGTGACCGTATTTATACCTCTGCTGAATGGCTTAATCGCCAGTTTAGCTTGATTGATACTGGTGGTATCGATGATGTTGATGCACCATTTATGGAACAAATTAAGCACCAAGCCGACATCGCCATGACTGAAGCTGATGTTATTGTCTTTGTCGTTTCAGGTAAGGAAGGCGTGACAGATGCGGACGAGTACGTTGCCCGTATTCTTTATAAGACCAACAAGCCAGTTATCTTGGCGGTAAATAAAGTGGATAACCCTGAGATGCGTGCAGATATCTATGATTTCTATTCTCTTGGTCTTGGTGATCCCTATCCAGTTTCATCTGTTCACGGTATCGGTACAGGGGATGTTCTCGACGCTATCGTTGAAAACCTCCCAACAGAAGTTGAAGAAGAAAATCCAGATATCATCCGTTTCAGTTTGATTGGACGTCCAAACGTCGGAAAATCAAGTTTGATTAATGCCATTTTGGGGGAGGACCGTGTAATTGCTAGCCCAATTGCTGGTACGACTCGCGATGCCATTGATACAAACTTTGTGGACAGTGAAGGTCAAGAGTATACCATGATTGACACCGCTGGTATGCGTAAATCTGGTAAGGTTTATGAAAATACAGAGAAATACTCTGTCATGCGTTCTATGCGTGCAATTGACCGTTCTGATGTTGTCCTTATGGTTATCAATGCCGAGGAAGGTATCCGTGAGTATGACAAGCGTATTGCTGGTTTTGCCCATGAAGCCGGTAAAGGGATTATCATCGTAGTTAACAAATGGGATACGATTAAGAAGGACAACCATACTGTTGCTAACTGGGAAGCGGATATCCGTGAGCAGTTCCAATTTTTGAGCTATGCACCAATTATCTTTGTATCGGCTGAAACTAAACAACGTCTTAACAAGTTGCCAGAGATGATTAAACGCATCAGTGAGAGTCAAAATCGTCGTATTTCATCGGCTGTCTTGAATGATGTTATCATGGATGCCATTGCCATCAACCCAACACCAACTGACAAAGGAAAACGCCTTAAGATTTTCTACGGCACACAAGTTTCGGTTAAACCACCAACATTTGTTATCTTTGTCAATGAAGAAGAGCTTATGCACTTCTCATACATGCGTTTCTTGGAAAATCAAATTCGTCAGGCCTTTGGTTTTGAAGGAACACCAATCCACTTGATTGCTCGTAAACGTAAATAAAAAAGAGACCAACCAGAATAGAATCTTTATGGGTTGGTCTTTTGTCATTGTAAGGAGAAAATGATGTTAGAAAATATTAAAGCTTATTTATCTAAACAAGGGGTTAAGTATATCAAACCTGAAAAAGCGGGTCCGCATCAAGAAGAGATGGAAGTGCTCAAGGCACTTGGTCAAGCAGCTCGTAAGGAAATGCAGACTTTGTCAAAAGTTTTAGAGGAGCGTTTGGCACCCCTTAAGATGGATCGTGTCAGTAATTGGGCCAATCAGGCACAAATATGTCGCCCACACTTTTGGTGCTATTATAGGGCCCCTGAGGACAGTTTAGACGATGTTGCCATGGCGATTCGCCTTTATGGTCAGCCTAAAAAATGGGGGATTTCAGTTGAGGTTAGCTTTGTCGAACGGAAAAAATCAGATACCACACTAGCGAAGCAACATAAGGTCCTAGACTTACCGATTGCCCCCTCTCTATACTATTTTGCCCAGGAAGATGGTGTCAGTCATCGTGTAGAAGGAACTGAAGAGAATCGTCAGATGCTTAAAGCAGCAGTTAGAGATGGTCGTATCCGCAAGGTATTGGTTAAGTATGATGTGGTAGTGACTACTAGTAAAACTATGGAAGAGTTAGTAGAAGAGCTTGCTGATGGATTTGATAAGTTGAAACCCTATTTCGAGAAAGCTAATAAAAACTAAAAAATCTCCAGGTTCTTTCTGGAGATTTTCCTTGTTATTTTGGTGCGATTACTTCAGCACCGCCCATATAAGGACGAAGAACTTCAGGGATAGTTACTGAACCATCTTCGTTTTGGTAGTTTTCAAGGATAGCAGCTACTGTACGTCCAACAGCAAGTCCTGAACCGTTGAGGGTGTGAAGAAGTTTTACTTTACCATCAGCTTCGTCACGATAGCGGATTTGTGCACGACGAGCTTGGAAATCTTCTGTGTTTGAACATGAAGAAATTTCGCGGTAAGTGTTTTGTGCTGGAATCCAAACTTCCAAGTCGTAGGTTTTAGCAGCTGAGAATCCCATATCGCCAGTACATAAAGTGATGACACGGTATGGCAAGTTAAGTTTTTGAAGGATATTTTCAGCGTTAACTACCATTTTTTCCAATTCATCGTATGAGCTTTCTGGTTTTGAGAATTTGACCATTTCAACCTTGTGGAATTGGTGAAGACGGATCAATCCACGTGTATCACGACCAGCTGAACCAGCTTCTGAACGGAATGAAGGGCTCATGGCTGTGAAGTAGATTGGCAATTCTTTACCATCAAGGATTTCACCGCGGTAGTAGTTTGTCAAAGGAACTTCAGCGGTTGGGATAAGGACGTAGTCAGTACCGTCAAGCTCGAAAGTATCTTCCTTGAATTTTGGATATTGACCAGTACCGAACATTGAGTCGTGGTTAACCATGTAAGGTGTGATCATTTCAGTGTAGCCTTCTTTAGCGTGCTCATCCAACATAAAGTTGTAAATCGCACGTTCCAATTTTGCTCCAAGTCCTTTGTAGAAAAGGAAGCGGGAACCAGTGACTTTAGCACCACGTTCCCAATCTAGGATACCAAGGTCTTCCCCAAGATCCCAGTGAGCTTTAACTTCAAAATCAAAGTCACGAGGTGTTCCCCAACGGCGAACTTCTACGTTTTCGTCTTCGTCAGCACCTACTGGAACAGAGTCGTTTGGTGTATTTGGGAGTGTCACAACGATGGCATTAAGCTTTTCATCGATAGCAGCAAGTTCGGCATCAATTTCCTTAATTTCTGCAGAAACTTTTTGCATGGCTGCAATTTGTTCTGAAGCATCTTCTTTGTTACGTTTAGCTTGAGCGATACCATCTGAAGCGATATTACGTTGAGCTTTGAGTTCTTCAGATTTGATAAGAAGCTCACGGCGTTTAACATCAAGCTCTTTAAGTTCATTTAAAGTTTCAGCAGCAACCCCACGTGTAGCCAATTTTTCGGCAAGGGCATCGAAGTCGTTACGAATACGTTTTACATCTAACATAAGTTCCTCCAAAAAGTAAAACACTCCAGTGAAAGTGTTGGAGTGACATGAGCCACGGTTCCATCCAACTTCACAGGAGTGCACTTGTTTATGTTTTTAATTATTAGAAACGGTAGAATTTCGTAGGTTAACCCTACCTGCTCGCAGCAACCGCAGGCTTTCTGAAAGGATCTAGCTAGTACTTATCCGTCTGTTATATTATACAAAAATTATGATTTTTTGGCAAATAAACCTTTGATACGAGCACCAATGGTTTGGATGAGAGTAGGTAATTTAACAACTTTTTCATTGCCAAGATGTTCCCTAGCAATCTTTAGAATCTTCCCAGAATCTTTAGAGGCAAAGAGGAATTTGCTCTTGTCGGTTAAAATTTCAAAATGACGGCTAACTTTACGCCCGGAGACATTGGCTCCAATTTGTTCAATTTCTTTCCATGGAATTTGGACGTAGTCTTCAACATTGGCATCTGCATAAAATTCGAAAGCAACATCCCCAACTAAAATTTTTCCAACCTTACCTCCAACACCTAGATAAGAGACTCCAGTGGTATGGAACTCAACGGTTTTATTCTGCGATTGTGCCATGCTCTCCTCCTGTAACAATATTCATTTCATTATACCATAATAAAAAGAAGGTTTCGGCCTTCTTTTTATTGATCTTTACTTACATCAAGCCCGTAACGTGTGCCAAGACACCGATGACAAATAAAGCAATAATGATTAGGATTGGAGATACTTTCTTCTTAAGCAACCACATACAAGCAAAAGTAAGAAGCAATCCCATCAAACCAGGAATTAATGAATCCAAGTTATCTTGGAAAGTTGTTACTTTTGTAGGTGTTTGAGAAAGTCCTTGACCAACTTGAGCGAAGGCTTCTTGAATTCCTTTAAATCCATCAGGAAGTTTATCCCAGTGGATATAGGCTTTTTCGTCTAATTTGACAGAAGAAACATTGAAGACAAATTTAATAGATACCCAACGTTCTACCAAGACAGCAAGGATAAACATCCCGAGGATAGAAGCTCCTTTAGTGATGTCTTGCAAGATTCCACCAGACATATCTTTGGTAATTTCAGAACCTGCTTTGTATCCGAGTTCTTGAGTATACCATAAGAAGGCCATACGAATTGCATTCCATGCGAAGAAGAAGATAATTGGACCTAGGATATTACCTGACAAAGCAAGGGAAGCTCCAAGTGCTCCAAGGATTGGACGAACTGTGAACCAGAAGACTGGATCTCCGATACCAGCCAAAGGTCCCATCATACCAATTTTAACCCCTTGGATAGCAGCATCATCAATAGCAGCACCGTTTGCTTTTTCTTCTTCCAAAGCAAGGGTTACTCCAAGGATTGGTGCAGCAACATATGGATGAGTGTTGAAGAACTCCATGTGACGCTCAAGAGCAGCCGCTTGGTCTTCTTTGTTAGTATAAAGTTTTTTGATAGCAGGAATGAGTGAGTAAGCCCAACCCAAGTTTTGCATCCGTTCATAGTTCCAAGAACCTTGCAAGAAGGTTGAACGCCACCAAACTTTTTGACGATCTGATTTAGATAGTTGTAATTTTTCAGTCATGATAGTGTCACACCTTTCTTAATAGTCTTCGAGAATATCGCCGATTGGGTCGCCTGAACCAGATGAATTTCCGCCACCATTTCCGCCACCTTGTTTAGAAAGGTTGAGGTAGATGAAGGCAATAGCGACGCCGATAGCACCAAGAGCGATAAGTGTCAAATTACTAATAGCTGCAAGTGCAAAACCAATAGCGAAGAATGGCCAAACTTCACGGCTTGCCATCATGTTGATAACCATGGCATAACCAACAGCTACAACCATACCCCCACCGATTTGCATACCATCAGAGAGCCATTTTGGCATTGTTTCAAGAGCAGTTTTAACGGTATCAGCAGGGATCATCAACAAGAGAGCTGCAGGAATCGCGATACGAAGGCCTTGAAGAAGAAGTGCTACAAAGTGCGCACGTTCAACTCCTTTGATATCCCCTTTTTTAGCAGCGGCATCAGCAGTGTGAACCAAACCAACAGAGAGGGTACGCACGATCATTGTCAAGAAAAGACCGGCAACGGCAAGGGGGATGGCGACCCCTTGTGCAACAGCAATCCCTTTGGCAGTGAAGTCACCACCAAGAACCATGATAATTGCAGCAGCAACAGAGGCAAGAGCAGCATCCGGCGCAACTGCAGCACCGATGTTAGCCCATCCTAGTGCGATTAATTGAAGTGATCCACCAAGCATGATACCTGCAGTGAGGTTACCTGTAGCAGCACCGATAAGGGTACATGCAACAAGTGGTTGGTGGAATTGGAATTGGTCAAGGATACCTTCAAGACCTGCTAAGAAGGCAACAACAACCACTAATATCATAGAAATAATAGACATGTTAAAAATCCTTTCGTAAGTAATCGATTATTGAACGTTAGCTTTCTTGATAAGGTCAAACAAGTCTTTCTTAGAATCGTTTGGAACCTTACGGACGTCAAATTCAACGCCAAGGTCACGTAATTTTTCGAAGCAAGCAACATCGTCTTTATCCATAGACAAAACGTTGTTAACCATTGTTTTACCAGTTGAGTGAGCCATAGAACCAACGTTAAGTTCTTTGATTGGTACGCCACCTTCGATAGCACGAAGTGCGTCTTGAACAGTTTCGAACAAGATAAGCGCATGTGTGTTACCAAAACGTGGGTCTTTAGAAGCATCAATCAATTTTTGAATTGGGACAACATTTGCTTTCACACTATTTGGTGCCGCTTGCTTAATCAACTCTTTGCGAAGTTCATCTTTAGCAACTGAGTCTGAAGCAACGATAATTCGATTTGCTTTTGAATCAGGAGTCCAAGCAGTAGCGACTTGTCCATGAAGTAGACGAGTATCGAGACGAGCAAGGTTAATCTTGAGTTTACCATCTCCGATGACTGTTCCTTCTGGAATAGCTCCTTGAGGTGCAGCAGCTTCCGCAGGAGCTGCAGTTGTTTCCTCAACTGGATTTAGCTCCTCTGGAAGTGCCTTGATACCACCCTTAGCTTCCTTGATGATATTAGCAGCAACTTGCTCTGCAGTAGCGTTAGCATCCATCATACGTTCAGTGTATGCTTGGATTAGCATTGGCAAGTTTAGTCCTGTGATGATAGCAATCTTGCGATCTGGATTTTCTCCAGCAATTCGGCTGGCTTGGTTAAATGGTGAACCAGACCAAAGGTCAGCCAAAACAAGAATTTCATCATCAGCATCGAATTGTGCAATGGCGTCGTTGAAGTGAGCGTACAAATCATCAGGACCTTCACTTGGCATGAAAGTTACGACTTGAACTTTCTCTTGGTCTCCAAAAATCATAGAGCCTGATTGGTGGATTCCTTCAGCGAACTTACCATGGCTGGCAATAATAATACCGATACCCATTCGTGTTCTCCTCCTTATAAATTATTTTTTCCTAGGCTTAAAAAGACTATCTCCGATTTTTTTCAAGACGCTAAAAAAAGCGTCTCTCAATCTTTTTAAACATAAGAAATCAAGAACAATTATATTGTAAAACGCTTTCACGTAAATGTCAATAGCTAGTGAGATAAAATTTCAAAAGAAGTCAATTTCTTTCAAAAATGAGCAAAATATTATAAAAAGATTGCCCAACCATTAGATTGGGCAATCTTTTTATAATATTCGGAGATTATTTCTTCTTGACAATGAGTCGGAAAAGATTCTTAAAGCCTTGTTTGAGAACAACGATGAAGCTAGGTGCTTTTCTTAAACTTTCTCGAGGAATTCTTTTTTGAATTTCTTTCAAAGTTATTCGGCTTTTTCGACTGGCAAAACGGAAACGTCCATTTTGCTTAGTACGGATTTCAAAGCGTGGGATGAATTTACCACCGAAGTAGACATCGGCAATCACATAAGTGATTTCATCCCAAGGAATTTGAACGTAGTCTTGTAACTTCGTATCATTGTAAAATTCGAAAGCCTTATCTCCGACCATGATATTTCCGTAAATAGGCCCTTCACGAAACCAAGTTCCCTTAGTTGTGTGAGCCATTTCGGTATTGAGCGATTTAACCATACCTTGCTCCGATTAGAGTACACCAATAATGTGGAGCACAATAGCTAGAACAAAGATACCCAAAATGATAACGATTGGAGAAACTTTTCTCTTAAGAAGGTACATACAGAGGAAAGTCAAACCAAGGGCAGCAAGACCAGGAATCAATTGGTTCAAGTTATCTTGCAAGGTTGTCACCTTGTTGGCTTCGAGTGATTTACCAGCAGCTTGTTCTAGGAAGGCTGCTTTAACACCGGCAATACCTTTTGGAAGTTTATCCCAATCGATATAAGCACCTTCTTGTTGTTTAACAACAGAGACAACTGGTGTGAAGGTAATGCTTACCCAACGTTGGATAAGAGAACCGATAACGAACATCCCCATCATTGATGCGCCACGAGTTACTTGTTGAAGAAGGTTACCTGACAAGTCGTCTGTAATCGCAGTACCAGCACGGTAACCGAATTCTTGAGTATACCATTTAACGGCAGCTACCATAACGTTCCAGAGAACGAAGAAGACGATTGGGCCTAGGACGTTACCTGAAACAGCCAAACCTGCTCCTAGTGAAAGGAAGATTGGACGAAGGGTAAACCAGAAGAGAGGGTCACCGGCACCTGCAAGAGGTCCCATCATACCGACCTTAACCCCTGAGATAGCAGCATCATCGATCTCAGCACCGTTGGCACGTTCTTCTTCCAAGGCAAGTGTAACCCCAAAGATTGGGTTAGCCATGAAAGGTTGTGTATTAAAGAATTCCAAGTGACGCTTAAGCGCAGCAGCACGTTCTTCTTTAGTTTGATAAAGTTTTTTGATTGCAGGAATAAGGGTGTAAGCCACACCACCGTTTTGCATACGTTCATAGTTGAATGAAGCTAAAAGGAAGTATGAGCGCAAGAAAGCTTTGAAACGATCTGCTTTTGTTAATTTAATTTTTGAATCAGCCATTTTCTTTCCTCCTAATTAAAAGTCTTCCAGAATTTCACCGAGGGGATCACCTGATCCTCCATCATTTGAAGAACCATTTGAACCACTAGCTTCAAGTGCAAGGTACATAACGGCAAGACAGAGACCGATGATACCCAAGCTAATCAAGGTCAACTCTTTGAGGGCAGCCAAAGCAAAACCAAGGAAGAAGAATGGCCAAACTTCGCGACTAGACATCATGTTGATAACCATGGCATAACCAACGGCTACAACCATACCACCACCGATTGTCATACCTGATTTTAACCATTCAGGCATAGCTTCAAGACCAGATTGTACGAGGTGTGCAGGAATCAAGAGCAAGAGGAGGGCAGGGATAGCAACACGGAGACCTTGAAGGGCCATACCGATAAAGTGCCATCTTTCAACACCAGCGATATCAGCAGCTTCTGCACGGCTATCCATAATATGAGCGATGAAGACAGTTGCTGTACGGACAACCATTGTCAAGGCAAGACCGGCAACAGCCAAAGGCACCGCAAGGGCGATGGCAGGACCAATCCCTTTAGTTCCTTGACCACCCAAGATAAGGATGATTGTAGAAGCTACAGCGGCAAGTGAGGCATCTGGTGCCATGGCAGCACCAACGTTAGCCCATCCCATAGTGATCAACTGTAAGCTACCACCCAACATTACGCCGAGTTCGAGATGACCAGTAACAAGACCGATAAGGGAACAAGCCACAACTGGTTGGTATGTTTCAATTTGGTCGTTAACTGAGCTACAACCGATGATGAAAGCAACAATTACGACTAAAATAATTTGTACTAAACTCATTTATGCATCCTCCAAAATTATTTCTTCTCTGCTAATTTAGTTTCAGCTGACTTAATCAAGGCATCAACGTTTGCTGGGCTATCACTTGGTACCCCACGAACGTCAAATTTGACACCCAATGATTGCAACTCTTTGATAGCATCCACATCTGTTTGGTCAAATGAAAGAGCCTTAGTAACGTTGACTTTTCCTTCTTTATAAGCTGAAGAACCAAGGTTGATTTCTTTAACATCAACACCTGCTTTAACAGCAGCAAGAGCATCTTCAACAGATTCAAAGAGAAGCATAGCACGTGTATCTCCAAAACGTGGGTCATTGTTTGCTTTAACCATGTTTTTAATTGGGATAACGTGAACTTGAACACCAGATGGAGCGGCTTGTTTAATCATGTTTGTACGAAGTTTATCATGACAAACAGTGTCTGAAACAACGATGATACGGTCTGGGTGAGTTGAGTGAGTCCAACCAGTCGCAACCTGACCGTGGAGGAGACGTGTGTCAACACGAGCCAAAACGTATTTGATTTTTCCATCACCAAGTACTGTTCCTTCAGGAATGGTACCTTTAGGAACAGAAGGCTTAGCGTCGGCTGGTTTAGTGTCTTCTTTAGGAATAAGGCCTTCTGGAAGGACTTTAACGCCTTCTTTTGTTTCCTTATAAATGTTAGCGACAATCTCTTCAACCCCAGCATCAGGAGCTACCATACGTTCCGTATATGCTTGGATAAGCATTGGCAAGTTGAGTCCTGTCACGATAACCATCTTGCGATCAGGATTTTCTTCCTTGATACGGCTTGCCTGGTTAAATGGTGACCCAGACCAAAGGTCTGCAAGGACAAGAATTTCGTCGTCAGCGTCAAATTGAGCGATGGCATCTTTGAAGTGAGCGTACAAGTCGTCAGGACCTTCATTTGGCATGAAAGTAACCACTTGAACTTTCTCTTGTTCACCAAAAATCATAGAACCTGATTGGTGAATACCTTCAGCGAATTTACCATGGCTAGCAATAATAATACCGATACCCATTAGTGTTCTTCCTCCTTTTATATATTGCTTCTTAGGAATAGAAAAATGATTATTGGTATTATCATTCATGACATGAAAATGACAACAATATTTTTTTAGTCCCTCGAAAATTAGAACAATCTAATTGTAAAACGTTATCATAGATTTGTCAATGTTTTTCGTAACAAAAGTGTCATAAAATTGAAAAAATATCAAATTATCGCAAATATACTTTCTTTTCAGACAAAAAGAGTTAGATATAGTTTGAAGCTATATCTAACTAGAAGAAATGGGATTAAGAAAAAATGAGATAAATGCTTGTAATAGCTATTAATGGCTGCTATAATTTCTTCAATTAGCTATTTAAGGTTAAATCTATAAGAAAAGAGGACCTCCTTATGTCAGATTTACTAAGTATTTATAATGAATTGCAATCTAAGAAATGGGTTGACTTGACCCACAAAATTAATGCAGAAAGTCCACACTTTCCAGCTCTCCCAGCTTTGAAACAAGAAGACCTTTTCACATTAAAAGATGGTTTCCATGTTCAAAAATTTACAGTAGTTGGTCAATACGGAACGCATATTGATGCACCGATTCACTTTGTAGAAGGTGGTCGTTGGTTGGATGAGATTGCTCTCAAAGATCTTCTTTTACCACTCTATGTTATCGACAAGTCTAAAGAAGTTGCTGCGAATCCAAACTTTATCTTGAGCAAACAAGATATCTTAGACTTTGAAGCAGAACATGGACAAATTACTGAAGGGGCCTTTGTCGCTTTTCGTAGTGATTGGTCGAAGCGTTGGCCAGATCAAGATGCTATGCGCAACCTTGATGAAAATGGGGTTCAACAAAGTCCAGGGTGGAGCCGTGAAGCTCTAGAATTCTTGATTCATGAACGCCATGTTAAGGCTGTGGGTCATGAGACTTTTGATACAGATGCTGGTATTCCAGCAGCAGAACATGGCTTGGTTAACGAATACTACCTCTTGGAACAAAACATTTATCAGGTAGAAGTCTTGAATCAATTGGATCAAGTTCCAGCTGTTGGTGCTTTGATTTCGATTGCATTTCCTCACTGGGACAAGGCGACAGGTTCCCCAGTGCGTGCAGTGGCTATTTTACCTTAATCATAAGAAAAAACACCGAAGAAATTTTCGGTGTCTTTTCTTATTTATAAAAAGAGTTCCTGGAGTTTGCGAGCAACGCCATCCTCTTCATTAGTCCACTCAATTTGTTCGTTAGCGTGGGGGAGAAGAACAGAGCTAGCATTTTTCATGGCATAACCAGTTTTAGCAAGTTCCAACATCTCTGTGTCGTTGTGTTCGTCTCCAAAAGCAATCAAATCATCCGTTGATTTGCGCATGGCCTTAAGTAAGTAGTTTAGGGCGTAGGCCTTGTTTATGCCTTTAGGCGAAAATTCCAAAATATTAAGCGGTCCACCCCAAGAATCAACTTCAATTTCTTCCTTGAAGTCCTTCTTGATGTCATCGGCTAGCTGGTACTTATCTTCGTGACGAGTTTGCATAAGAAGAGCATTTGGGTTGCGTGTAATTTTTGCTGGTTCCAAACGCATAGCCTCAATAATTTTATCAACACCAAAGAGTTGTGGTTGAATACGCTCTGGGTGATTCATAGTGATATAGAAGTGTTTTCGATATTCACTAGCCAGAAAATCCATCTCTAATTCATCATGGCGTTGTAAGAGGCTAATCAGATATTTCTTATCTAATTTAACCGAATGCTCATAAGCCCAGTCTTGGTCTGGAAGATTGGTCAAAGAGCCGTTAAAGGTGATGAGGGGTGTTTCTAACCCTAGTGTTTTGTAATGGTCAATAGCCATACGATAAGGACGACCTGTAGCAATAACGACTTGGTGTCCTTTGTTTTGTACGTCTTTAATCGTTTTTTGTGTAAATTCTGAAATAGTTCCATCTGGGCGCAAGAGCGTTCCATCAAGATCTAGTGCAATCAATTTTTTTGTCATGTTCCTATTATAGCAAAAATCTGTCCTTTGTTGGTGATTAAGAAAGAGCTTTCTAAGAACGTTCGGTTTTTCATAAGAAAAGTCTCAGGAAATAAACCTTGCACCGTCAAATAATTTCATGTAGAATAGTAATGTTGCATTCTACGTGAGAATGTTCCGAAATTATTCGGATTTTGACAATATTTTTTATTAAGGAGTCTAAACTTTCATGGAAAAGTTTTTCAAATTGAAAGAACATGGTACTGATGTCCGTACAGAAGTGACTGCCGGATTGACAACTTTCTTTGCCATGTCTTACATCCTCTTTGTTAACCCAGCGATGTTGGCCCAAACAGGAATGCCTGCACAAGGTGTTTTCTTAGCAACAATTATTGGTGCGGTTGCAGGGACATTGATGATGGCCTTTTATGCCAACCTACCATACGCTCAAGCGCCTGGTATGGGGCTTAATGCCTTCTTCACCTATACAGTGGTCTTTTCTTTGGGGTACACTTGGCAAGAGGCCTTAGCAATGGTCTTTCTATGTGGTGTTATTTCATTGATCATCACAGTAACTAAAGTACGTAAGATGATTATTGAGTCTATTCCAACAGCCCTCAAATCTGCTATTTCAGCAGGTATCGGTGTTTTCCTTGCCTATGTTGGGATTAAAAATGCTGGTTTCTTGAAATTCTCAATTAATCCACATACCTACACTGTAGCAGGTAAAGGTGCTGACATGGCTAAGGCGTCAATTACAGCTTCATCGTCAGCTACACCAGGTTTGGTTGCTTTCAATAATCCAACTGTAATTGTAGGTTTGATTGGTCTTGCGATTGCGATTTTCTTTATTGTTAAAGGTATTCGTGGTGGTGTTCTTCTTTCAATCCTTGTAACGACTATCATTGCTATCTTTGCTGGTGTCGTTGATCTTGGAAGCATTGACTGGCACGCAGCTAGCTTGACATCATCTATTAAAGATCTTGGTCAGGTCTTTGGTGCAGCGCTTGGATCTAAGGGATTGGGATCACTCTTTGCAGACGTTTCTCGTTTGCCTGGTGTCTTTATGGCTATTCTCGCCTTTTCATTGACTGATATCTTTGATACTATTGGTACCTTGATTGGTACTGGTGAGAAGGTTGGTATCATTGCTTCAACAGGTGATAACAACGAATCAAAAGCTCTTGACCGTGCTCTTTACTCTGACCTTGTTGGTACAAGTATTGGTGCCATTGCAGGGACTTCAAACGTTACAACTTACGTTGAATCTGCAGCAGGTATTGGTGCTGGTGGACGTACTGGTTTGACAGCTCTTGTGGTTGCTGTACTCTTTGCCATTTCTAGTTTCTTTAGTCCAGTGGTGTCAATCGTTCCAAATGCAGCCACAGCGCCTATTCTTATTATTGTAGGTGTTATGATGCTCTCTAACCTTAAGAGTGTGGATTGGGAAGACTTGTCTGAAGCTATTCCTGCCTTCTTCACTTCTATTTTCATGGGATTCTCATATAGCATTACTTACGGTATCGCAGCTGGTTTCCTTACTTATACTTTGGTCAAAATCGTCAAAGGTCAAGCTAAGGATGTCCACTTTATTATGTGGATTTTGGATATCTTGTTTATCCTTAACTTCATCAGTATGGCTGTATTCTAAAGCTTGAAAGTTAAAAGTTAAAAGTCTGTATATTTGTCAGGCTTTTTCTTTTGCGATTTTATCTGGGGAATGTGAGAGAGTTACTATTGGTTAACTTTTGAAACTATAGTAAGTTTTACAAAAACATTTCTAATCTATGAGTGGTTGATGTGGTTAAAATAAATTGAAAATTAAAATACACATCTTAACTTCTTACTTAAATGATTCAATATTTATAAGTTTCTACTGTATTTTTACAGTGGATTCTAGTCCATATTTTTATTTTTTGATATAATGAAAACATGATTTACAGTCAAAATGAAGAAGAATTGATTAGTATCGGCCAAAAGCTAGGTCGACTGCTCGATTTTGGAGATATAATTGTTCTCTCAGGTGATCTGGGAGCTGGTAAAACGACCTTAACTAAGGGAATTGCCAAAGGTTTGGATATTTCACAGATGATAAAGAGTCCAACCTATACTATTGTAAGGGAGTATGAGGGGCGACTGCCACTCTATCATTTAGATGTCTACCGCATTGGTGATGATCCTGATTCTATTGATTTGGATGATTTTCTGTATGGTGAAGGTGTGACAATCATCGAGTGGGGTGAGCTCCTAGACGAGAGTCTGTTAGGTGATTATCTCCTAATTTCGATATCTCATCATGGAGATGGACGTCAGTTACTTTTTGAATCTTTCGGTCCTAGAAGTAAGGAGATTCAGGAGGAAATGGTAAATGGCTGAGCAAGAATTAGTCATTGAGGAAGCTCAAAGAGAGGATGCTGCCTCTCTAGCTCGTTTACTAGAGACTGTAGCCTTGGAATCGGATTTTCTAGCACAAGATGATAGAAGTTCTATACTGAGTGCTGAACAGTTAGCCACTTATATTGAAGGTCATCAGCATAGGCTTAATGAGATTTGTTTGGTGGCGAAATTGGGTCATGAGGTCATTGGTGTTTGTAATGTTACCTCTGATCAAGATACTAAGACCAGTCATATTGGCGACGTATTTATTGCGGTTTCTAAACCCTACTGGGGGAATGGTGTTGGCCAGTTTCTTATGGAAACAATGATTGACTGGGCAGATCATACACCAACTATCCGCCGCTTAGAGTTGACGGTTCAAGCACGTAATGAACGGGCGGTTCATCTCTATCAAAAATTCGGATTTGACATTGAAGGCACTAAGAAACGTGGTGCAAGAACTAAAAATGGAGAATTTCTAGATGTTTACCTTATGGCTAAACTCATAGATTAGGAAAAAACATGAAACTTGGACGAAAAATTTTATTGATGTTGTTGGCGATTTTTGCAACGACAGTAGTAGCTGCTGGTATTTACCTAACGACAACTTATAATTACGCCACAGGCGAATTGTCAAAAACGTTTAGGGCTTCTAAAGCAACTTCAGGGAATAGTAAGGCTATTCAACAGACTAAGCCTATAACTATTCTCTTGATGGGGGTAGATACAGGATCTAAAGAACGTAAGGAAACCTGGGAAGGAAACTCTGATACCATGATTTTGGTAACAGTGAACCCTAAGACTAAGAAAACAACCATGACCAGTTTGGAACGTGACCTTTTGACAGATATTGAGGGGTCGGGTGAAGCAAAACTAAATTCAGCCTATGCTGAGGGTGGTGCTGACTTGGCTATTTCAACCATTCAAAAGGTTTTAGATATTGATATTGACTATTATGCACTGATTAATATGCAGGGTATGATTGATTTGGTAGATGCTGTTGGTGGTATTGAGGTAACGAATCATTTTGATTTTCCAATTTCGATTGCAGAAAATGAACCTGAATTTCAGGCAAAAGTTGAGCCTGGAACCCATAAAATCAATGGTGAGCAAGCTTTAGTCTATTCACGTATGCGTTATGATGACCCTGATGGTGACTATGGTCGCCAAAAACGTCAACGTGAGGTTATTCAAAAAGTTGTAGCTAAGCTCTTGAAGATGGATTCTATTGGTTCTTACAAGAAAATTTTGTCAGCTGTAAGTTCAAATGTTCAAACCAGTATCGATCTTGGTGATACCAATACTTTGCGTAGCTTGATGGGTTATAGTGATGCCCTTAAAAATATTAAGTCATACCAATTGGCCGGTTCGGATGCCATGATCAATGGTGGAAGCTACCAAGTAGCTTCAACTGAGGATATTCTTAAGGTACAAAACCGTATTAAGAAGGAAGTCGGTAAGAAGAAAGTTTCTGAATCTAATCTTAAGACTAGTTTGGTTCTCTATGGTTCTGGTAGCTCTAACTATGGCTCAGATGATTTCGTTAATTCTAAAGGAAGTGCGGCTTCGAGTGAGGCATCTTCAAATTATGAGGCTGGGCCATCTGAGGCAGCAGGTGGTGGATCGGTAAGTACCTACAATGGAGGCACTACCTATAGCAATAACTATAGTGAAAACACAGGTAATTATGTTCAGGAACAAGGTACGACAACCCCTACATACAATAATAATGGATCGGGTGTGACTACTTATAGCACTGTTCCAGCGGCGCAATAAATAAGGTTGGGTGATTCCCAACCTTTTTGCTTTGAAATGATAGCAATATGGTTATTCCTTGCAATGGCTTTTGAGCTATGCTATAATATAGGAAAATAACGAAAGAGAGGCGGAGTAGAAACTTCGTCTCTTGTGTGTGTAAGGAGGTCATAATGTCGCAAAAAATTATTGATCTCGTGACGGCAGTCGTAGCTCCAGCTATTCCTGAGCCATACGAACTGGTCGATATCGAGTACGAAAAGCTTGGCGGTGACTATGTCTTGTCAGTTTTGATTGATAAGCCAGGAGGTATTACTGTAGAAGATACTGCAGACTTGACTGAAATTATCAGTCCCCTCTTGGATACTATTCAGCCTGATCCTTTCCCGGATCAATACATGCTGGAAGTTTCTAGTCCAGGGTTAGAGCGTCCCTTAAAAACCAAAGAAGCTTTGACAAATGCTGTTGGTCAATATATCAATGTTAGTCTTTACAAGGCTATTGATAAGATCAAGATTTTCCAAGGTGACTTGGTGGCCTTTGATGGGGAAACCCTAACAATTGATTACCTTGATAAGACTCGCCATAAAACTGTTGAGATTCCCTATCAAACAGTTGCTAAAGCTCGTTTGGCAGTCAAACTCTAAAACTATTAGTGTAAATAAAGAAAGGATGCCAGTTTTGGCCTTTAGAGGTTAAAACAACAAAGAATATGAGCAAAGAAATGCTAGAAGCCTTCCGTGTCTTGGAAGAAGAAAAACACATTAACAAGGAAGACATCATTGATGCCGTGGTTGAATCGCTTAAGTCAGCCTACAAGCGTCGTTATGGTCAGTCAGAATCAGCTGTAGTTGAATTCAATGAAAAAACAGGTGATTTTCAAGTTTATACCGTTCGTGAAGTTGTAGACGAAGTCTTTGATAGTCGTTTGGAAATTAGCTTGAAAGATGCCCTTGCTATCAGCTCTGCTTACGAGCTTGGTGACAAGATTCGTTTTGAAGAGTCAGTCGATGAATTTGGCCGTGTTGCAGCGCAATCTGCCAAACAAACCATTATGGAAAAGATGCGCAAGCAGATGCGTGAAATCACTTATAATGACTATAAGCAACATGAAGGTGAAATCATGCAAGGAACAGTTGAACGCTTTGACCAACGTTTCATTTATGTCAATCTTGGAACGCTCGAAGCTCAATTGTCACGCCAAGACCAAATTCCTGGCGAAAGCTTTAAGTCACACGACGTCATCGATGTTTATGTTTATAAAGTTGAAAACAACCCTAAGGGTGTTAACGTCTTTGTAAGTCGTAGCCATCCAGAATTCATCAAACGTATCATGGAACAAGAAATTCCTGAAGTCTTTGATGGAACTGTAGAAATCATGAGCGTATCTCGTGAAGCTGGTGATCGTACCAAAGTTGCTGTTCGCAGTCATAACCCTAACGTTGATGCTATCGGTACAATCGTTGGTCGTGGTGGAAGCAACATCAAGAAAGTTGTCAGCCGTTTCCACCCAACACGTTTGGATGCTAAGACAGGTATTGAAGTTCCTGTTGAGGAAAATATTGATGTTATTCAATGGGTTGAAGATCCAGCTGAATTCATCTACAATGCTATTGCACCGGCTGAAGTGGACTATGTTCTCTTCGACGAAGATGATAGCAAACGTGCGACAGTAGTTGTACCAGATAACAAATTATCTCTTGCAATTGGTCGTCGTGGACAAAACGTTCGTTTGGCAGCTCATTTGACTGGTTACCGTATTGACATCAAGTCAGCTTCTGAATATGAAGCACTCGAAGCTGAAAAAGCTGAGGCTGCTACTGAGGAAGTTGTTGACGAGATTGTTGCAGAAGATGCTACACCTGTTGAAGTCACAACAGAAGAAGTAATTGAAACAACAGAAGCAGAATAAGAAGAACATAGAGGTGTTTGATGGCTAAAACACGAAAAATACCTTTACGCAAATCAGTTGTCTCAGGAGAAATCATTGATAAACGTGATTTGCTCCGCATCGTAAAAACTAAAGATGGTGAGATTTTCATTGATCCAACAGGAAAGCAAAATGGCAGAGGTGCTTACATTAAATTAGATAATGAAGAAGCTCTCCAAGCTAAAAAGAAACGTGCTTTTAACCATAGTTTCTCCATGGATGTTCCTGAAAGTTTTTATGATGAACTCATTGCTTATGTGGATCACAAGGTCAAAAGAAGAGAGTTAGGTCTTGAATAACACAGAAAAATTGTCAAATATGTTGGGACTAGCACAAAGAGCTGGAAAGCTTATTTCTGGCGAAGAACTTGTCATCAAGGCAGTTCAATCAGGACAGGCGAGACTAGTTTTTCTTGCCAATGATGCTGGTAGTAACGTGACTAAAAAGACGACTGATAAATGTAACTACTATAATATAGAAGTCTCCACAGTGTTTAACGCACTGGAATTAAGCATGGCTATTGGTAAACCAAGAAAAACGGTTGCTGTAGTTGATGCTGGATTTTCAAAGAAAATGAGGACTCTTATGGAATAAAGAATAGGAGGACATCACGTGTCAAAGAAACGATTATATGAAATCGCAAAAGAGGTTGGTGTAGAAAGCAAGGTTGTTGTTGCAAAAGCTCAAGAACTTGGTCTTTCTGTGAAGAGCCATTCCTCATCAGTTGAAGAAGCTGATGCTAATCGTATCACTTCAAGTTTAAAAGGGGTAACAGCTAAGGCTGAAAGCAAGCCAGCTCCTAAAGCGACACCAACTCCTAAAAAGGAAAAGGTAGCGCCTAAGGTTGATAAGGTACCTGTTGCCAAATCAGCTCCAGCTAAAGAAACATCAAAGGCTGAAGTCAAAGAAGCCCCTGCGACTCCGAAAAAACCACAAAGCCGTAATTTTAAGGCAGAACGTGAAGCACGTGCCAAGGCAGAAGCAGAGCGTCGTCAAAACGGCGGAGGCCGTGACAACCGTAATCGTAACCGAAATCAACAAGGGAACGATCAAGGTAAACGTCAGAATAATGATCGTCGCAACCAAAATGGAAATGGTCAAGGCAACCGTAATAATGGGAACCGCGGTAACAATAGTAATCGTGACCGTAATTTCCAAGGTAAACAGCGCAATGATCAAGGTCGAAATAAACGTAACGATGCTGCCCGCAACAATCAGGCAGGACCACGTATTGACTTTAAAGCGCGTGCAGCAGCCTTGAAAGCAGAGCAAAATGCAGAATATTCACGTCAAAGTGAAACACGCTTCCGTGAAGAAAAAGCTGCAGAGCAACGCCGTGCGAAAGAGCAAGAAAAGGCAAGAAAAGAAAAACAACAGGCTGAAGTTGCTGCTCAAAAAGCAGTTGCTGAAGCTAAGCCAGCTCCCAAACCAGCACCGGTTGCTCAACCAGCTCCAGCTGCGCAAGCACAAGATACACGTCGTAAAAAGGCACGTCCAGATAAATCACGTGATAATCGTCGCGAGAATGAAGATGGACCTAAGCAAACAAGAAATAATAAGTGGAATAATCAAAACCAAGTGAGAAATCAACGAAATAGTAACTGGAATAAAAACAAAAATAAAAAAGGTAAAAATAACCGTGGTAATTCAGCTCCAAAACCAGTAACAGAGCGTAAATTCCATGAATTACCAAAAGAATTTGAATATACTGAAGGCATGACGGTTGCAGAAATCGCAAAACGTATTAAACGTGAGCCAGCTGAAATTGTTAAGAAACTCTTCATGATGGGTGTTATGGCAACTCAGAACCAATCTCTTGATGGGGATACTATTGAGTTGTTGATGGTTGACTACGGTATTGAGGCAACCAAGAAAGAAGAAGTCGATAATGCTGATATCGAACGTTTCTTTGTTGACGAAGACTACCTCAATAAAGATGCTATGGTAGAACGTGCACCAGTTGTTACTATCATGGGACACGTTGACCATGGTAAAACAACCCTTCTTGATACCCTTCGTAACTCACGTGTTGCGACTGGAGAAGCTGGTGGTATCACACAGCATATTGGTGCCTACCAAATTGAAGAGGGTGGAAAGAAAATCACCTTCCTTGATACTCCAGGACACGCGGCCTTTACATCTATGCGTGCCCGTGGTGCTTCTGTTACAGATATTACTATCTTGATTGTAGCTGCGGATGACGGTGTTATGCCACAAACTATTGAAGCCATCAACCACTCTAAGGCTGCTGGTGTTCCAATCATTGTTGCGATTAACAAGATTGATAAACCAGGTGCTAACCCAGAGCGTGTAATCGGTGAATTGGCAGAGCATGGCGTTATCTCAACTGCATGGGGTGGCGATAGCGAATTCGTTGAAATTTCAGCGAAGTTTGGTCAAAATATTGAAGAATTGCTTGAAACAGTTCTTCTTGTGGCTGAAGTGGAAGAACTTAAAGCTGACCCAAGTGTTCGTGCCATCGGTACCGTTATTGAAGCGCGTTTGGATAAAGGTAAAGGTGCGGTTGCAACCCTCCTTGTTCAACAAGGTACCTTGCATGTTCAAGACCCAATCGTTGTTGGTAATACCTTCGGTCGTGTCCGTGCTATGACCAATGACCTTGGTCGTCGTATTAAGACTGCAGCACCATCAACACCAGTTTCAATTACTGGTTTGAACGAAGCGCCTATGGCGGGTGACCATTTTGCCGTTTATGAAGATGAAAAAGCAGCTCGCGCAGCCGGTGAAGAACGTGCCAAACGTGCCCTTATGAAACAACGTCAACAAACACATCGTGTTAGCCTTGATAACCTCTTTGACACCCTTAAAGCCGGTGAATTGAAGACTGTTAATGTTATCATCAAGGCCGATGTACAAGGTTCTGTTGAAGCCTTGGCAGCGTCCCTTCTTAAGATTGATGTTGAGGGTGTTCGCGTTAATGTTGTTCACTCAGCGGTAGGTGCTATCAACGAATCTGATATTACTCTTGCGGAAGCTTCAGATGCCGTTGTCATCGGATTTAACGTTCGTCCTACACCACAAGCACGTCAACAAGCGGAAACTGATGAAGTTGAAATTCGTCTTCACAGCATCATCTACAAGGTTATCGAAGAAATCGAAGATGCCATGAAAGGGATGCTTGATCCTGAGTTTGAAGAAAAAGTCATGGGTGAAGCTATTATCCGTGAAACCTTCAAAGTTTCTAAAGTCGGAACAATCGGTGGGTTCATGGTTACTAGTGGTAAAATCACTCGTGATTCAAGTGCCCGTGTGATTCGTGATGGTGTCGTTATTTTTGATGGTAAATTGGCAAGCTTGAAACACTTTAAAGATGACGTTAAAGAAGTCGGAAACGCTCAAGAGGGTGGTTTGATGATTGAAAACTACAACGATATTAAAGTTGATGACGTTATCGAAGCTTACATTATGGAAGAAATTAAACGTTAATTTTGTTAGCTTTAAAAAGCTTACTTAGGAGATAAAGCTAGGTCATCTGGCCTGGCTTTTGTTCCATCATAATAAGAGAGAAAGGATAAGACTATGGGAAATTCATTTCGTGTAGACCGTGTTGGTATGGAAATCAAACGTGAGGTCAATGAAATTCTTCAAAAGAAGGTTCGTGATCCACGCGTGCAAGATGTCACTATCACAGATGTACAAATGCTAGGTGATTTGTCGGCTGCTAAGATTTTTTACACTATTCATTCAACCTTGGCCTCAGATAACCAAAAAGCACAAACTGGGCTTGAAAAGGCTACTGGGACAATCAAGCGTGAACTTGGTAAAAAATTGACCATGTATAAGATTCCAGATTTAACCTTCATTAAGGATGAATCTATCGAATACGGTAATAAAATTGATGAAATGCTTCGTAATTTGGAGCGTAAAGACTAAGAAAAAATTCCTGTCAGTTATGGCAGGAATTTTGCGTTATAATAGAATAAAAAGGAGGACTTCAATGAAAGTAACAGTCTATTTGGGAGCTAATATGGGTGACAATCCTAGCTTTAAGAAAGCAACGATTGCCTTGGGCCAGTGGATTGCTAAAAAAGGGCATACTCTAGTCTATGGTGGTAGTAAGATGGGGCTGATGGGAGTTCTTGGTGATACTGTTTTGGAAAATGGGGGAGAGGCTCATGGAATTATGCCGCAATTCCTCAAAGATAGGGAGATAGCTTATGAGGGATTGACTTCAATGACCATAGTAGAAACCATGGCAGAACGAAAGACTGCCATGCTAGAGCAAGGCGACCTCTTTATGGCCCTCCCAGGAGGTCTAGGAACACTGGAAGAAATTTCTGAAGCTATTGCAGCTGCTCGCGTCGGTAAGCTGGACAAACCCTGTGTTTTCTTCAATCTCAATGGCTATTATGATGCTATGAAAACAATGTTGGATACCATGGTTACTCATGACTTTTTAGAGGCTGAAACAGCAGCAAAATTCCTCTTTACAGATGATTTTTCAGAAATTGAAGCTTTCGTCCAGTCTTACATGCCTCCTCAATTGAGACGTTATCGGTAGTATTGCTTTAACTTGTAAAATTGAGATGAATTAAAAAGATTCAATGACACATCATTGAATCTTTTTAATTAAATCTTTACAAATATTTTTTAGCGACTTCAATATCGCCAGCATAGTTATCACGTTTACCATTTACAATTTGGAAAGCATCAGCACCTTTACCGGCAATAACCACAGCGTCTTTAGAGTCTGTAGTCTCAGACATTGCTGTTTTGATTGCTTCTTCTCGATCAACAATGATACGTACCTCACGGTTGATGTGACTGGCAATTTCTTGACAGATAGTAAGAGGATTCTCCTTGTTAGGATCGTCGGCTGTTAGGATGACATCAACATCAGGGTAGGTATTGAGGACATGCCCAAAGTCTTTACGACGGCTTTCACCCTTATTTCCAGGAGCTCCTAGAATTAGACTAATACGGCCATCTTGATGGCTGGTTACGACTTGTAAGAGCTTATCTAGGCTATCCCCATTGTGAGCATAGTCAACAAATGTCTTAGCTCCATTAGTTTGGGTTAGAACCTCCATACGCCCTGGAACAGAGGTTTGAGCGATTCCTTCTTTGATGTCTTGAAGGCTAGCTCCGAGACGTAGGCAGGCCAGACCAGCAGCCATAGCATTGTCCTGGTTAAAGTCACCGATGAGTTGGATATCATAGTCACCGGCTAACTTCCCACTTGCCTTAAAGCTAAAACCTGAGCCATGTTTAACAGCATTGTCGGAGTTTTTACCATAGAAGTCATGCTCTTTATCCGCAATTTCCTCAGCGACAAAAGCAAAGTGATCCATACCGCTATTGACGATAACAACTCGACTGTTTTCCAAGAGGAGACGCTTATGGTAGAAGTAGTCTTCAAAGGTTGGGTGTTCAATAGGCCCAATATGGTCTGGGCTGATGTTAAGAAAGACACCTACATCAAAAGTCAGTCCATGGACACGCTTAGTCAGATAGGCTTGACTTGAGACTTCCATAATCAGATGGGTCATGCCATTATCAACAGCTTCAGCCATCATACGGAAAAGGTCCAAACTCTCAGGTGTTGTTAAGGTAGACTTGAAGAAGTTTTTTCCGTCTAATGTCGTGTTCATAGTTGAAAGCATAGCAGGTTTATGACTTTGCTTGAGAATATTGAAGGCAAAGTAGGCTGCTGTTGTTTTCCCTTTTGTCCCAGTAAAAGCCAGCAATTTTAGTTTGTCTTGGGGGTATTGGTAGAAGGCCTGAGCAACGAGGCTCATAGCCTGCTTGATATCTGTTACGATAATGACAGGAATTCCCACTTGATAATCTTTTTCAGCCACGTAGAAACTCAAGCCAGCTTTGACAGCATTCTCTAAAAATTCAGGCTTAAAGGCAGCCCCTTTGGCAAAAAAGAGGGAAGATGGTGTGACATCACGACTGTCGTAAGAAAGATGATCAAAAGTCACTCCAGTCCATGAATAGTAGTAGTTGTCTTGGTCAATAATATCTCGAAAATTACGGTCCTTTTTGAGAACCTCTAGAACTTGTTCAATAGTAATCATAGTTCCTATTTTAGCCTTAATGTTCTTGTTTTACAAGTCACAGCCAAAAGTTTATAATAAACTAGATTATATTTTATTCTTTAGAAAGAAAATTATGACTGAAACTAAAACTGACACACAGCAGCAGCAGATGCTAAGAGGGACGGCGTGGATGACAGCATCCAATATTATCAGTCGTCTATTAGGGGCACTTTATATTATTCCTTGGTATGCTTGGATGGGTAAACAGGGCGACCAAGCCAATGCCCTCTTTGGTCAAGGGTATAACATTTATGCCCTTTTCCTTTTGATTTCTACAGCAGGGATTCCAGTCGCAATTGCCAAACAGGTGTCTAAATACAACACTCTTGGAAAGATGGAGACGAGTTTCTTCTTACTCAAGCGTATCTTGTATTACATGATTGGTCTCGGATTGATCTTTGGCGTTTTCATGTACTTTGCTTCGCCGTGGATGTCTTACCTTTCTGGGGGAGATGAGGATCTGGTTCGCGTAATGCGTAGTCTTTCTTGGGCAGTTGTTATTTTCCCATCTATGTCTGTTTTACGAGGCTTTTTCCAAGGCTTTAACAACATGAAGCCTTATGCTTTAAGCCAGATTGCGGAGCAGATTATCCGTGTTATTTGGATGCTGTTGGCGACCTTCTTCATCATGAAAATTGGGACAGGCGATTATGTGACAGCAGTTGTCCAATCGACTTTTGCTGCTTTCATCGGTATGTTGGCTAGTTATGGGGTGCTTTTCTTCTACCTTTGGAAGGAGGGCAAGCTCAAGAGTCTTTTTGGCAAGCAGGCTGTTCATCCAGATATCAATCCGACTGCAATTGTTATTGAAACCTTTAAGGAAGCCATTCCCTTTATTATTACTGGCTCAGCCATTCAACTTTTCCAACTCATTGATCAATGGACCTTTATCCGTACTATGGAGCGGTTCACAAGCTATAGTAACAGTCAGCTACAGGTTTTATATGCTTACTTATCTTCAAACCCGAGTAAAATTACCATGATCTTGATTGCCGTTGCCCTTTCTATTGCTGGGGTCGGCATCCCACTCCTGACAGAAAATATGGTTAAGAAGGATTTGAAGGGAGCGGCTAAACTAATTATCAATAACCTACAGTTGCTTTTGCTCTTTATTGTACCTGCCATTGCAGGATCAGTGATTCTGGCTAAACCACTCTACACAGTTTTTTACGGGGCACCAGATAGCCAGGCCCACTTGCTCTTTGTAGCCAGTCTGATTCAAGTTATTTTCTTGGCCTTGTATAGCGTTTTAGCACCTATGCTTCAGGCAATCTTCGAAACCCGTAAAGCTATCAACTATTTTGCGATTGGGGTTTTAGTTAAGGGAATCTTACAGTTACCATTGATTATTTTCCTAGGAGCTCTTGGACCAGTTATTTCAACAGCCATCGGCTTAGGTGTTCCAATTGCTCTGATGTATAATCGCCTCCACACTGTTACGCACTTTAGTCGTAAGACAGTGTTTAGAAAAGCCTTACTCATCTGTATCCTTACAGTGCTCATGGCTATTCCAGTTGCAGTCTTCTATGGGGTGTTCCAGTTTGTACTTTCACCAACAAGCCGTGTGGGCAGTGTGATTTACTTGATCATTGGAGGAGGCCTTGGAATTGGTGTCTATGGCATTCTTGCTCTTGTAACTCGTATGGCTGACCAATTGCTTGGCACCCGAGCAGCTAGCCTACGTGCTAAATTACATATTAAATAAGATTTAAACCAAGTCGTGTGGCTTGGTTTTTTCTTTTCAATATTTTCTGAAAAAGGAGTATAATAGTGGTGAAAAAATGAAATCGTTTTAATGATTTAGAATCGAGGAAAGGACTATGACTGATTCTAGACAAGAAAAGATAAAATTAGGGACCTATCCTCCTGAACAAGTTTACCAAGTCTTGCAGACAAGCCGTCAAGGTTTGAGCTCACAAGAGGTTAAGGAGAGGCAGGCGACTTATGGACCTAACCAATTGAAGGAAAGTAAGACGGAGCCTATTTGGCTGACCTTTTTCAGACATTTTACTAGTCTCATGGCTCTCTTATTGTGGGCTGGTGGTTTTA
This sequence comes from Streptococcus sp. 17.1, assembly GCF_016648655.1. NCBI lineage: Bacteria > Bacillati > Bacillota > Bacilli > Lactobacillales > Streptococcaceae > Streptococcus > Streptococcus sp. 17.1. Next base: position 178,589 of record NZ_JACLQM010000002.1, read on the forward strand.
TCGCTATGCTCTCTCATAGCTTGGAGTTAGGGATTGCAATTTGGTTGGTCAACATTATTAATGGTCTCTTTAGCTTTATTCAAGAATATAGAGCAAGTCAGGCTACGGCAGCTCTTAACAAGCTTCTTCCATCCTATGCGCGAGTTCTTCGTGATGGTAAGGAGGACAAGATTCTAGCTCAAGACTTGGTGCCAGGTGACTTGGTTTTCATTGAGGAAGGGGACCGTATTTCTGCTGATGGACGCTTGGTCACTGTGACAGATTTGCAGGTTAATCAATCGGCCCTCACTGGTGAGTCTAATCCTATTTATAAGTCAGATCAAGCAGATTTGACTCCCGACAAGACTGAGTTAGAATATGACAATATGGTATTTGCAGGGACGACAGTCTCTTCTGGTTCTGGACATTTTATAGTATCTGCTATCGGTATGAAAACTGAGTTTGGACAAATTGCAGACTTGACGCAAAACCTAGCTCAGGAAAAAAGTCCACTGCAAAAGGAACTAGACCATTTAACCAAACAGATTTCGGTCATCGCAGTATCTGTAGGTCTCTTCTTTATGGTGGCAGCGACTCTATTTGTCCATCAGCCTTTGTCTCAAGCCTTTATTTTTGCATTGGGGATGATTGTGGCCTTTATTCCAGAGGGACTTCTTCCCACAGTTACTCTCTCTCTAGCCATGGCAGTTCAGCGTATGGCTAAGGATCATGCTTTGGTTAAGAAGTTGTCTTCGGTAGAGACGCTAGGAGCAACTTCTGTTATTTGTTCGGATAAAACAGGGACTTTGACGCAAAATGCTATGACGGTTAACCACCTGTGGACCTTGTCAGAGAGTTATGGGGTAACTGGGCTAGGTTACGCACCGGAAGGGCAGATTGAGCAGGAAGGACAACCTGTTTCTCTTGAAGAAAATGAGCTCCTTAATCGTTTGGTCAGATTCTCACATTTGGCTAGTAATGCTCAAGTTGTAGCTCCTAGTGCTGATAATCCCAATTATACGATTTTAGGTGATCCAACTGAGGCTTGTCTTAATGTTCTCGCCGAAAAAGCAAGAATAAATTTAAATGACAATCATACTTGGGCCCCTCGCATCAAGGAAATTCCCTTTGATTCTGATCGTAAACGGATGACAACAGTGCATAAGCTTGAGTCAGGATTGGATGGTAGTTATCATATATCTATCACCAAAGGTGCTCCAAAAGAAGTGATGGAGCTTTGCTCAGATTACTATGATAATCAAGGGCTGATTAAATCATTAACAGCTACTGAGCGTCAGGCTATCCTTGTGGCTAACGATAAGTTTGCCCGTGATGGTCTACGTGTTTTAGCTGTGGCCTATAGACCTTTAGATAGCGAGCATATTGGAGAAGACCGGTGGGACATGCAGACCCTGGAGGACAATATGGTCTTTCTAGGTTTAGTTGCCATGAGTGATCCGCCACGTCAGGGGGTGCGAGAGGCTATTGAAAAATGCCATAGAGCTAGTATTCGTATTATCATGGTAACAGGTGACTATGGTTTGACAGCTCTCAGTATAGCTAAGAAAATCGGAATTGTACAAGGGGATGATGCGCGTGTTGTTTCGGGACTTGAACTAGCTGCCATGGATGACGACCAGCTCAAAGAAGCGCTTAAAGGGGAAATTGTTTTTGCTCGTGTAGTGCCTGAACAGAAATACCGTGTGGTCAATGCACTTCAGGAGCTTGGTGAGGTTGTCGCTGTTACTGGTGATGGTGTTAATGATGCCCCTGCCCTTAAAAAAGCCGATATCGGTGTAGCTATGGGGGTATCGGGAACCGATGTTGCCAAGGAATCTGCGGATATGATCTTAACAGATGATCATTTTGTTTCGATTGTACATGCTGTTGAAGAAGGTCGTGCGGTTTATAGAAATATTCAAAAATTCCTGACTTATATTTTTAATTCCAATACACCTGAAGCTGTACCCTCTGCTTTCTTCTTGTTCTCTTTGGGACGCATACCTCTTCCCTTAACGGTTATGCAAATCCTAGCTATTGACTTGGGGACAGATATGGTACCTGCTTTGGGATTGGGGGTTGAACCACCTGAAGAAGGAGTGATGGATAAGCCACCAAGACGTTTATCAGACCGCTTACTCAATCGCCAACTATTGATTAAAGCTTTTGTCTGGTACGGACTGATTGAAGCAGCCTTAGCTATGGGGGCTTTCTTCCTTAATTATTGGGTTAATCAAGGTAACTTAAACCATTTGGCTAGCTCAGGTCCTCTCTACCGAGAGGCAACCACAATGACTCTAGGTGCTATAATCTTTACCCAAATTGGTATGGCTATGAATAGCCGTAAGGGTAGGGGATCTATTTTCCAAATTAAACCATTTGCTAATCGGATTATTAGCTTAGGGATTGTTTTAGAAATTGTTCTCTTTATCATCCTGTCTTACGTGCCTTTCTTCCACACGTTATTTAACACCGCGCCTATTGGACTTGATGATTGGCTCTATTTACTTGCTTGTCCGTTTGTTATTATGGCTTTGGAAGAAATCAGATATCGCTTATTTGATAAAAAGTAAGTCAGTGGCATACCTTAGATTGAAGCAAGACTTTTAAATCGTTTTTTAGTGCTTGAAACTATGATGTTTCAGGCACTTTTTGATGCTTGAAAATCTACTTTAGACAATCTCAAAAATTGGCCTTATTTTAAATTAGAGTTAGTATCTATCTGTCTTTTTAGGTTATAGAAATAAACTATAACTAACTATCAAGAATCCGTATGATGAACTTACCATTATTTTCAGAAAATAGTGATAAAATAGAGGTCATAGATATGGAGCATTTCCACTTTACCATGTAGAAAGGGCACATTATGACACAAGAATATCAATTAGAAACCATTTTGGCACACGCAGGAATCAATTCGGATGAAGCAACAGGAGCCTTGGCTTCACCAATTCATTTTTCAACAACTTACCAACATCCAGAATTTGGCCATTCTACTGGTTTTGACTATACACGAACTAAAAATCCAACACGCGCAACAGTGGAAAAAACACTTGCAGCTATTGAAAAAGCAGATTATGCTATTGCGACAAGTTCAGGGATGAGCGCCATTGTTTTGGCCTTTGAAATTTTCCCAGTAGGCAGTAAGGTTGTAGCTGCGCGTGACCTTTACGGAGGTTCTTTCCGTTGGTTTAATGACAAGGAAAAAGAAGGTCGCTTCTTTTTTGAATACACTAATACAGAAGACGAGATGATTGCGGCTATTACAGAAGATACCGATATTGTCTACATCGAAACACCGACAAACCCACTTATGATTGAGTTTGATATTGAAAAAGTGGCCAAAATTGCTCATGACAAGGGTGCGGTGGTTATTGTTGATAATACTTTCTATAGCCCAATCTATCAAACCCCGATTACTCAAGGTGCTGATATCGTTGTACATTCAGCTACTAAATACCTATCAGGGCATAATGATGTTTTGGCTGGTGTTGTTGTGACTAGTAACCAAGAATTCTACGATAAACTTTATTATAACCTCAATACGACTGGTCCTACCTTATCACCATTTGATAGCTATATGCTTATGCGTGGTCTTAAGACCTTAAAACTTCGTATGGAGGCATCAACAGCCAATGCTCAAGAAGTTGTTGCTTTCTTAGAAAAGTCACCAGCTGTTAAGGAAGTCCTCTATCCAGGCAAGGGTGGTATGATTTCCTTCAAAGTGGCTAATCAAGACAAGATTCCTACCATTATCAATTCCCTAAAGGTCTTTACTTTTGCGGAGAGCTTAGGTGGTGTCGAGAGCTTGATTACCTACCCAACGACACAAACCCACGCAGATATTCCAAGTGATGTGCGTGCTTCCTATGGTTTGACAGACGACTTGCTTCGTCTTTCAATTGGTATTGAAGCAGCACAAGATTTGATTGCTGACTTGGAAAATGCCCTTAGTCTTTAAGGAGTTATCTATGACACGTTATGACTTTACAACACAACCAAATCGCTTGGATCAAAATACCATGAAATGGCACGAAGCTGAAAGCAATCCAGAACTACTTGAGCTTTGGGTTGCCGATATGGACTTCCTACCTGTTCCTGAGATTAGGGATGCAGTTATCAACTATGCTGAGACACATATTTTTGGTTATCCTTATCCAAGTGAAGAGCTTTATCAGTCCATCATTAATTGGGAAAAAAATCAACACGGTTACGTCGTTGATAAAGAGAGTATTGTTCTCATTGAAGGTGTTGTCCCAGCCATTTCAACAGCTATTCAAGCCTTTACCAAAGAAGGCGATGCTGTTCTCATCAACACACCAGTTTATCCGCCTTTTGCTCGTTCTGTCCGTTTGAATAATCGTCAGTTGATTGAAAATAGTCTTGTTAAGGTTAATGGCCATTTCGAAATTGATTTTGAACAATTGGAACGTGATATCGTCGAGAATGATGTTAAACTTTATGTTTTCTGTAGTCCACATAATCCAGGTGGGCGTGTCTGGACTAAAGAAGAATTGACTAAGGTAGCAGATTTGTGTCAGAAACATGGTGTCCTCTTGGTATCTGATGAAATCCACCAAGACTTAGCTCTATATGGGAATAAGCACATCTCTATGAATACCATTTCAGATGCTTACAAGGACTTTACCTTGGTGCTTAGTTCGGCTACTAAAACCTTTAATATTGCTGGTACCAAAAACAGTTTTACTATCATTGAAAATGAAGACTTACGTAAAGCCTTTAAACAAAAGCAATTGGCAAATAATCAACATGAAATTCCAACCATTGGTTTGATTACAACCCAAGCAGCTCTGACCTATGGGCAACCTTGGTTAGAGGAATTGAAAACTGTCTTTGAAACTAATATTGACCTTTTAACCAAGGAACTTAGTGAAAAGACTAATATCAAGGTCATGAAACCTGAGGGAACCTACTTGGTCTGGCTTGATTTTTCAGCTTATGATCAAGACCATAATGAGCATGGACGTTTGCTTAAAGAAGAAGCCAAGGTAGTGCTAAATGACGGTATTACTTTTGGTTCTGAAGGAGAAAAACATTTCCGCTTTAACGTAGCTACGCCAACTACAGTTGTTGCAGAAGGAGTTAAACGTCTCGTTTCTGTCTTTGGAAAATAATAAAAGTGATGCGAACAGCATCACTTTTATTATTGTTATGAGTGTACATCGTAGATTTTCAAGTTTAATAGAAGATCTTTCTGAGTGGAGAAGACCTTGACATCCTGCCTGCCAGAGGTATTAAATCTGGCTAGAGTGTAGGTTTGGCCATTGGGGAAGAAAATTTCCAAGCTACGATTGTCTGTAATAAGCGTTATAGTGATATTATCAGTTTCCTTATAGTGACTGTCAGCTTTATAACCTTGACCGTTACCTAAGAGACCATCGTAATAGTAAGAAGAGGCAGTTTGACTACCATCCATGCTGTTATTCAGTTCGGCAGCATAGGCAGAGACCTGATAGGTACCACTTGTTATTTGGTAGGCGATTTTAACGTAATCAGAGCCTTGCCAGATATCAATGTAGATATAGCCTCCTTCTTTCTTAATATTTGAAAAATGCAGTTGGTAATACCCTGAACTATTTTTTCCAGCAAGGTCAAGAAGGCCATTAGCATTCTGATTGTGACTTTTATCAATCCAAGGTTTTCTATTGTCACTGGTGAGTGGCCTTTGACTCGAAATGTTGCCGTTTTGATTTTTGAGGGCTAATTGTTCATTTTTATAGAGGGGAGCAGACTGAATAATATTGTTCTTATCTAGCTGTAGCTGTCTGGGTGTAGTGTAAAAACCGATAGTTTTTAGAAAATCACTCTTGGCCTCTTGGTCACTGTGAATGCCTGACGTGAAGTAGTTCCAATTACCAACCCAGCCAAGACTGATAAGGTTATGGTTGCTTTCTTCAATTCGATCGCTTCCAGTGAAGTTAGCGCCATAATAGTCTGAGCCTTGATCTAAGCGTTTCGTTTCTGTGTCTGCAATAAATAAGCCTTTATCATCTAAATGCCCTACAGTATAGTAGGTTCCAGTTGTTTCACCTGAGGCTGTATCCTTAGCTCCAAAAAAGAGAACTTGCTTGTCCCGATCATCAGTTGTTGTCATTGTTTTTAGAACGGGACACTCGATAGGAGCGTTGTCCTGCCAGTTACGACCCTTAAAAAATGTTTCGGGTAGGATTTTGGAGTCTCCCTTGCTATCTGCTTTGGTCCAGTTGATACCATCTTGAGATTGATAAACACCTAAGGCGTCACCTTCAGCGACATACATGAGTAATTTGTCTTTGAAGTGGAAGACATAAGGATCGCGGAAGTCCTTACCATTATAGGATTGTTCCTTTGTCAATAAAGGTTTACCATCTTTTAAGGCTTTAGTAAAGCTAGCTCCCTTGTCGTTTGACTCACTAGCATAGATTGCCTGGCTTCCATCATCCATGAGCCCTGTAAAATAGGCGACAGGTTCTTCGTTTTGGATACCAGAAATCCCCTGACTATCTGTGACTACACTCCCTGTCCAAGCAGAATGCCATCCTTCTTTAGAGTCACCACCCTTTGCTGGTATAGCAGTCTCTTGTTTACTATAGGTGATAAAATCTTTAGTCGTTGTATGCGTCCAATCTTGACCGTTAGGTCCAAAAGGATCAGTAGCCCCATCTACAGAATGTAGAAAATAGATATCATAGTATTTTTTTTCTTGATTCCAGACGATAGTCTGTAGGTCATTAGACCATCCTTTATGAGATGCTAGATGAAAGGTTTGACTCACAGAAGTCTTAGTGTTTTTTGTGGAAGTATTGTTAACGCTCTCATTTTTTATTATAAAAACAAAAAATAAAATTAAAAAAATGAGAATAAAGATTAGAGGAGGATATTTTGATTCCATATAGTGATAATTCCTGATTAAATTGCTTTTTATATAGTTATTATTTTAACAAAAAAATAGTTTTTTACAAAAAATATCAATTTGTCATTAAAAAAGATTGGAATTTAGATTAAAAAATGATAGAATAAAACATGTGAAAACCTAAAAGGAGAGTTTATATGGATAGTACAGTTAATTCACAGTCAAATACAGTAGCACCTAAGCAAGCAGAGTGCAAAAAGATGCGTTATAGCATCCGTAAGGTAGCCACAGTAGGGGCAACATCAGCACTCGTTGGTACCTTGGCATTTTTGGGTGCCACTCAGGTAAAAGCTGATCAAGTTACAGAAACAGCACCAGCTGTAGCTACTGCGACAGCAACACCAGAAACAAGCACAGCATCTCTAACGGTAGCCAGTGAAGCAGCAACAAGTGTGGCAACTTCAGAAGCAGTTGAATCTTCAGTTGCACATTCAGAGGTTGCAACTACACCAGTTACAGAGACACAACCAAGCAACACAACTCCATCAGTAGTCGAAGAAAAGGTGTCTAGCACAGTAGTGACATCTTCATCAGATGCAACAACACCTTCAGCAACTGTTGCTGCGGTTTCTGCTCCAGCTCATACATCAGAGGCTGCAGTAGAGGCACCAACTTCAACAGCAAGCTCAGAAACAGCTGATACACACACTGAAGTAGCCCTTAAACCTACTGAAAACAGCGCTGCTAATGCAAACCTTAGCAAACTTAACGGTCGTATCAAGTCTATTGTTGAAGATAATATGACCTCAGATCAAATCGTTGCCTTGACTGAGGAAGAAATTAAAGCACTTAATAAAGTTGACTTTAGCGATGATGCTATCAAGGGTACAGGTACTAGCTTGACTTACCGTAACTTGAAAGATATCGTTGCTAGCTTCTTGAAGCAAGACAGCAAATTGGCAGTTCCTTACTTTAAAGCAGATACAATCATCAATATGCCTGCTTTCAACACTGTTGATGCCCAAACGATGAAAAAAGAAGAAATCGACGTTTGGGATTCTTGGCCAGTCCAAGATGCTGAGTCAGGTGTAGTAAGCAACTGGAACGGTTATCAGTTGGTTATCTCAATGGCCGGTGCACCAAATAAAAACTCAAACCACATTTACTTGCTCTATAGTAAATACGGAGATAATGACTTTACACATTGGAAAAATGCGGGTCCAATCTTTGGTTATAATGCCCTTGAAGATGACCAACAATGGTCAGGTTCAGCGACGGTAAACTCTGACGGTAGTATCCAACTTTACTACACTAAGAATGATACTAGCGGCGGTAAATTGAACTGGCAACAATTGGCTAGTGCTACACTTAACCTAGCTGTTGAAAACGACGAAGTTGTTATTAAGTCAGTTGAAAATGACCACATTCTCTTTGGTGGGGATAACTATCATTATCAAAGTTATCCAAAATTCATGAGTACTTTCAACGATGACCACAACCACGATGGAAATCCAGACCGTACAGATAACTACTGTCTTCGTGACCCACACATCATTGAAGATAACGGTAGCCGTTACCTTATTTTCGAATCAAATACAGGTGATGAAAACTACCAAGGCGAAAAACAAATCTACAACTGGTCAAACTATGGAGGAGATGACGCCTTTAACCTTAAGTCATTCCTCAATATTGTCAATAATAAACACCTTTATAACCTTGCTTCATGGGCAAATGGTTCTATTGGTATCTTGAAACTTGATGACAATGAGAAAAATCCATCTGTAGCTGAACTATACACACCACTTGTTACTAGCCACATGGTTACTGATGAAGTAGAACGTCCAAGTGTTGTTAAGATGGGTAACAAGTATTACCTCTTCACTGCTTCACGTATCAATAAATCTACGGATGCTGAAGGTACAGTAGCAGCGCGTGAAGCTGTCGGTGATGACGTTGTTATGCTTGGATTCGTATCAGATAGCCTCCGTGGAGAATACCGTCCACTTAATGGCTCAGGTGTGGTTTTGACAGCCTCTGTACCAGCTGACTGGCGTACATCTACCTATTCTTACTATGCGGTTCCTGTTGAAGGATCATCAGATACTCTTTTGGTAACTTCTTACATGACTAACCGTGGTGGTATTGCTGGTGCTGAGAATAAATCGACATGGGCTCCAAGCTTCCTCATTAAGATGAATGAAGATGATACTACAGAAGTTCTTCCTAAGATGACCAACCAAGGGGACTGGATTTGGGATAAATCTAGTGAAAGCTTGGTACACGTGGCCGATCAAAACAGTGCTAAATTGCCAAATGAGGACTATAACGTAGATTATTATGCAGTGTCAGATTATGGTCTTAAACCACATACTTATCCTACAGTTGATGGTTCACCGGGCGTTTCTGAAGCTCGCGGTGTCTTAACTGTAACTGTTAAAGATGGTGAAGACAAGAAATCAGATAAATCAGAAACACCAGTAAATCCAACAGAAGGTAATCATTCTGTTGATGATAAGTCTAACAAACCAGATACACCTTCTAAACCAGCAGACAATAATCAACCATCAACTAATAAAGAAGATAAACCAGCAACGCCGACGAATCCAGATTCTCCAGTTCGTAATCCGTTCCCTTATTTCACAGACCGCCCATCTAATGATAATAATTCATCAGATGATCATCATGTAGAGGTTCCTGCGAAACCTTCAACAGAGAGTTCTGTGGGGGACCGTCGTCCAGTAGCTCAAGCTACAGAGATTGCGTCACCAGTACCAGAGGCTATTGTAGCAACTGGACCAACTGTTTCAACGACTCCTGTTAAAGAAGAGTCTGTCACTGAAACAGAAGCTCCAAAACCAGCTAAGTCTGAAGAGGAAGTTCAGTCTCACGGAGTCGCTAAAGCTGATGAAGTAACTAAGTCTGATGAGTCAAGTAAAGACAACAATACTAAAGTTGCTGCCAAACTTGCTACGACTCCTAAGACACCAAGTGATTCAGAAGGTTCAAAGAGCAACATTCTTTCAATCTTGGCGACTATCTTTGCAGCAATTGCAAGTCTAGCTCTTCTTGGCTATGGTTTGGTCACAGGAAAGATTCATTTGCCTAAAAAATAATCCTTTTCAAAAACGTTTGCAGTAAAGCAAGCGTTTTTTTTGCCTTTTTGATATAATGGAGTGAATATAAAGCAAAGGAAGAAACTATTATGGGTAAATTTCAAGTTATTTCACATCCACTGATTCAACATAAACTTTCAATCCTCCGTCGTGAGGATACTTCTACTAAGGACTTCCGTGAGCTAGTTAATGAAATTGCTATGCTCATGGGTTACGAAGTGTCTCGTGACCTTCCTCTCGAAGAGGTTGAAATTCAAACACCAATTACTAAAACTGTACAAAAACAACTTTCTGGTAAGAAATTGGCGATTGTTCCAATTCTTCGTGCGGGTATTGGTATGGTCGATGGTTTCCTTAGCCTTGTACCAGCAGCTAAAGTTGGTCATATTGGTATGTATCGTGACGAGGAAACTCTTGAGCCAGTTGAGTACTTAGTTAAATTACCAGAAGACATTGATCAACGTCAGATCTTTGTAGTAGATCCAATGCTTGCGACTGGTGGTTCAGCAATCTTGGCAGTAGACTCACTTAAAAAACGTGGTGCAGCTAATATCAAGTTTGTTTGCTTAGTTGCAGCACCAGAAGGTGTCAAAAAATTGCAAGATGCTCACCCAGATATCGATATCTACACAGCATCTTTGGATGAGAAACTTAATGAAAACGGTTATATTGTTCCAGGTCTTGGAGATGCAGGTGACCGTCTCTTTGGTACAAAATAAGTTGAAAAGGGAAAATTTCCCTTTTTTTACTAGATTAATAAGTTTTAAGTGAGATTGGTTTAGGGAAGTTTAGCACTCTTTCAGAAAGAGTGCTAAGAATGATGTTTTTTATTTGACCTAATTTGACTAAAATCATATAATAGCATCAAGACAATATTAAAAGGAGGATTCATATGATTCCTGTAGTAATTGAACAAACATCACGCGGTGAGCGTTCTTATGATATTTACTCACGTTTGCTCAAGGATCGTATCATCATGTTAACAGGTCCTGTTGAAGATAATATGGCAAACTCAATTATCGCCCAACTCTTGTTCTTGGATGCTCAAGACAATACAAAAGATATCTATCTTTATGTTAATACACCAGGTGGATCCGTTTCGGCAGGTCTTGCCATTGTTGATACAATGAACTTCATCAAGTCTGATGTTCAGACTATCGTTATGGGGATGGCAGCATCTATGGGAACAATTATCGCTTCAAGCGGTACAAAAGGTAAACGTTTCATGTTGCCGAATGCAGAGTACATGATTCACCAACCAATGGGTGGTACTGGTGGCGGTACGCAACAAACAGACATGGCTATCGCAGCTGAACACTTGCTCAAGACACGTAATAACTTGGAGCAAATCTTGGCGGATAATTCTGGACAGCCAATTGAAAAAGTTCATGTAGACGCTGAACGTGACAATTGGATGAGTGCCCAAGAAACGCTTGAATATGGCTTTATCGATGAAATCATGGCTAATAACCAATTAAAATAGACTGAGCTTGTCTTAAATAAAAGTCAGATGCAAATCGGTTGTATAAGGACCGTTTCATCTGGCTTTTTGTGTTATAATAGAAAACATGTTAATAATCAATAAGGAGTTGCTTGCTATTGATCAAGCTATAGATTGTCTTGTTTCGTATTTTCTAAAGCTACCTGAGGTAGAAAATTACCGTTTGAAACGCCAGAAATTCGAAAATGACAGAGAACTTCAAGAGCAACTCTTTGCATTTCAGGAATTAAAGGATAGCTATGATACTGCTAAGGAGTACGAAGCTTTTAGACCAGATGTGAGAGAGTTGAAACGTCAGGTTTTGCGAATGAAGCGCCAAATTGATTTGAACGAGGTGGTTATTGGCTATCGTCAGGCAGAGTTCGATTTGCAGACTATTTTAGCCAATCTTGGTGAGGAGATTGCCCAAGCTGTTTCAGACCAGATTTTTATCGATTCTGGGCTACCTCTTGCCCCTCACAAACCGCATCATAAAAAGGGAGACACTAACATAAAGGAGAAAATGAGTCATGATTAAGCGTCAAGGCATTATTGTTTATTTATACTACAATAGAGACTTACGTAAAATTACCAAGTTTGGGGATGTTGTCTACCATTCTTATATGATGCGTTATGTGCACCTTTATGTAGATGAGGACAAGGTCGAGGATATTTTGAAAGAGCTCGATGGAATGAAAGCAGTGAAAAAAGTTCTGCCTTCCTACTATTCTGATATTGATATGGACTTTGTAGGTAGTCTGGAACGCTACGACACCTCAGTTCCTGAACCGTTTAAGAACTTTTCTCTTTAATAGGAGAAAAGTTTTTTTATTTTCAAAAAGTTATTCTTAAAGTAATGGAAACGATTACTGTGGCTAAAGCTTAGTTATGTGTAGTTGACAATTGTCTGATAATTCTGTAAGCTATAAGGTGGACTTTTTTAAGAAAATATTAAGGAGAAATCTTATGTCTAAAAAGATCACACTTATTGTGTTAGCCTTTTTTGCTTCCATTTTCTTGGTTGCCTGTGGCAAGTCACCAGATGTGACTGCTAATGCCAATGGTACTAAGATTGGCGATACCATCAAAATTGGTGTTAATATGGAGTTGACAGGTGCCGTTGCAGCCTATGGTAAGGCAGAGCAAAATGGTATTAAGTTGGCTGTTGATGAAATTAACAAAGCTGGTGGCGTCGATGGCAAAAAACTTGAGCTTGTCACAAAAGATAATAAATCTGAAAACGCTGAAGCTTCAACCTCTTCAACGAACTTGGCTATTCAGAGTAATGTAAATGCTATCGTTGGTCCAGCGACATCAGGTGCTGTCGCTGCGGCTAGCCTCGTATCACAAAAAACAGGGGTTCCTTTGTTGACACCTTCTGGTACTCAGGATGACCTTACGGTAGATGCTAACGGAGCTAAGAAATTTGTTTTCCGTACAACCTTTAAAGATAGCTACCAAGGTAAAGTTTTGGCAGCTTATTCTTACAGTAATTTGAATGCTAAGAAAGTAGTTCTCTACTATGATAATGCTTCGGATTATGCTAAGGGGATTGCAGATGAATTCAAGCGTGAATATAAAGGTAAAATCGTTACTGAAGCTACCTTTGCTTCAGGTGACAAGGACTATCAGTCAGCTTTGACTAAATTTAAAGACCTTGATTATGATGCGATTGTAATGCCTGGTTACTATACTGAGACTGGTATTATCACTAAACAAGCACGTGACCTTGGAATTGATAAACCAATCCTTGGACCTGATGGATTCAGTGATGCGAAATTCACTGAGCTTGCAGGTAAAAAGAATGCGTCAAACGTCTACTATGTATCAGGATATTCAACAAATGTTTCTCTTTCTGACAAAGCATCAGGATTCATCGAAGCATATAAAAAAGCTTACAAAACTGAACCAAATATGTTTGCTGCTCTAGCGTACGATTCAGTTTATATGATTGCAGAAGCATCTAAAGATGCGAAAACATCAGTTGATATTGCTGATAACTTAGCACATTTGAAAAACTTTGTCGGGGTTACTGGTAAAATGACGATTGATAAGGATCATAACCCTATTAAAGCAGCTCTTATGGTTAAAAGAGATAATGGTGAAGAAGTTTCAGCGGAAGCCGTTGAAATTGAAAAATAATCTATTATCTATACTGAAAATGAACTAGAAAGTTTGGTTATATATGTTTTTTGAACAACTTCCCCAACAACTAGTCAATGGTATTATCTTGGGTAGTATCTATGCCCTACTTGCCCTTGGATATACCATGGTTTATGGGATTATCAAATTGATTAACTTTGCCCATGGAGACATCTATATGATGGGTGCCTTCGTTGGTTACTATGCGATTAATAGCCTTGGAATGAATTTCTGGGTTGCCCTTGTCTTTGCTATGCTTGTCTGTGCGATTTTAGGGGTTGTTATTGAGTTCTTGGCTTATCGCCCGCTCCGTAATTCGACACGTATTTCTGCCTTGATTACAGCTATCGGTGTCTCATTCTTCCTTGAGTACATCATGGTTCTATTTGTAGGGGCAGATACACGTTCATTCCCTCAAAAGATTGCAATTGAGACTTATCATCTTGGATCAATCTCTGTAACAAATGTGCAATTGCTTATCTTGGTAGTTGCGCTTGTGCTTATGGTTGCTCTTCAATTGATTGTTAAAAAGACTAAGATGGGTAAAGCTATGCGTGCCGTATCTGTAGACAGTGATGCCGCTGAATTGATGGGTATTAATGTTAATAACACTATTAGCTTCACTTTTGCTCTTGGATCATCACTAGCAGGGGCAGCGGGTGTCCTTATTGGTCTTTACTATAACTCTATCGAACCTCTTATGGGTATGACGCCAGGTATTAAAGCCTTTGTTGCCGCTGTTCTTGGTGGTATCGGTATTATCCCTGGTGCAGCACTTGGTGGATTTGTTATCGGTATTTTGGAGACATTATCAACTGCAATTGGTTTGTCAAGTTACCGTGATGCCATCGTTTATGGTGTCTTGATTGTTATCCTTTTGGTTCGCCCAGCGGGTATCCTCGGTAAAAATGTGAAAGAGAAGGTGTAAGACATGAAGAAAAATCTAAAAGTAAACCTTATTTGGTTTGGTCTTATCATTGGGCTCTTCCTTGTTTTGAAAGCTCTTGAACTTTCAGGTATCATGAACCTTTACTATATCCAAATCTTAATGGGGATTGGAATCTCAATCCTTATGGGACTTGGTACTAACTTGGTTCTTGGTTTCTCAGGGCAATTTACACTTGGGCAAGCTGGTTTCATGGCAATTGGTGCCTATTCATCAGCTATCATCACTGGTATGATGCCAACATATGACGGTTTCTACCTCTCAATGGTTGTCGGTGTCATCATCGCAGCTATTGTTGCCCTTATCTTTGGTCTACCTACCCTTCGTTTGAAAGGTGACTACCTTGCCATTGCAACTCTTGGTATGGCTGAAATCATCCGTATCATTATCGTTAATGGTGGTGAATTGACCAATGGTGCCGCTGGTTTGACAGGTATCCTTCCCTATACTAGTTGGCCTGTAATTTATTTCTTTGTGGTAATCATTACAATTTTGGTGCTTAATTTCTTACGTTCAGCAACTGGACGTCAAGCAATCACTCTTCGTGAAGATGAAATTGCTGCTGAGTCAATGGGTGTTAATGTCACAAAAATGAAGGTTCTTATCTTTGTTATCGGTGCCATGATTTCAGCGATTGCTGGCTCACTTTATGTCAGCTACATCGGTACAGTCGTGCCAAAAGACTTCACCATCATGAAATCAATTGATTACCTTATCATTGCCGTTCTTGGTGGTCTTGGATCTATCACAGGTACTATCATTGCCGCTGTTGTTCTTGGTATTATCAACATGTTCCTACAAAATGTTTCAAACCTTCGTATGATTATTTACGCCTTGGCTTTGATTCTTGTAATGCTCTTCCGTCCAGGTGGACTTCTTGGAACAAAAGAACTCTATCTCTCAAAATTCTTCAATAAATCTAAGGAGGGCAAATAAAAATGGCACTTCTTGAAGTTAAAAATCTGACTAAAAATTTCGGTGGTTTGACTGCCGTTGGTGATGTTTCAATGGAACTCAATGAAGGTGAGTTGGTTGGGCTTATCGGACCAAATGGTGCTGGTAAAACAACCTTGTTTAACCTTTTGACTGGTGTCTATGAGCCAAGTGAAGGGACTGTTATACTTGATGGTACAGTCCTAAACGGTAAAGCACCTTATAAAATCGCTTCACTCGGTTTGTCACGTACTTTCCAAAATATCCGTCTTTTCAAAGACATGACTGTACTTGAAAACGTTCTTGTTGGTTTATCAAATAAGCAACCTTCAAATTTCTTTGCATCTCTTTTGCGTTTGCCCAAGTACTATTCAAGTGAAGAAGAGTTAAAAGCAAAAGCTATGAAACTGTTGGCTATCTTCAATTTGGATGGTGAGGCAGATACACTTGCGAAAAACTTGGCTTACGGACAACAACGTCATTTGGAAATTGTTCGTGCACTTGCAACAGAACCAAAAATTCTTTTCCTTGATGAACCAGCTGCGGGTATGAACCCACAAGAAACGGCTGAATTGACTGCTCATATTCGTCAAATTCAAAAAGACTTCGGAATTACCATCATCTTGATTGAGCACGATATGAGTTTGGTCATGGATGTTACTGAACGTATTTATGTTTTGGAATATGGACGCTTGATTGCCGAAGGAACACCTGATGAAATTAAGAATAACAAACGCGTTATTGAAGCTTACTTGGGAGGTGAAGCATAATGGCAATGTTGAAAGTTGAAAATCTCTCAATTAAATATGGATCGATCGAAGCTGTAAAAAACGTCAGCTTTGAAGTTAATGAAGGTGAAGTCGTAACTCTTATCGGAGCTAACGGTGCAGGTAAGACATCAATTCTTCGTACCATCTCAGGTCTTGTTCGTCCAACTGAGGGAACCATTTCTTATCTTGGAAACGACATCCACAAAACACCAGCACGTAAGATTGTTGCCGAAGGTTTGGCTCAAGTACCTGAGGGACGTCATGTATTTGCAGGATTAACCGTAATGGAAAATCTTGAAATGGGAGCTTTCCTTCATACAAATAAAGAAGAGAACGCAGCTCTCTTGAAAAAAGTCTTCCAACGTTTCCCACGTCTAGAAGAACGTAAGAATCAAGATGCAGCGACACTTTCTGGTGGTGAGCAACAAATGCTTGCAATGGGTCGTGCCCTTATGAGTCGTCCAAAACTTTTGCTTTTGGATGAACCTTCAATGGGACTTGCTCCAATCTTTATTCAAGAAATTTTTGATATTATCGAAGATATTAAGACACAAGGGACTACAGTTCTTTTGATTGAACAAAATGCCAATAAGGCTTTGTCAATTGCGGATCGTGGTTATGTTCTTGAAACTGGTAAAGTGGTTCTTTCAGGTACTGGTGAAGAACTTCTTGCATCAGATGAAGTTCGTAAAGCCTATCTTGGAGGATAAGAAAAAGCGCCCAAGGGCGTTTTTCTATCGTCTCATGCTGATTGTAAAATACTAATTTTTCAGTAAAATATTGCAATCGGTTTCACTTAATGTGGTATAATACAAGTAAGAAATCATTCGGAGGAAAATGAAACATGGCAGTAAAAGATTTTATGACGAAACGTGTAGTTTATGTCTCACCAGAAACAACAGTTGCAGCAGCTGCAGATATTATGCGTGAGAAAGGTTTGCGCCGTTTGCCAGTAATTGAACACGATAAACTTGTTGGGCTTGTTACAGAAGGTACAATGGCGGAGGCCTCACCATCAAAAGCAACAAGCTTGTCAATTTATGAAATGAACTATCTCCTTAATAAGACAAAAGTAGGAGATATCATGATTAAGAATGTCCTTACTGTTTCCAAATATGCTAGCCTTGAGGATGCAATCTATATCATGCTTCAAAATAAGGTTGGAGTCCTTCCAGTTGTGGACAATGACCAAATTTCAGGAATTATCACAGATAAAGATGTCTTTCGTGCTTTCTTGGAAATTTCTGGTTATGGTCAAGCTGGAATTCGTATTGGGTTGGAAGTTACAGATACTCCACGTGTTTTGGAAAAAATTGCGAACCTTATTGCTAGTGAGAATCTCAACATCGAACGTACAATTGTTGCCCCTAAAAATGACACTGTGCTTCGTGTTGAACTTCAAGTTGAAGGAGAGATTGGGATTGAACAACTCAAGAAGGTTTTTGTAGAAGCAGGATTTACAGTTACTGAAATTGCAGAAACAGAAGCAAAAGAGTTAGACTAATAACAAGGATAAAAAAACAGAAAGTTTGTAGGAACAGTTCAGTGGAAATAAGATTAAAATCCTTACTTTTTCTAGTAATTAATGAACTACAGGTTTAACTTTATACAATAAAAAGAGGCTAGAGCACTATGCTCCAGCTTCTTTTTTATTAGTCTTGAAAATCGTAAAGTGTTGTAGAGAGGTAGCGCTCACCATTGTCAGGCAAGAGTGTCAAGACTTTTTTGCCTTCGCCAAGCTCAGCGGCAACCTTTAGGGCAGCAGCAATAGCAGCACCTGATGAGATACCAGCTAGGAAGCCTTCTTGGCTACCCAATGTACGTGATGTTGCGATAGCTTCATCAGAAGGAATACGCACAACACTGTCATATGATTTTGTATCCAATGTGTCAGGAATGAAACCAGTTGAGATACCTTGGATTTTGTGTGGTCCTGGTTTATCACCATTCAAGACGGCAGATTCGTCAGCTTCGATACCATAAACCTTGATATTTGGATTGGCAGCCTTAAGGGTTTTTGAAACACCTGAAATAGTACCACCAGTACCGATACCAGCAACAAAAGCATCCAAACCTTCTGCACCAAAATCTTCAAGAATTTCTTGGCCAGTTGTAGCCGCATGAACAGCTGGGTTTGATGGGTTAGCAAATTGAAGAGGTACCCAACCATTGCGTTCAGCAGCAACTTCTTTAGCCTTAGCAATTGCACCCTTCATTCCTTCGCTACCAGGAGTCAAAACAAGCTCAGCTCCATAAGCTTGGATGATTTTACGACGTTCAACACTCATTGTATCAGGCATTACGATAACAACTTTATAGCCTTTAGCAGCACCGACCCAAGCAAGACCGATACCAGTGTTACCTGAAGTTGGTTCAACAATGGTATCACCAGGTTTAATCGTACCAGCTTTTTCAGCATCTTCAATCATACGAAGAGCAATACGGTCTTTTACTGAAGAACCAGGGTTGAATGCTTCGAGTTTAACGTAAACATCTGCTGATCCTTCTGGAACAATAGAGTTAAGTTTAATAACAGGTGTTTTTCCAACAAGTTCGGTAATTGAGTTGTAAATTGTCATATTTAAAATCCTCTTAATCTTTGATTGATGGTTCTAAGTATACGACGGTAGGGCCAACTTGTAAAATACATCTTCTTTATCACTGTGATAACGTTTGACTATCAGATAGGAATTTCAACGATTTTCTTTCCAGATCTTTCATAAGTAACTTTCCCTTGATAGAATTCGGTTAGTTCCTGACCGAGTCTTTCAATCTCAGACTCTTCGACAAATAAAGTAGTAGAAACATCTGATAAGAAAGTTGTATCAAATTCTTGGAGTCCTTCTTTTTCAAGGAAGTTGGAAAAGACTTGGTATTGAGAGTAGGTTAACTCTACGGTTAGTCCTGTTAATTCCTTGACTTCAACTCGGCCAATCTCTTCAATAGCATGGGCAACGCTACCAGAGTAAGCTCGGATAAGACCACCTGCCCCAAGCTTGATTCCTCCAAAATAACGAGTCACAACTGCTACGACATTAGTAAGACCTTGTTTTTCTAAAACAGTAAGCATAGGAACCCCAGCTGTTCCAGAAGGTTCACCATCATCACTGGAACGCTTAATTTGGCCATCATCACCAACGATTATTGCAGAGCAAGAATGATTGGCCTTGTGATGCTGTTTCTTAATCTGAGCGATATATTCTCTTCCTTCTTCCTCACTGCTGATACGTTTCAAGTGACAAATAAAACGAGATTTTTTTATTTCTTCTTCAACGATTCCATCGTTGGCAATAGTTTTGTAATCCATAAAAAAATTTTATCATAAAAAGATGAATTCAAACATATTTTCGAATAGAAAGATATGGTACCTAAAGAATATTATGGACGACTATTTACGAAAGAGCAATTGTCAGTGAACTATCACCCAGAGGCTTTAACATTAGAAAGTATGATAAAGGTCGATAAACAACTTAGATGTAAAAGATGTTACAGTCGGATAGAGGAAGATTGGCAATTACCGGGAGGTCAGTATTATTGTAGAGCATGTATTGTCTTTGGTAGAAACCAAGAAGGAAAAGAACTTTATTATTTTCCTTCCAAAACATCAGAAATTGAATTTCCTGTTTTGAAGTGGTTTGGAGAACTGACTCCCTATCAAGCTAAGGTCTCAGAGAAACTTTTGAGAACTTATCAAAAACAGAAAGATAGTCTCGTACATGCTGTGACCGGTGCTGGTAAGACAGAAATGATTTATAACATCGTTGCCTATGTTCTGGAAAATAAAGGTCATGTAGCTATCGCAAGTCCTAGGGTTGATGTTTGTCGAGAATTATTTCTACGTATGAAGAGGGATTTTACTTGTAGTATTTCCCTGCTTCATGCTGAGAGTGAACCATATGATGGTAGTCCGCTTGTAATAGCTACCACACATCAACTACTAAAGTTTTACCAGAGTTTTGACTTAGTTATTGTAGATGAAGTAGACGCATATCCTTTTTTAGGAAATGTCATGTTAAATCATGCTGTAGAACAGGCGAAGACCGAAACAGGTCGATTTATTTACTTAACAGCGACTTCAACATTATCTTTAGAAGAGCAAGTTCGACTTGGGACTTTAGAAAAGCATCACCTTGCTAGACGTTTCCATGGAAATCCTTTAGTACTTCCTAAATTCTTCTGGCAGGGCAGATTACAAAAATCTCTGACAAGAGACAAGCTTCCAAGACCTCTTCTTTATCAGATTAAAAAGCAACGTAAATCAAAATTTCCTCTATTAATCTTCTTTCCAAATATAGCGATAGGTGAAAAGTTTACAAGTATTCTACAAAAATATCTTCCAGATGAAAAAATGGCCTTTGTTTCCTCAAAAAGCGAGAAGCGTTCAACTATCGTAGAGAAGTTCCGAGAAAAAGAACTGTCTATCTTAGTTACAACAACTATCCTCGAACGTGGTGTAACCTTTCCACAAGTAGATGTTTTTGTTTGTATGGCAAATCATCACTTATATACTAGTTCGAGTCTTATTCAGATTGGAGGTCGAGTTGGAAGATCACCAGATAGACCGACAGGAAAGCTTTATTTCTTTCATGAAGGACTATCCAAATCAATGCTTCGGTGTCGAGAAGAGATAAAGGTTATGAATAAAAAAGGAGGGTTTAACAATGAAGTGTCTGCTATGTAATGATTGGATTGAATCACTACCAAAATTAAGAGACCTCATTATGTTTAACCAAAGAAAAGAGTACTCTTGCCGATCTTGTAAACATCAGTTTAAAAACCTCTCAAAAGAAAGATGTCAAAATTGTAATAAAGAGTTATATGGAGATGCTTGTATTGATTGTAAACTTTGGATGAAAAAAGGCTATATTCCTAAGCACCTTGCTATTTATCGATATGAGGAAAATATGAAAGAGTATTTTAGTCGCTATAAATTTATGGGAGACTATTGTCTTAGAAAAATATTTCAACAAGATATTAAAAACAACTTAAAACCATTTTTGAAGAAAGGTTATACCATAGTGCCAGTCCCATTATCGGAAGAACGCTTGGCAGAAAGAGGATTCAACCAAGTTGAGGGATTGATAGAGGGAATTCCCTATCGGGATATCTTTGAGAAAAGAGATATTGAGAAGCAATCCTCAAAAACACGCGAGGAGCGTCTAAGTCAAGATAATGCCTTCTATCTCAAGGAAGGTATAAATCTACCAGATAAGATTATTATAGTGGATGATATCTATACAACGGGTTCCACTTTATATCAGATGGTTCAACTGTTAGAAGGTATAGGTATTAAAGAAGTTTTGACCTTTTCACTAGCTAGATAATAAAAATCCTTGCAAATTTTCATGAAAAGGATATAATAAAGATAAAGAAAACGCTAACAAGCGAGAAAGAGGTCTTTTATGATTAAATATAGTATCCGTGGCGAAAACATCGAAGTAACTGAAGCACTTCGTGACTATGTTGAAAGTAAACTTAGCAAAGTTGAAAAATACTTCAACGAAGACCAAGAATTGAATGCACGTGTAAATCTTAAGGTTTATCGCGAAAAGACAGCTAAAGTAGAGGTTACTATTCCAACAGGTTCTGTAACACTAAGAGCAGAAGATGTTTCGCAAGATATGTATGGTTCTATTGACCTAGTGGTTGATAAGATTGAAAGACAAATCCGTAAAAACAAAACAAAAATTGCACGTAAGCATCGTGAAAAAGTTCCAACAGGAGAAGTATTCTCAGCTGATTTTAATAACGAACAAGTTGAAGAAGCACCAGTTGTTGAAGTTGTAAGAACTAAAAACATTGAGTTGAAACCAATGGATGTTGAAGAAGCCATCCTTCAAATGGAATTGTTGGGTCATGACTTCTTTATCTATACTGATAGCGAAGATCATACAACTAATGTTCTCTATAAACGAGAAGACGGTAACTACGGTCTGATTGAAGCTAAATAATAAAAAAGGGAAGTAGGTTGAGAAACGTGCTTCCTTTATTTTTTTTAAAAATTTATTGACAAGTATTGATTTGGGTGTTAAGATATAAAAGTTGTCTTAACAGACTTGCCACAAACTTGAAAAGGTTCAAAAACTTTAAAAAAGTTATTGACAAGATAAGTCAGAGATGATATTATAAATAAGCTGCTTCGGAAGGGGCGGCGAACACGAGAAGTAAAAAAACTTCAAAAAAGTGTTGACAAGCTATTCTAGATTTGCTAGAATATAGGAGTTGTCTTAAGAGAGACAAAGACCTTTGAGAACTGAATAAGAAACCAAGTGCAGGGTTATGATAGAAGAAATTATAACCTGTCAATTTACAAGAAT